>JBKHCS010000089.1:0-12638 GCA_046541715.1 Spirochaetaceae bacterium
ATCCAGGGAATGAGTGCCGCCTACTTTCACGCCCGGGCCGGACGCGACGTGACGGTGTTCGAGCCTCTCGAGAACGTCGCGGCGCGGATCGAATCGGAGCTCGAGGGCTATCGGATACCCGAGGGAGGAATCAGCGCGGACCTGGAACGGATCGCCGCGGCGGGGGTGCGCTTTGCCTCGGGGCATCCGGGGACCGCCCCAGGAATTTCCGCCGAGGCCGCCGCCGGGATCGTTATCCGGCAGGAGGCACCCCCGCCGCGTCCCCGGATCGTAGAGATTATCGCTGCCGGAAAGCGTATGGTGGAGGAAGCCTCGGTTTTGGCCCCCGGGCCCCCAGGACCGGCTCCCACGGCGGGTGCTGCTCCCGCCGGCGGCTCCCCCCGGGACGCCCGTCGGAGGGCCGCTGCGGCAGACCGGGGGCGTGAGATTCGCCGGAAGGCCGGCCGGCATATCAGGCCCGGGAGAGCTTCGGACGACGAGGTCGCGGAGATCGAGTTCTCCCGCTGTCTGGAATGCGACGCCGTCTGTTTGAAGTGTGTCCAGGTCTGCCCCAACCGCGCAAACACCGCCGTCGAGGTGCTTCCTGAAGACGGGTTTCGAGACCGGTATCAGGTAGTGCACATCGACGACTGGTGTAACGACTGCGGAAACTGCGCCACCTTCTGCCCCTACGGCGCGAGGCCGTATCGAGAGAAGCTCACGATTTTTTCTTCGCTCCGGGCGCTTAACGCCTCGCCGGCCCCGGGCTTCTTCGTCGACGGCGAGGAGATCCACCTTCGTTCGGTCTTCGAAGGGGAGGTCCGGCGAGTGATGCGCCGGGATCCGGTAGCCGGGCTCCGGGACGGCGGCAGCGGCCCCGAAGGAGCCCCCGGGGGCGTCGGCCGCCTGATCGAACGGATTCTGACCGACTACGCCCACCTACTCCCGGGAGGATCGTGATGCTGATCATCGAGAATGCCACGGCAGTTCAGCTTGCCCCGGCGGCGGTATTCGAACGGTGTGACGTCGTCTGCGACAACGGCGCCATCGTCGACGTCGGGCCCTGGGCCGGGAAGCGGGCGACGGACCGTGGCGCCGCCTCGGTGGAGCGTGTGGACGCCGCCGGGCGGGTCGTTATGCCGGGGCTGGTCTGCGCCCACACGCACTTTTATTCCGGGTTGGCTCGGGGTATCACGGTGCCCCTCGGGCCGATGCCCGACTTTCCGGCGATCCTCGAAAAGCTCTGGTGGCGCCTCGATCGCTCCCTAAACGCCGAGGCCATTCGGGCGTCGGCGGCGATCAACGTTCTGGAAGCGGTGGCGGCGGGGACCACAACCATCGTCGACCACCACGCCTCGGCGGGACACGTCCGGGGTTCCCTGGACATCATCGCCGAAGAGCTCCGGCGAGTCGGGCTCCGGGGGCTTCTCTGCTACGAGACCTCCGACCGCGATGGCCCCGCCCTCCGGGACGAGGCTCTGGCGGAGAACGAAGCCTTCGCGGCAGTGGCCGCCGCCGAGGCGAAAACGGCTGCCGAAGCCGGCCGCCCGGCGCCGATGCTCTCGGCGGCAATCGGTGCCCACGCCCTCTTTACCCTGGGGGACGAAACCCTCGCCCGCCTCGGAGCCCTCTGCGATTCCACCAAGCTGGGAATTCACATCCACATCGGCGAGGACCCGGTGGATGAGGCCACCTGCCGCCGGGAGTACGGCTGCGCCCTGACCGACCGCCTGACGGCCCATGGCCTCTTGAGCGAAAAGAGCATCCTGGCCCACGGTATCCATCTCTCCGGGGAGGACCGGAAGGCGATCAACGCAGCCGGCGCGTTCTTGGTTCACAATACGCGGTCGAATATGAACAATGGGGTCGGCTACAACGGCCATCTTGGAGAGTTCGAAAGTTGGGCCCTCGGAACCGACGGCATTACCGGCGATATGTTCGAAGAGGCATCAGTCGCCTGGTTCAAGCACCGGGATGCCGGTGGGGCCCTCGACATCGCTGAGGTGGTAGGCGGTCTTTCCGGGGGACATCGCATGGCCTCCCGGCACTTCGGGGCACCGGTTGGAACACTGGACGTCGGGGCGGTTGCCGACCTGGTAATCCTCGACTACCGGAGCCCTACTCCCCTGGTTCCCGAGAACCTTGCAGGGCATATCGCCTTTGCGATGAAGAGTGCCGACGTAGACACGGTGGTGATCGACGGCCGGATTGTCTACGCCGACAGACGCTTCCCCTTCGACGTAGCGGGAGTGTACGCCAAAGCCCGGGAAGTGGCGGCGGATCTGTGGGAACGAATGACGGAATAGACAGAAGGAGCAAAAGGAATGCAGCAGTCGGATGAAATCCGAAAGAGAGCCGAGGCATACGCCGAGGACACGACGAAGAACCTGTCCCGGCTGGTCCGGACCCGGTCCTACGGCGGGGAAGAGGGGGATGTTCTTAAGGTCATCGAGGAGCTCTGCCGGGGCTACGGATTCGATGAAGTGCGCTACGACGGGCTCGGAAACCTGATATGCCGCATCGGCGAGGGGGAGCGGTCCATCGCCTTCGACGGCCACGTAGATACCGTCCAGGTCGGCGACCCCTCCCAGTGGAAGCGGGATCCCTTTTCCGGCGAAGTCGAGGACGGCCGGCTCCACGGCCGGGGCGCCTCGGACCAAAAGGGCGGCGTTGCCTCGATGATCACCGCAGGGCGTATTCTCAAGGAAATCGGCTACACCGGCCCTTACGCCGTCTACTTTACCTTTACCGTCTTCGAAGAGGACTGCGACGGCATGTGCTGGCGCTACATCATCGAAGAGGAGAAGCTCCGACCGACTTTTGCCGTATCCACCGAGCCCACGAGCTGCCGCCTCTACCGAGGGCAGCGGGGCCGGATGGAGATAAAGGTGGGCTTCAAGGGTGTCTCGAGCCACGGCAGCGCCCCGGAGCGGGGGGATAACGCCGGGTACAAGGCGGCCCGAACGGCCCTGGCCCTGGAAAAGTTGAACGAAAACCTCAAGCCCGACTCCGACGCGTTTCTCGGCAAGGGCACCGTCGTAGTCAGCCAGGTCCACGCCCACGGCCCGTCGCAGTGCGCGGTACCGGACCTCGCCGAGCTCTACTTAGACCGGCGCCTGACCTGGGGAGAGACCAAAGAGAGCGCCCTCGAAGAGGTGATGAAGGCCGGGGGCGGAGAGATCGATTCCCTAGAGGTCCCTCACTACGAGAACACCAGCTGGAAGGGCACAACCTACGGCCAGGAGCTCTATTTCCCCACCTGGAAAATCCCCGGAGACCATCCCCTGGTGCGTTCCGGCGTCTCGGCCTACCAGGCGCTCTACGGCTCCGAGCCGGTTGTAGACAAGTGGACCTTTTCTACCAACGGGGTCTCCATCTGTGGCATGCACGGGGTTCCCCTCATCGGTTTCGGCCCGGGAGACGAGGACCAGGCCCACGCCCCTAACGAGCGGCTGCGGATATCCGATCTGCCGGTGGCAGCGGCCTTCTACGCCGAGCTTCCCTACCACCTGCCGGAATAGTCGATATGGGCGGCTCCATTTCCCTCACCGTCAACGGAGAACGGCACCACGTTGTAGCAGGACGCGGTGCGAAGCTCATCACCTACCTTCGAGAGGAGCTCGGCCTCGTCGGAACGAAGAACGGGTGCGGCGTCGGCCAGTGCGGAAGCTGCTCGGTTCTCGTCAACGGAGAGCTACGGCGGGCCTGCATCACCCGTCTGGCGGATCTCGAAGGCGCCGAGGTGGAGACCATCGAGGGGATGAGCCGAGACGGCCACCTCCACCCCCTGCAGCAGGCCTTTATCGATGAGGGAGCCGTCCAGTGCGGCTTCTGCACCCCGGGAATGATTATGGCGGCCCGGGGCCTTCTCGCCGCCGACCCGGACCCCGACGAGGACGCCATTCGCGATGCCCTGGATGCCAATCTCTGCCGCTGCACCGGCTACGCTTCTATCGTCCGGGCGGTGCAAAGAGCCGCAGCAGTGATGCGCGGTGAGGCTCCGGGACGCGGCCCGGGGTCCGCCCCGGAATCGGGCCCCCGCGGGGAATCGGGCCCCGGCCGGGGATCGGCCCCCGCGGTGGGAACCTCGGTGGAGCGGGTGGATGCCCGGGCCAAGGTGACCGGCGCCCGGGTTTTTGCCGCGGACTACCGGGCCGATGGCATGCTCTACGGCGCCCTGGCCTTTAGCGAGGAAGACCACGCCCGGCTGTTGAAGGTCGATACCACAGAGGCGCACGCCGTCGAGGGCGTCGTGCGTGTGCTGACCGCCGGGGATATTCCCGGCCGAAACGCCTTCGGCCTCTTCCTCTCCCACCAGCCGGTCTTAGCGGATACAGTGGTTCGCTACCGCGGCGAGCCGATTGCCTTTGTCGTGGCGGAGACCGAAGCGGCGGCCCGAAGGGCGGCCCGGAAGGTTCGCGCCGAGTACGAGAGCCTTCCTGTTCTCCACAACCCGGAAGAGGCCCTTGCAGACGGAGCGCCGGTGCTCCACGACGGCGGCAACGTGGCGGAGACCGTGCGCTTCAAACGGGGGGACCCGGACCGGGCCTTTGCCGAGGCGGACCTCGTTGTCGAGGGGGAGTACCAGACCCAAGGGGTGGAGCACGCCTACCTGGAGCCCGAGAGTTGCCTGGCCATCCCCGGTGAGGCGCCGCGGGTCACGGTCTACACCGCAAACCAGGGTTCCGGCGCCTTTCGCGCGATGATCGCCGCCTCCCTTGCCCTGGAGGAGGAGGCGGTCCGGGTGGTCTACACCCCGGCAGGGGGCGGCTTCGGGGGGAAGGAGGAGCCGACCGTCCAGATACACGCCGCCCTGGCGGCGCACCTCCTCGGGGTGCCGGTAACGGTAACTCTGGACCGAGCTTCTTCCATCCGCATAAGCACCAAACGTCATCCCTCCCGGATCCGGATCGCCCATGCGGTCAAGGCAGACGGGACCCTCCTGGCGGTTCGGACCCGGACGGTCTGCGACGCCGGGGCCTATCTCTCCCTTACCAAGCCCGTTGTCTTCCGGACGGCGGTTATGGCCGGGGGTCCTTACGAGGTGCCCTCTGCGGACGTGGAGTCCATCGGTGTCTATACGAACACCAATCCCTCCGGTGCCTTTCGCGGCTTTGGGAGCACTCAGATCAGCTTCGCCGTCGAGGTGCAGATGGACAAGATCGCCCGGCGCCTGGGCATCGACCCCATCGATCTGCGCCGGCGGAACGCCCTGGCCACCGGGAAGGTTACGGCGACGGGGCACCGCCTCGGGGAGGGCGTAGGCTACCCGGAAACCATCGAACGGGTCGCCGAAGAGTTGGAGCGAGTCAGGAAGGAGCTTAAACCAGCTCCCGGGAAGCGCATCGGCATCGGGTTCGCCGGAGCTTACAAGAACGTCGGCATCGGGAAGGGGCTTCCCGACGAAGCGTCGGCGACGGTGGAGCTCCGGGACAACGGCACGGTCGCGGTCTACGTCGGGGCCACCGACATGGGCCAGGGCTCGGACACCGTCATGGCCCAGATTGCCGCGGACACCCTTTCGGTGCCCTACGAGCTCGTCGAGGTTATCTCCAGCGACACCGAGCGCTGTCCCGACGGAGGCATGACAACCGCTTCCCGGCAAACCTTCATTACCGGCAACGCCGTGGCCGGCGCCGCCCGGCGCCTGGGGCAGGCGATCGGCGACCGAGGGCTCCAGGCCGCCGCCGGGGAACTCCAGCCGGGGCACACGCTGCGCTTCGAATACCGTTACCGGCCGCCGGCAACGGTGGCGCTGCCCGAGTTCGTCGACGATCAGGCGCCTCCCGCAGAGGACGGTTATCCGATCCACTTTGCCTACTGCTTTACGAGTATGGCTGCGATCGTCGAGGTTGCGCCGGATGGGACGAGCTTGCGGGTGCTGCGGCTGATCACGGCCCAGGATGTGGGGCGGGCTCTCCACCCCGGGAATGTCCTCGGGCAGGTGGAGGGGGCCGCGGTTATGGGCTACGGCTTCGGTGTCCGGGAGCGCTTCGAGTCCGGACGGAACGGCCGTGCCACCACGACATTGGACTCCCTGCGGCTCCCACGTTTCTCGGACTCGCCGCGTCTGACGAGCTTTATCGTCGAGGCGGCGGATCCCAACGGCCCATTCGGCGCGAAGGGGATCGGCGAGATTCCCCTGAACCCGGCGGCCCCGGCAATTGCCGCGGCAATCCACGATGCCACGGGAGTATACCCGGACACGCTCCCGATGGACCAATCCGGTACGGATACGTAGCATGGCGCTCAAAATGCTACGAAGATGTAGGAATTTGGGGGGCTTGGCGAGGGGTGCCCTGCATAATGACCCGATTGACACGTTATCTCTATGTACGGTAGTGACTTAGATAGCCAATCGCCGGCAGTGCGATTGGTACGGCACTTGCTATAAGGAGTAATTGTGAGACTCACGCGACACGACTGGAAAGAGCTGGGCATTCGTTTCGCCGTTCCCGCAACCGGGGTTGTCGCGGCACTCATCATCAGCGCCTTCTTCCTGCTTCTCCTCCAGGCTAATCCCCTGGAGGCCTACGCGGCCATGCTCCGCGGCGCCCTGGGCACGACCTTCGGCGTCACCCAGACCTTGGTAAAGGCAACCCCGCTCCTGCTTGTGGGGCTCGGGATCTGCATCGCCTTTAGGGCAAGCTGCATTAACATCGGCGGCCCGGGACAGATGATCTCCGGGGCGCTGCTGGCAGCCTGGTTCTCTCTCGGTGCCGCGGACTGGCCCGGCTGGTTGCTGATTCCAACCCTTGTCGCGCTCGGTTTTGTCGGCGGAGCGGTCTGGGGCTTTGTTCCCGGCATTCTCAAGGCCCGCTTTAACGTCAACGAGATTCTCACCACGATCATGATGAACTCCATCGCCTTGCAGCTCATGAACCTTCTGCTGCAGGGGCCCCTGATGGATCCGGAGGGGATCGAGGCGGGAACCTTTCTGATGCAGTCGGCGAGGCTTCCGGCCCAGACACGACTGGCCCGAATAATCCCCCGGACCCTGCTGCATTCGGGAGTCTTCCTGGCGCTGGGCATGGCGGTGGTCGTCTTTTTTCTTCTGTGGCGCACCACCGTCGGTTACCGGATTCGGGCTACGGGACTCAACCCCAACGCCTCCCGGTACTCCGGTATCGGGGTACCTTTCCACCAGGCGCTCTCCCTGACCCTGGCCGGTGGATTCGCCGGCATGGCGGGCGTCGTCGAGGTAATGGGTGTCCACTACCGGCTCATCGAGGGTTTTACCAGCGGCTACGGTTTTACAGGTATTGTCGCCGCTCTCCTCGGCTGGCTCCATCCTCTGGGGCTTATACCGGCATCGATCTTTTTTGGAGCTTTGCTGGTGGGGGCCGATACGATGCAGCGGGCGGTGCAGGTACCATCGGCTTTGGTCAACGCGATCCTGGGGTTGGTGGTGCTCTTTGTATCCGGGTCCGCCGTGGGAACCCGCCGCCGGATCGAGAAGACGCGCTCCCGGGCGAGCCTGGAGGTGTTGAGCCTCGAGACTAATCTGGAGGCGAGTGAGTGAACCAGGTCCTCAACCTCCCGGTGCTCACCGGCATGCTCACAACCATGCTCACCCTGGCTACGCCCCTGCTCTTCGCAGCCCTCGGGGAAACCTTCTCCCAGAACTCCGGCGTCCTGAACCTCGGAGTAGACGGCATTATGCTCCTCAGTGCTTTTGGCGCCTTCTACGCCGTCCTGACCACGGCCAATCTCCTGCTCGGCGTCGTTGTCGCAATGCTCATAGGCCTGGCGATGGGACTGATTATGTCGTTCGTCAGCGTGACTCTGAAGGCGGAACAAGGGGTCAGCGGCATCGGCCTGCAGATGTTCGGCCTCGGGATGTCGAGCCTTCTCTTCAAGCAGCTGGTCGGTACCGTCCGGACCATCCGGGGTTTCCCGCGACAGCCTATCCCCATCCTCTCCGATATCCCCATCCTGGGCCCGATACTCTTCAACAACACCGTCCTGGTCTACATAGCCTTTGCCCTGGTCCCGGTATCATGGTGGGTCCTGGAACGGACAACCATCGGCTTAACCATCAAGTCGGTGGGCCAGAACCCCGCAGCCGCGGACTCCCGGGGAGTCCAGGTAGACCTGGTGCGCTATGCGAGCGTTTGCTTCGGGGCGGTCCTCGCGGGCCTCGCGGGAGCTTCGCTTTCCATTTCGGTGACCAATCTCTTTCAGGATAACCTGACCGCCGGCCAGGGGTTTATCGCCGTGGCGCTGGTCTATTTCGGGGGCTGGACCCCCCTGGGCGTCATGCTCGGGGCGTTGCTCTTTAGCGTCGCGAACTCGATTCAGCTCTGGCTCCAGGTGTTGGGGGTCGATATGCCGGCGAGCCTTGCGAACATGCTGCCCTACATCCTGACTATCGTTGCCCTTACGGTGACGGTACACCGGGGGCGGCGACCGGCGGCGCTGAACAAACCGTTTCTCCGGGGGGAGAACTAACGCACGTATCCAATGCCCTTGGGGCAAATATTGTGGAAAAAAAGGAGTAGGTAGATGAACAGACGAATGCTCGTTACCTCGTTGGTTCTGGTATTGAGCGCCGCTACGCTCTTCGCAGGTGGAGGCGCCGAGACGGATGGTGCCGGAGGTGATGAACCCTTTCGCGTGGCCGTCGTCATGCCGAGCGCCACCACCGATACGGCCTTTAGCCAGTCGATGTGGTCCGCGCTTGTTACGGTACAGGAGACAATGGGGGGAGAGAGCGCCTTGGAGCTGGTGTATTCGGAGAACATGTTCAACGTTCCCGACGCCTCGGCCGCAGTGCGCGACTACGCCTCCCAGGGCTACGACCTGGTGATTGCCCACGGCTCGCAGTACGGCACCTTCATTGAAGACCTGGCGCCGGAGTTTCCCGAAACCGCCTTCGCCTGGGGCACCGATGTGAACACCTTCGGCCTGGACAACGTCTACGCCTACACCGCCGCAGCGGAAGAGGGCGGCTACGTCAACGGCGTAATGGCGGGACTGATGAGCGAAAGCGGGCGCATCGGTGTTACCGGACCCGTAGAGGTCGGAGATGCCCGGACCTACATTAGCGGCTTCGTCCAGGGTGTCGAGTCCGTCCGCCCGGATGCGCGGGTCTCCCAGACCTGGACCGGGTCCTTCTCCGACGTGGCTCTGATGACCGCCGCAGCCCAGACCCACATCTCCAACGGCGCCGACGTCCTCACCGGGTCCTCCCAGTCGGTAGTCGGCTCCATCGGCGCGGCCCAGGAAGGCGGAGAGGTTCTCTGGTTCGGTACCCAGGCGGAGCAGACCTCTTTAGCTCCGGAACTGGTGGTCGCCTCTCAGGTCTACGACTGGTCGATGATGCTGGAAGAGATGATCATGAACGCCCAGAACGGCGTCTACGGCGGTGAGTCCTACGTCCTGACCCTGGAAAACGAGGGCCTGAAGATGGCCTACAACGATGGGTTAGAGATCCCCGCCGAGGTCATCCAGGCTGCCGAGGCCGCCATACAGGGTATCATCGACGGCTCGATAACCGTGGAGCCCTAGACCCGGGACGGGAGTCATGAAGCACCGAAGCCGAGACAGCGAGCCACCGCGAATCGATCACATGGAGATGATCGATATCGTAAAGCAATTTCCCGGAGTCCGCGCCAACGACGGCGTTTCTCTGGACGTTCGATCCGGCGAAGTTCACGCGATTCTCGGCGAGAACGGGGCGGGCAAGAGTACCTTGATGCGCCAACTCTACGGGATGTATCAACCCGACGAGGGGGAGATCCGCATCAACGGTGAGCCCGTCCTGTTTCGCTCCCCGGCGGATGCCATACGGACCGGCATCGGTATGATCCACCAGCACTTCATGCTGGTGCCGACCATGACGGTGGCGGAGAACGTCGCCCTCGGGCGCCGGTCCACCCGGGGTATCCGTCTCGACCTCGACCGCGTCAGCGAGCGTATCAGGCACCTGGCCAAAGATTACGGTCTCCAGGTCGATCCGGAGGCCCGGATCTGGCAGCTCTCGGTCGGAGAGCAGCAACGCGTCGAGATTCTCAAGGCCCTTGATCTCGGGGCGAGCCTCATCATACTCGATGAGCCCACGGCGGTTCTGACCCCCCAGGAGGTCAGCGATCTCTTTGCCACCCTAAAGCGAATGGTAGCCGAGGGCCACTCTCTTCTCTTTATCTCCCATAAGCTCCACGAGGTCCTCGAGGTAAGCGACCGCGTAACGGTGCTTCGGGACGGTGTTACCGTCGGCACCCGGAGAACGGCGGAGGTTACCCGGAAGGAGCTTATCAACCTGATGGTGGGACGAGAGCTCAAGCCCCAGACCCACCGGGAAGCGACGCCGGGACAGGCCGGCCTCGTGGTCCGGGATCTTCACGTCCAGGGAGACCAGGGGGAGGAGATCGTCCGGGGGGTGGATTTGCGGGTCGATACCGGGGAGATCCTCGGGATCGCAGGCGTCTCGGGAAACGGTCAGCGGGAGCTCGCCGAGGCGCTTGCCGGTGTCCGGGATGTTTCCTCCGGGAGCGTCGAGGTGCTCGGGACCGACCTTACCCATGCCCACTTAAACACCCGGATTCGCGCGGGCCTTTCGTTTATCCCGGAGGAACGGATGCGCGACGGTGCCATCCGGGAGTTCAGCGTGGAGGAGAATCTCTTCCTCCGAGACCACGAGTCGGAGCAGTTTCGCCGCTGGCTCTTTCTGCGCTTTGGGGAGATGCAGCGACACGCCACCCGCCTTGTCGAGGAGTACGCGGTCAAGACGCCGAGCCTCGATACGCCGCTGAGAAACCTCTCCGGGGGAAACATCCAGAAGCTGATTCTCGCCCGAGAGCTATCCCGGAAGCCCACGGTTCTGATTGCCTCTCAGCCGACCCGAGGTGTGGATATCGGAGCATCGGAATATATCCACCGGCGACTTCTGGCTCAGCGGGACGCGGGAACCGCGATCCTCCTGATCTCTGAGGACTTGGACGAGATTCGTGAGCTCTCAGATCGGGTGGCGGTAATCTACGCCGGCCGCATCGTCGGTGTTCTTGACCGTGCCGATGCGGACGTGGAGCGAGTCGGCTTCCTCATGGCCGGCGTCCAGGCCTAGCCGATCACCTCTTCGTTAAAGGCCTCGATAAGCTCGTCGATCGCTCCGACGCTCTGCTGAACCCGATGCCAGTATTCGGAGTCGTACCACTGGCTCTTGAGCTCCTCGGCGTCCTTTCCCTGCTGCTCGATCCAGGTGTAGTACTTCAGGTTGTGGATTCGCAGTCGCTCGTAGTAGGTAAGCTCTATCGTATTGTCGATGGACTGGCCTTCGATGGCCCGGGCCACCCTCCGTGCGGCGCCGATTTCATCGAGATCTCCGTGACGCTCCCGTTCTTCCTCGACCCGGGAGTTGTACAGCTGCATGGAGTCGGTGAATACCGTGACCAGGATATCCTCTGCGCCGAGCTCCCAATAGCGGGCGGTCTTGATTGCGGCGATCATATTGCCGATTCCGGAGATGCCGATCATCGGGAGGGCGGCAATGGTTTCCGCGTCGACGCCGAGGCGCTCGAGGTAGCGATGTCCCGCGGGCTCGTTGAAGACCCGCATGAGGTCGATGCAGTGGTTGTCGTCGACGGCGATGACCATATCGGTGTTGCGGACGTTGTGAATCCAGGGGATATGCTTGTCGCCGATGCCCTCGATACGGTGCTCCCCGAATCCGTTTCGAAGGAGAGTCGGGCATTGCAGCGCCTCGGCGGCAACGTTGACGCTCGTCGGATAGCGCTGCTTTAGAAGGTCCCCGGCGGCCAGCGTTCCGCCGGAGCCGGTGGACGACACGTAGCCGGCGAAGCGGGAACCTTCTGAGAGCATCGGCGCTAGGACCTCGGCAATGGCCGACCCGGTCACCTCGTAGTGCCAGAGGTAGTTGCCCAGCTCCGAAAACTGATTGAAGATAACGACCTCATCCCCTCTGGTGCGGTCGATCTCGTTGCACTTGTCGAATATCTCCTTGACGTTGCTCTCGGTGCCGGGAGTGGAGATAACCTCTCCGGCGATATTCCTGAGCCAGGCGAAACGTTCGCTACTCATGCCCTCCGGGAGGATCGCCACCGAATCGCACCCGAGAAGGGCCGAATTGTAGGCACCACCCCGGCAGTAGTTTCCCGTCGAGGGCCAGACCGCCTTCTGCTTTTGGGCGTCGAAGCCACCCCGGGCGAGCTCCGGAGCAAGGCAGCCGTAGGTGGCGCCGACCTTATGGGCCCCGGTGGGAAACCAGTGCCCAACCAGGGCAACGATTCGGGCCGGAACTCCGGTGAGGGACGAGGGAAGCTCCATGACGTTTACCGGCCCGAAGGTGCCGCCGCTTTCAACCGGTTCGTTTTTCCAGGTGATGCGAAAGAGATTCAGGGGATCGACGTCCCACAACCCGACCTGTCTCAATTGCTCCCGGACCTTTTGGGGCACGAGGGACGGGTCACGCATCTGGGCAAAGGTGGGAAGAAGGATTGAGCGCTCGCGACAGCGCTCGATATTGCTACGCCGAACATCAGGGTGAACCGTTATATCGATCACAGAAACCTCGCTAGAGTACAGAATCAGAACGCAGTGCAAATATACGTGAGATGGCTCCGGGCATCTACCATCGACTCTTTGCGTCTTGGGGCGGAGTGGCTATAATCCCCGGTCATGAACACACCCGACATTTCGGC
>JBKHCS010000090.1:0-12623 GCA_046541715.1 Spirochaetaceae bacterium
TCGTCTATCGTGTCTTCAACCGATTCGTCTACGGTCTCCTCCGACGGCCAGGAGAAGACATTCACCGGCGGGGTCGCAGCCTCCCGGGCCCCGGACCCCGAGAGGTCCCCGGGCTGCCGCACCTCGGAAGGCTTTTTCGGAGGGGCCGCCGGCCACGGCGGTCCGCTCACGATACTGATGGAGCCGGTCAACGCGGGCTGAGGCGCGACGGGTTGCAACGCCGGATAGCCGGGAAACGGGGGAGGGGCTTCCGGGACCCCGGTCCAAGGTTCCCCCCGCGCAGACTGCCGCCCCGGGGCCTCGGGTCCCGGCTCGGGGCCGGGTCCCGGGCCGGGTCCCGGCTCGGATGCCGGAGGTGCGGGCGGCGGCGGCGCCTGCGGCTTCGGCGCCCCGGACGCTGCCGCAGATTCCGGGCCGAAGGACGGCTCGGGTGCCGGAGGCCGGCCGGCCTCAGGTGGAGGGGCTGCCGGGGCCCACGCGGCCTCCGGTGAAAGGCCCGCCGGGGCCGCCGGAGCCGCCGGGGCTGCCGGAGGGGCGGTCCCGGAGCCGTAGCCCCCGCCGAGGCTCTCCGCCTGCCGGAGAATCGAGTCGGGCTCCTGTTCGCCCTCCCACATGATGTCGTCTTCGAGATCCTCCGCTTCGATCTCGAGGGCGTCGTCTATTGCGAACTCCACCGGACCGAGGTCGAGAATGGGGATGGAATCCTCGTCGATTTCCGGGCTCTCGTCCGGAGTCAAGGCTTCCGCAGCCTCCTCCGCAGGGACTTCGCTCGCGGTTTGTACCAACTCGGCGAGGCGCTCGAGATTCCGTTTCCAGACCTCGCTGTGATCGTCCTCGAAGGCTTCGACCGCCTCCTCGTACAACCGGAGGCTCTCGTTCAGGCTCGTCAGATCCGCAGCATTCCCCCGGTGGCCCTGAAGACTGATCAGCCGGTCGGCCGCATCGAGAGCCTCCTCCCGGTCTCCCATTCGGCGGTGAACCCGGGCGATACGACTTAAGACCCGGGTAGACTCGGGAAATCGCTCGGAGAGCTTCCCGAGAAAGTCGAGGGCCTCCTGATGATGCTCCTGCTCCATCAGTATGTCTGCCCGGCAGACCAAACCGTCGAGATCTTCGGGCTCGCTCCGGAGGTAGTCTTCGATGGTTGCCAACGCATCCGCGTGCTTTCCCGCCTCGAGTTGGATCCGGGCGACGTCCTTCCGATAGGAGCGGTCCGGGGGATGCAGGGCCTCCAAACGGCCGAAGAACTTCTTTGCCCGGCCGGTGTCTCCCCGCCGGTAGGCAAGAACTCCGAGCATTCTGAGGGCGTATCGATCCTTGGAATCCCGGTCTACGAGGACCTCGAGGGCGTCCTCGGCGGTTGGATAGTCCTCCCGGCCGAGAGCGTTCTCCGCCCGGGCCCGTTGCACGACCTGGTTGCGACGGTACCGGACCGCGAGGGAATCAAGAATCCGGGAGGCGTTCTCGACCTCCGGGTGAGCTTGCAGCAGTTGAGCCAGGTTTTCCGCCGGGCGCTCGTACTCCGGGGTAACCCGGAGGCTCTTTTGGAAGCCCTCGACGGCGCCGTCGACATCGCCGAGAAGCGCTTTGACGGTTCCGAGGTTGTTCAGCGCCGTGGCGTCGTCCGGCTGCGTCTTGACGGCTTCGGAGAACGCCCGCATCGCCTCCTGAAGGTGGTTGGTTTTCTGGTAGAGAACCCCGAGGTTGTTCAAGGCGGCCGGCCATCCGGGGCGGGACCTGAGCGCCTGTTCGTAGGCGGAGATCGCCTGCTCCGGCATTTCCTGCAATTGGTAGGCGACCCCGAGGTTGTAGTGGAGGGAGGGGTGGTTCGGATCGACCTGGAGCCCATCCCGGAAGACCTCGACGGCTGCCCCGACATCCCCCTGCCCAAGGAAGAGGTTTCCGAGGTTGTTGTAGGCCATCGAGACACCGGGGTCCGCGGCAACGGCCGCCCGGTAATGCTCCGTCGCCTTTCCCTGCTCCCCGCTGACCTTATAGAGGTTTCCGAGGTTGTAGTGGATATCCGCCCGGCTTCCGTCGAGGGAAAGCGCCTGGGTAAACGCCCGGATCGCCGCGTCGTTCTGTCCCGACAACCGGAGCACGACCCCGAGGTTGTTAAAGGCCTCCACGTTTCCTGCATCGAAGGAGATCGCCTTCCGGAAGACCTCGGCCGCCTCGTCGTACCGCTTGTCCCCCGCCAGGATGCTTCCGAGAAGAAGATACGCGTCCGAATCCTCGGGTGACGATTCGAGATAACGCGACAGAATTGACTCCGCCGTTTCGAAGTCTTTGACTCGGTAGGCTTGGTGCGCCTTTGTGAGAAGCTCTTTGGGGTCCATAACGTTATCGAGCGGGCGCCATCGGCCGCGCGCTCACCTCAGAGGATAGCACGCCGGGGCGGGTGCGTCCTAATTCGTCGTAGGCGGCGACGGCGAAGAAGTAGAGCCGCCCGGTCTCGAGCCCCGAGAGAGTCACCTCCCGGGTCAAGCCAACGTCGATCGGAGAGTCGACGCGCCCCGAGTCGTCCCATCGACCGCCCCGGCCGAAGTAGGAACCCGGGGTCGTCCCATAGAACAACAAGTAACCGGCGACATCGCCTTCGTAGGTAGGGCTCCAGGAAAGGCGCACCCCGCCGGAAACCGATTCGGCAAAGAGCCGCTGGGGCGGTGCAGGGGGCTCATCCGGCTCGAAAACAACGGCGACGTCGGTTATTCGGGGACTCTCGTCGGCGAGGGTGTCCGGATAGAGCTCGAATCGAATATCGAGGAACCTCCCCCGAGCATCCCTGGGAAAGGGCTCCCCGGAATCGAAGGGAATCCATTCGCCTCCGGGGCTTCCGGAGAGGTCATGGAGACGATAGTAGGTCCAGACCTCCGCGTTCGGCGACCCTCGCCGACCAACGTCGATTTCCACCAATCGCCCGCCGCGGTCTCCAAGGGCGATATTCCGAAGCTCGGCGGTACCCCGGATTCCAGAATAGCGGCGTCCCGGGGGTTGATCGACCGGATCCCGGGAGATGAAGGCCCGGGAGATCCGGACGTCGTCGATGACCCCTCGAAGATTCGGGGCGACCCGGAGGAGCCCCCGACCGCCGGCTCCGACGACCGCGGTATAGACCTCCGGCTCCTCCCTCCCCGAGGGCGTGGCGTACCGGACAGCCTCCGGGACGCCGTCCACGAGGTATTCCATAAGACC
Source organism: Spirochaetaceae bacterium (assembly GCA_046541715.1). Classification (GTDB taxonomy): domain Bacteria; phylum Spirochaetota; class Spirochaetia; order DSM-27196; family PWMO01; genus CAYPUT01. The sequence continues at coordinate 3,196 of JBKHCS010000090.1, forward strand.
CGAGGTAGCGTCGTACCGGAAGAGATGGTGCTGCCAGGTGTGGGGAATCAGGCGGCGAATGCCGGTCAACTCGATGTTGCGATAGGTAAAGTCAGCCTCCGTCGACGGGAGACCAAAGAGCCCATTGAAGGACCACCGGAGCCGCTGACCGACCACATCGACGTAGACGCTCTGGGGCTCGGTCCCTCCGGCAACCACCCGGCTCCCCTCCCATGAGAGGACGATCTCTCCGTCGGTTGCCGCAGCCGGATAGAGCCAAAACTCGATCGTCGTATCCTGCCATACCGCGTTGGGTCCGAAGAGCGCCCCGGGCCGCGCCTGGAGCACAACCCCATCTCCCCCGGCGTCGAGGGCAAGCGCCCCGGTGCCCCGGGCAACGACGGTTTCGGTGAGTTGCCCGGAGGATTGCCGTACCGCGTACGAGGACCCCCGGGGCCGGACCGAGCCATCGTCGAAGGAGAGCAGTAGGTCGGTGTGGAACCCTTCGCCGTAGGAATCCGGGACGATTACGATGTCCTGGGAACCGCGGTACCCCGAAACGAGCATCACGTTGCTCCGGGACTCATGATCCAGATGCTCCCATCCCCCGGCGTCGAGGCCGAGGCGGATCGTCTCGCGTTGGGCCGCCGAGGGAACGGCGGAACCGGCGAAAAGGAGCAGGATAAGACCTGTGGTCAGAACCGGATTTCCTCTCATCTTCTTCTAAACTATCTTATTATCGGCAAGGATGCAGGGAAACGAACCCACGGAAGCACTAACAGTTAAGGAGTCCGCCTCTTACCTACCGACTTCTCCGGGCGTCTATGTCATGAAGAGCAAGAACGGCCGGGTTATCTATGTCGGAAAGGCGAAGAATCTCCGGAATCGAGTCCGCTCCTACTTCGCCGGAGAGAAGGACCCCAAAACGGCGGTCCTGCGGAAACGGATCCACCATATCGAGTACGTGGTAACCAGGAACGAGTACGAGGCTCTGCTCCTGGAAAACAACCTGATAAAGGAACACCAGCCCCGGTACAACATCAACCTGAAAGACGGGAAGAGCTACCCCGTTATCCGGATTACCGCCGAGGAGTATCCCCGGGTCTTCAAAACCCGGAACATGGTTCAGGACGGCTCGGAATACTTCGGCCCCTTTACCAGTGTCGTCAAGCTCGAGCGCTACCTCGAGCTCATCGAGCGTCTCTACCCGCTACGGAAGTGCCGGGGACCCGTAAAGCCCCGGGAGCATCCTTGCCTCTACTACCATCTCGGGCGCTGCAGTGCCGTCTGCGCCGGAAAGACGACCAAGAAGGAGTACCTCGAGCACGTCGAAGGAATCCGCCGGCTACTGTCGGGAGACACCACGGGGCTCCTGGAGGATCTCGAGGCAAAGATGAACGCCGCGGCGGGGGAGTTGCTCTTCGAGAAAGCTGCGGACTACCGGGATCTCTTGGGGGCCATCCGGCAGATTTCGGCGGAGCAGCAGGTAGTCGATTTCGACGAGAGTACCCGGGACTACCTGGCGATGGCGAAGGAGGAAGATCTGGCGGTCTTTGTCGTTCTCCAGATGCGTGGAGGGAAGATGGTCGGCTCCGACACCTTTGCCTCCCCGGCGATAGGCGAAGACGCCGAGGACCTCGAAGAGTTTGCCCTCCAATACTACGGGCAGAAGAGCACGCTCCCGAGCAGCCTCTTCCTCTCGCTGCCGGACTTTGCCGAAGAGATCGGTCGCTACTTCGCCGAGGAACGCAGAATCCCCGTCGTAGTCGAGGCGGCGTTGAGCGACCGGGATGTTTCGATCCTCCGGCTTGCGACGGAGAACGCCCGGTACTCCCTCGAGAAGCGCCTCCGGGAGCGGGGAAACCTACCGGCGGTCCGGGAGCTCAAACGCGTTCTCGAGCTGCCGCGGGAGCCGGTGCGGATAGAGGGGTTCGATATCGCACACGTGGGCGGGAGCCATACCGTTGCGGCGATGGTCTCCTTTCTGAACGGCGTTCCCGACAAGAACAACTACCGGCGGTTCAAGATCCGTTCGGTTCAGGGGAAGGCCGACGATTTCGAGTCGATGCGGGAGGTGGTAGCCCGGCGGTACACCCGGGTGGTAAACGGGGAGATCCCGTCTCCGGACCTGATTCTGATCGACGGCGGAAAGGGGCAGGTGTCGGCAACGACGGAGATTCTTTCGGCCTTGGGCCTCGTCGACATTTCCGTCGTCGGACTGGCTAAGAGAGAAGAGGAGATATTTCTCCCGGGGGCGAAGGAACCGGTAACCCTTCCGGAAGGCTCCCCGCCGTTGCGCCTCCTGCAGCACGTCCGGGACGAAGCGCACCGCTTCGCGACGACCTACCGGGCGGCGCAACACAGCAAGGATCTCTCGTTTACGGTGATAAACTCGGTACCGGGAATCGGACCGGCCCGGGCGAAACGGCTGGTCGAAGCCTACGAATCGATCGAAAGCCTCGCGGAGGCTCCCCCGGACGAAGTCTCGAAACGAACGGGAGTCCCGGAGGAGGTGGCCCGGCGGCTAATAGACCGACTCAGCGAGCATCTCCTTGGCGGGGCGCCGCAGAAGAAGCAGGTAGATTAGCTCCTGTAGGAGACCCCGGTGGAGGGCCACCGGGGTGCTCCGGAGCCGCGCTTCGTACTCCGGAATCAGCGCGAGGCCGGCGTCGATCTGGGTCCCCGAAAGGCGGTGGAGCGCTTTCCGAAAGAGCGCTTGATTGCGCTTCCCCCGGATCTGGAGTTGGCCGAACGCCTCGTTGTCGGAGACACCCCGGGAAGAGAGGTCCGAGATCAGCGCGAGGCGGCGGTACTGCCAGGAGAGAGCGGCGGTTATCTGAGTCGTGGAGGTATCACTCTGAAGGAGTAACCGCTCCAGGTCTTCCAACGCCTTCGTAAGCTTGTCGTCGACGATCGAGTCGAAGAGACCGAAGGGAGACTCCTCCTTGGTATGGTCGAGAACCTCTTCGAGAATCTCTTCGGTAATCGTCGTCGACCGGTCGACGGCCCGGGCGATTCGCTCTATCTGCATCTCCAGAGAGGAGGTGGTGTTGTCCGCCAGATCCAGAAGCAGCCGGACGGCGTCGTCCTCCACCCGGAGGTTTCTCCGGCTAAAGGCGGCGTGGACCCACCGCTCCTTCTGATCCTCGAACATCTCCCAGAATATTTTCCGGGCCCTCTCGGAGAGGTGTTTCTTTGCGATCTTGTCCAGGCCTGGGGGAACTCGTGTTTCGTCCGAGAGAAGCAGGAGGGTTGCCCCGTCCGATGGGTCGGCGATGTAGTCATAGAGCGCCTTGGCGCTGAACACCGCCTCCGCCTGGTAGAGTATCATCAGTATGTGAGATGAGAAGAGCCCGGGACTCCGGAGGGCGGAGAGAAGATCGCTCAACTCGTCGGTCGAGGCAAAGGCGCGGGTTACGTCGAGGTCGTTACCGTGGGTCTTCTGAAGCCCCTCCCGGATCTCTTGAACAAAGACCGACTTAGCCCCGGATTCCGGCCCCAGGAGGAGGTAGACCGGGTCAATCATACCGGCGGATAAGGTGTACCAATTTCCCCAGAAGCCGGACGTCCTGGGTAAAGATCGGGGGATACGCCGGGTTCTCAGCCTGGAGCTTTACGCGGTTCTTCTCCCGGTAGAATCGCTTCAGGGTAACCGCTTCGTCCACCACCGCGACGACGATCTCGCCGTTGTTCGCCGCTTCCTGTTGCCGGATGACCGCGATATCCCCTTCCATGATGCCCGCATCCCGCATGCTGTCTCCCCGGACATGGAGCGCAAAGAGCTCACCCTTGGGGAGCAGGGTTTGGGGAAGCCGGAGATCCCCCTCGTGGTTCTCCTCGGCGAATAGCGGCTTCCCGGCGGCGACGTTTCCGAGAATCGGAATGGCGAGAAGCTCGTCCTCTTTGTCGTCATCGAGGACCTCGATGGTCCGGGACCGGTTGGAGCCGAGGTTTATGTAGCGCTTCCGCTCGAGGGCCTTTACGTGGTCGTAGGCGCCTTTGACCGAGATGTCGAAGTGATCGGAAATCTCCCGCATTGTCGGAGGGAAGTGGTGGCTGCTGATGTAGGACTTGATGAAGTCGAGAACTTCCTGTTGTCGTTTGGTAATGGATTTCATCGACTTCTATACTTCCTCAGCCTCCCGTGGAGGCTATTCGGATGAACACCGAGGGCCTCGGCAGCGCGGCGGATGTCGTTATTATGCTCCGAAAGGCACTCTTCGATAAACCGCCGCTCGAAAAGCTCCCGGGCCTCGTTGAGGCCCAAACCTCGATACTCGGCAAAGTCGGCGTGGCCGGGTATCGGAAGATCACCGAGGAACGACTCCACCAAGGAGACCCCTAGAACCGCCGCATCACTGAGTATGGTAACCCGTTCGACGAAGTTTTTCAATTCTCTGACGTTTCCCGGCCAATCGTAGGCCTTGAGCGCCGCCATGCCCTCGGGGGACACCTGTTTCGGCGGCGCCCCGGGGGGCCGGGAGAACTTCCGCAGAAAATACTCCACCAGCTCGGGAATATCCTCCCGCCGTTCCCGGAGGGGCGGGACGAAAACCGGGATAACGTTGAGCCGGAAGAAGAGGTCCTCCCGAAACTTGCCCTGGGAAATCGCCTCGGAGATGTCCCAGTTGGTCGCGGCGATAATACGAACGTCGACGCTTATCGAGGCCTCTCCCCCTACTCGCTCGAAACGCATCTCCTGAACCGCCCGGAGGACCTTCGCCTGGGCACCGGCGGACATATCTGCGATCTCGTCTAAGAAGAGGGTACCCCCGTCGGCGAGCTCGAACTTGCCCCGGCGGCCGGCCACCGCCCCGGTAAAGGCCCCCCGCTCGTGGCCGAAGAGCTCGCTCTCGATCAGATTGTCCGGGATAGCGGCGCAGTTGACTTCGACGAAGGGGCGGGCCGACCGGCTGCTCTTGGCGTGGATCTCCCGGGCAACGAGCTCCTTCCCGGTCCCGTTCTCCCCGGTTATCAACACCCGGGAGTCACCGGCGGCGCTCTGACCGATAAGCTCCCGGATCTTCCGAATCGCCTTACTGGAGCCGACGAGGGGGTCCTCCGTTTGCCGGCGACTCTTGAGGATCAGGTTCTCGGTCCGGAGCCGCCGTATTTCGAGGGCGTTCCGGACCACGGTAACGACCCGTTCGATACTTAACGGCTTCTGCAGAAAATCGAAGGCGCCGAGCTTGACGGCCTTGACCGCCAGGTCGATGGTTCCGTGGCCGGAAATCATGATGACCGGGACGTCGTTCCCGTCGGATTTTATCTCTTCGAGGACGTCGATTCCGCCCTTCTCCGGGAGCCGGACGTCGAGGACCGCCAGATCGAAGCGTTCCCGCTCGAAGAGCCGCAGCCCCGCCTCGCCGTCTTCGGCGGTAAGGACGGTATGCCCCTCGCCGGTCAGGATGTTGGAAAGTAGGCTTCGGAGGCCTTCCTCATCGTCGACTACCAGGACTCGTCCCATACGCCGGGCGCTATTCCTCTTCGAAGCGGTTTTCGAACAGGCGGTTCAGCTCGTCGAGGGCCTCGACTTCGTCCGAACCGTCGGCGGCGACGTGGAGCTCGGTATTGTAGCTCGCCCCAAGGGTGATAATCCCCATGATAGACTTTGCGTTGATCTCTTCTCCGTCCTTCTTGAAGACGATGTTCGATTCGAACTTCCCGGCGGTCTGCACGATGAGCGCCGCCGGCCGGGCGTGGATTCCCGCGCGATTCCGTACGGTTACGGTCCGTTCCGTCATTCTTAATCTCCGTGGCCGAACTCTGGGTCGTTGATGTCGTTGAACTGGCGCTGCTGATAGTAGGCGCTCCGGGCATTCTCGCTCTCGAGCCATTTGAGGACGCTCTGGTTGAATTCCCGGGCGGAGTAATACCCCATCTTCTTGAGTCGTTCGTTCATTGCTGCGGTTTCTATAATAACGGGAATATTTCGCCCCGGCTTCACCGGAACCTGCAAGAAGGGCACCTTGACCCCCAGAATTGCGCGGTAGCGGTCCTCGGCGCCGATGCGGTCGTAGTATTTCGCCGAATCCCAGAGCTCCAGCTCGACCACGAGTTGCACTTGCTTGCTGTCCCGGATGGCCCCGACCCCGAAGAGATGGGTGACGTTGATGATGCCGAGTCCCCGGATTTCCATGTGATGACCCAGGGCCTTGTTCGCCCCGGACCCGAGAAGGATGTTTCCCGCGACACACCGGATTTCCACCGCGTCGTCGGCTACCAGACGATGGCCCCGCTCGATAAGCTCTAGGGCTGCCTCGCTCTTCCCGACGCCGCTGTCCCCGAGGATCAGGACGCCGATGCCGAACACCTCCACCAGAACGCCGTGGATAGTCTCCTGGGCGGCAAACACATTGCCCAGGGCCCGGAGGATCCGGGTCGAGAGCTCCGACGAGGGAAGGTCGGTCTGGAGAATCGGGCAGTTTACCCGCTCGGCGATCTCGACGAAATCCGGAGTGGGGTCGAGACCGTGCGTAAAGAGGCAGCAGGGGACATCCCGGCGGAAGAACTCTTCCAGGGCGTCTCGCTTCCCCTCGGCCTGCAGCTTCCGGAGAAAGGCGGTTTCCCCCCGCCCGATAATTTGAATCCGGTCGTTTCCGAAGTTGTCGAAAAAGCCGTTGAGAGCCAGCCCGGGCCGGTTTATGTCCGGGACGGCAATGGTCCGGGCGAGCCCCGGTCGGCCGGCGATACACCGCAGATTGAGGGCGTTATGCTCCTTTAGGTCCAGGTCCAGGAGATCGAGGACCGAGAAGTCGGAGAGTCGTGCCACTAATGCTCCTTGATCTTGCCCTTTTCTTTCTTAACCTTCAGGGCCAGCTTATCCATCAGAGCATCGATCCCCTCGTGGAGATCGTACGCCTTGTGTTTGATCGCGACCTTCTTCCCCCAACGGAAATGCACTAAACACTCGAGCTCGTATTCGTGAGTGTCCTTTACCAGGTTGAACTCCATGTCCACGATCAGGTCCTCGGCGAACCCGAGCCGCTCGAGTTTCTTTTCGATAAACTCCCGCGTCTCATCCTTCATGTCGAAGTGCACTGCCTGCATCTGTAGATTCATTCAAACCTCCCGGCGCTACCGTTCGTAGGACGAGCTAATGGCCAGTTCCTTCCGGTACTTGGCCACAGTCCGTCGCGCAATGCTGATGCCCCGTGTCTTGAGCAAGTCGGAAATCTTCTGGTCGGAGAGATGCTTCTCTCCGGCGTTCTCGTACTCCTCGAGAAGCTCCTTCAGAATCTCTTTGACCGCCTCCTTGGAAAAGCGGGAGCCGTCTGAACCGGAACCGGAAATGGAATTCGAAAAGAAGTACTTCAACTCGAAAATGCCCCACTCCGTCTGAATATGCTTCGATGTCGTTATCCGGGAAACCGTCGCCTCGTGGACGTCGACCTCCGCGGCGACATCCTTGAGGGTCAACGGCTTGAGGTACTTCGGCCCCTTTCGGAAAAACTCCTCCTGAAAGCGGACGATCGCCCGGGCAACCTTGAAGAGCGTCTGGTTCCGTTGGTGGATACTGTTGATAAACCACCGGGCGTCCTTGACCCGCCCCTTCGCGAATCGTTTTGCCTCGGGGGCTTCGCTCTCCGCCGCCTTCTTCTTGGCGATATCGTCGAAAAACGGGTCTATCCCGAGAACCGGGATCTCCTCGTCGTTCAGGACGATAACGAACTCCCCGTCCTTCTCCCTTACCAGCAGATCCGGAACGACGTAGGTCGTCGAATCGGAGGAGAACTCCCGCCCCGGAAAGGGGGTGAGGCCTCGAATAAACTCGAGGGCCTCCTCGACATCCTCCTCGTCGATCTTGAGCTTCTTCGCGATCTCTGCGTGGCGCCCCCGCTCGAGGGCCTCGAAATGGTCTGAGAGAATCTCCTCGGTCCAAGGTGGGGCGATTCCCGCGAGGCGCGACTGGACGATCAGCGACTCTCGGTAGTCCGCCACGCAGGTTCCAACCGGGTCGAAGGTGCGGATCATCCCGATCATCTTCTCGAGATGCTCCCGCATTCCCTCGGGGACCACCGTCTCCGGGGGCTCCCGGTAAAAGCCGTTGTCGTCGAGGTTCAGAATCAACAGCTCTCCGACGTCGAACTGCTCTTCGGAGATCGGCTGAAGACGGAGTTGCCAGAGTAGATGATCGTGGAGGCTTTCGGGCCGGGAGAGGGCCCCTTCCATGAAGCGCCGCTTCGCATCCCCGGCTTCGTCGTCGTATCCCTTGTCCGAGCTATTCTCGAAGGGATCGTAGTCGTCGGGCTTGGAGCCTTCCACCTCGTCCATGGAGACGGTCGTTCCATCCTCGAGAATCTCCAAGGCCGGGTTGGCTTCCACCTCTTCCTGTATCCGCAGGCGCAGGTCGACTATCGGCATCGCCATCAGCTTTATGCTCTGATAAAGCTGAGGACTCATCCGGAGTTTCTGAGTCTGGATTATCGCAGGTCGCTGTACCTGCACGGCGCCTCCGTCACGAGAAGTCTCTTTTCATTATTGGAACCGAGGTCGCGCTTTGTCAATGACGGGATTAGATCCGGAAGCTCTCTCCGAGGTAGACCTTCCGAGCCAGAGCGTCGTCCATCACTTCCTCCCGGGAGCCGGACACGACGATTTCTCCGTCTTTGATAATGTAGGAGCGGTTGGTTATCTCGAGGGTGTCCCGGACGTTATGGTCCGTTACCAGGACGCCGATGCCCCGGTTCGAGAGTTGTTGGACGATCGTCTTGATTTCGTAGACGGCAATCGGGTCGATTCCGGCGAAGGGCTCGTCGAGGAGGAGAAACTTCGGCTCGATGGCAAGGGCCCGGGCGATCTCGGTCCGCCGGCGCTCCCCACCTGAGAGGGTGTAGGCCATCTGACGCCGGTTATCCGCTATACCGAGCTCGTCGAGGAGGGTGTCGAGAAGATGGAGCTTCTCCTTCCGGGTCAAGTCGTTTCGGGTCTCCAGAATTGCCCAGACGTTCTTCTCCACCGTGAGCTTTCGGAAGACCGACGCCTCCTGGGGGAGATAAGAGACTCCCAGGCGGGCTCGGCGGTACATCGGGAGTCGGCTGAGTTCCCGGCCGTCGAGGTAGATCGTTCCGGCGTTGGGGTGGATAAAACCGACGATGATGTAGAAGACGGTGGTCTTGCCCGCGCCGTTCGGGCCGAGAAACCCGACGATCTCACCCTGCTGCATCGAGAACGAGACGTCCCGGACCGCTTGCTTTTTTCCGTAGCTCTTCCTGAGCCCTTCGACGATAAGGCCCGGCCTGCTACTCTTCGGGGGCATCGGTGTCCTCTGCATCTTCTTCTTCCGGCGGGCCTTCGGTCGTAATCCGGCCCCGGACGTCCCCCTCGAGGCTGATCTCGTCCTGTTGCAGATCGACGACTATCCGGGCGGCGCGGTACTCGTCCCCCTTCCAGAAGACGACCGGGAGGCCCGAGAGCTCGAGAACCTCGGTTTCCCTGCGGTAGAGGGC
>JBKHCS010000091.1:0-12591 GCA_046541715.1 Spirochaetaceae bacterium
GCGATTTCGGAGAACAGATAGGATGAGCGGAGCTTCAGGAAGTTGTGGTTAACCTTGATCATGATTGGACTATAATACGAAAAGGGAGGTCGCTATGAAACAGGTAGCGGATTCGGGGATCGGGGATGACCTCTAAGGGATGATTATCGATAGAAGAAGGCTCTTTACCGCCATCGACGAGATAGTCGCGGACCCCTCGAGTGAAGGGACGCGGCTCCAACGCATGTGCGATCTTCTCCGCCGGGAGGTACCCCGCTTCTCGTGGGTCGGTTTCTACCTCGCCCACGAAGACACCCGGGAGCTCCTTCTCGGCCCCTTTTCCGGGACGCCGACCGAGCATACCGTTATTCCCTATGGACGGGGCATATGCGGGCAGGTAGCCGACTCGAGGCGGTTGCTCATCGTCGAGGACGTCACCTCCGAGGCAAACTATCTTGCCTGCAGCCTCGCCACAAAGGCAGAGATTGTAGCTCCGCTATTCTACGGTCGGCACTTTATCGGAGAGCTCGATATAGACTCCCATATCCTCGGACCCTTCGAATCCGGCGAGGCGTCTATTCTGGAGGGCGTCGCCGAGAAGGCCGCCCCGCTTTTGTACGCCATTTTGCCGAGAAGCTAGGCCCTTAGTCGGGGGCCGTGGTCTCGTCCCGGCGCCCCCGGGGGAGGAGCCGGGCCCTCCGGAGAGTTCCGTTTCCCAAGCGGCTGTTTACCCGGTGGACCGCATCTTCCACCCGGTCGTGGCGTTCCTCGCTCTCGTCGACGAACAGCTCGGGCTCTCGGCTCGAGACGAAGTTGCTCAAACCCACTCCGACGAGCCGAAGGGGAATCTTACCGTCCCATCGGCGGTCCAACAGCTCCAGGGACCGGGCGTAGAGCTCCTCGGTGGTTCTCAGGCCCCGGGAGAAGGTCTTCCGGACCGAGGTGGTGTCGAAGTTGGCGTCCCGTACCTTGATGGTAAGGGTGGTGGCGTAGAGGTCCTCCTCAAGGAGCCGGAAGGTCAGCGTATCGCAGAGCCAGAGAATCGCCCGCCGGATTTCTTCCCGGCTGTCGGTGTCTTCCCCGAAGGTAGTCTCGTTGGAGATCGACCTGCTCTTCGGCTCGTCCGGGTAGATACCTGGGTCGATGCCCCTCGATGCCCGAAAGAGAAAGGCCCCTGCCGAGGGGCCGAAGACGGCGGTGAGCCACTTCTTATCCCTCTGCTGAAGCTCCTCGATCGACGAAATACCCCGGCTTTCGAGGCGACGACGAAGCACCTTCCCGGCACCCCAGAGCTTGGTAAGCGGAAGTCCCCGGAGGAAAGCCTCTTCGTCCCCCTGCGGAACGACAAAGAGTCCATCGGGTTTGCCGTGGGCCGAGGCAATCTTTGCCACGTAACGATTCGTCGCTACCCCAATCGAGAGCGCCAGGCCGTGCCTCTCCCTGATCTGTCCTTTGAGCTCCCGGGCCACCGTCTCCGGAGGTCCCAAGAGCCTCTCGGTTCCCCGCATGTCGAGAAAGGCCTCATCGACAGAAATTTGACGGACGATCGGAGAGAAGCGCCGGAGGGTCTCCATTATCCGGTTGGACTCGCACACGTAGTCCCGCATTCGCGGGCGGAGATAGACCGCATCGGGGCACCGTCGGTAGGCGTCCGAAATAGGCATCGCGGAGTGAATCCCGAAGGCGCGTGCCTCGTATGAGCAGGCCGCGACAACACCCCGGTTCCCCGGGAGGGCCCCGACGACGACCGGTCTATCCCGGTACTCGGGATTGTCCCGTTGCTCTACCGAGGCATAGAAGGCATCCAGGTCGACGTGAAAATACACCTTAAGACTCCCCGGGTTCCCCCGTGAGCAGGACGGAGGACGACGCGACGGTCCGAAAGCTTACCTCGTAGGGTCCGCCGACCAGATCTACGCCGGCGAGGCTCCCCTGCCAGCTTACCTCGACTTCCGCCAAGGCCGAGAGGTTTCCCGGGAGAATCAGGTCCATCTCGAAGGGCATGGGCGGAGAGGCCCCAATGTCGAATACCGCGATCCGGTTCTCGGCGGACATTTCGTAGGGATACGCCGCGTCGTACACCAACAGCGGCTCCGCCGAGACCAGCCGCACATCGAGCTTCCGGAGTTGCTCCGGAGCGCGGATCTCGAGGAGATGCCTCTTTCTCGTAAGGAAGGAGCTTCCTTCCGCCTCGAGGGTCACGATCGGATTCGGAGGGGGGAGCGAAAAAGTCGCGGTGCGGCTCCGGGTGTCCACCATCAGGGTCTCGCCGGCGTACTCCAATCGAAAGCTGCCGAGGGGGGCTGGGCTCTCGACCGAGAGCTCATGAAGGCTTCGGTCCTGGTCGATTCGTTCCAGGAGGCTTATCGGCTGTGGATGGTCCTCGTTGAAAGGGGAGTAGACCGCCGCCCATACCAGACACCCGGCCGCGGCGAGGGCCGACCCGTAGGCCAGTGCCTCGGTCGCGATGTTCGTCCGCCCCCGGATCGGGTGCCGTAGTAGCAAGTCGATCCGGATGACCATCAGAAGGAAGGGAAGTGAGACAACTGCGAGGAGCAGGTTTCCCCAGACTCCCGGTAAAACAAGAAAGGCCGCGGCCCGGGGCTCCCGGCTCAGGAGGGCGGAGAAGAGGGCCGCGAGAAACGGAAGAGGTGCCGCAAGAAAGGTGATGACTTTTAGTCCCCGGGAGGGTACCAGGGAGAAGACGAGCCCGAAGACAAGGGCCCAGAGGGGATACCAGACGAGGGAAAAATTGATGGCAGCTATCACCACGACGCCGATGGTCAGAAGAAGAAGCGTCGCGGCGGAGTAGAAGCTGCTGTTCCGGGAGAGGAGCCGTCCTCGGAGCACGCGGTAAACCCCGATAAACAGCGCGACGGCAGTGAACGCCTTGAGGCAAAAGAAGAGTACCGGGTGATAGCTTGCGAGGGTGGGAAAGTCTCTCCAGCTAATCACGAGGGAGACCAATCCGCTTCCGGCGAGGTAGGAGAGGCCCAGGGTCACCAAAAGGAGGGGAACGATAAGGATGTGCCGCCGGATAGTAACCAAGTACCGGTCGACCCGCCTCCGGACCATTACCCCGACGAAGAGTAAGAAGGATACCGCCGCAAAGGTAAGAAGCACGTAGCTCTCCTCACCGACAATCGCCAGGCTGCCCTGGGGCGCTCCCCCAAAGAGTAGATAGTGACGGTCCCAGGTACCCGGTATTCCTTGGGGAAAGCTGTCCACTATCTCCGGGAGCAAGTGGGCCAGGGGCGTGTCGGAGGAGGGTGCGCCCGGGGAGCCGGCGAGGGCCACCGAGGGAATACCCGCCTGGAGGAAGGGAGACAAGGGACTGTCGGCTTCGGCGAAGGCAACTTCGAAGAACTGCTCGGCGGTAGAGGGCACCGTAGCCGGGATCCCTCTACTCCGAGCCCCGGAGTACACCCGTTGGAGAAGCCACGGCGGGGAGACAATCCCACCGGTAGCCCCTTGGACCGTTAGGTCTTCCCCGGAGGAGGCGTTCAAGAGCAGGAGAACCGCCTCCGGCGGGTCTAAGTAGTAGCTTTCGAGATAGAGCCGTATCCCCGGTCCCGGGGCGTCCGGGGTTACTGCCCCGAGAAACACTACCTCCAGACCGACGGGGAGCAGCTCCTGCGACGAGGTCACCAAGAGGGAGAGAGCCATCGCAAGGTCCCCGGAGTTCGCCTCCACGCCTCCTTCGGCCGGGTTAATCGGCACCGCGATGGTGAGTCGCTGGTCCCGGGCCCCCGGGAGGGCCGCCCGGAGAACACGAGAAAAGGAATGCTCGACCCCCGGCGTGTCGAATTCCAGAAATCGATAGGGAATATTCCGGTTGTCTAGCTCTTCTTGGATGTAGGCAAAGAGGCGCCGTTCCCCCTCACTTCCCTCCGGTCTTGGACCTATCTCGCGTATCTGTTGATAGAATCCGTCGTAGAGCACCTCTTGTGCCGGAAGGTACTGTGAAAAGAGCAGCAATATTGCTACAGTAGAGCCGGCAAAGAGTCGCCAGCCGTTCATTGGTCTGGACGATAGGACAAGAATCATGCTTGGTCAAGGCGAAACACCCCCTACCTCGCCTCTTCTTCCGGAGATTGCGCGCCGAAAGAGCATTCGTAAGTATCTCCCGACTTCGGTCCCGAAGGATGTCGTCGAGCGGATCCTCGAGGCCGGGCGGCGTGCTCCCTCCGCGAAGAACCGTCAAGCCTGGCGCTTTATCGCCATCCAAGACGCGGATCTCCGTGCCAAGGTCGAAGAAGCGGCCTTCGGTCAGGAGTACGTCGGCGAGGCTCCCCTTATTCTCGCGCTATGCACCACCAACGTCGAGTACAAGATGCCGAACGGCATCGCCTCCCATACGGTAGACTTGAGCATCGCCGGGGCCTTCATGGTCCTCCAGGCGGTTCACGAAGGGCTCGGAACCTGTATCGTCACGACCTTCCGGGAAGAGGAGGTCAAATCCCTCTTGACCGTTCCCTACTCGATGAGAATCGTGATGCTGATAACCGTCGGATACCCCGACGAAGAGCCTGAACCCACCGAACGGCTACCCCTCTCCCGGGTCACCTCGAAGGATCACTGGTAACAAACTACCCGTATCGATACTCGAGGCGCTCTCGTTGCCGATGGCGCTCGAGGCCGAGGTCGATCAACCGGTCGAGGAGGGTCGCGTAGGTAAGCCCTCCGCCCTGGCACATCCGGGGAAACATGCTGATGGTCGTGAAACCGGGAATGGTGTTGATCTCGTTGAGGAAGATGTTACCTTCTTCGGTTACAAACAGGTCGACCCGGGCGTATCCCTCGGCTTCGAGGGTTCGGTAGGCTTCGGCAGCCGCCTCGCGGATGCGACGGAGCGTTGCCGGCGGAAGGTCTGCGGGAACCACAAGCTCTGCGCCGTCGGGATCGACGTACTTGGCATCGTAGTCGTAGAAGCTACCCCGGGGAACAATCTCCCCCGGCGGGAAGGTCTCGACTTCCCGGTCTCCTATTACCGCGCACTCGATCTCCCGACCGACTATCCTCTGCTCGACTATCGCTTTGGTGTCGTACCGGAAGGCAGTCCGCAGGGCCTCTTCGAGGGCGGTCCTGCCTTGAACCTTGCTTATGCCGACCGACGACCCACCACGGGCGGGTTTGACGAAGAGCTCGTCGTCTATCGAGAGCCCGGCGGCCTCTATCCGCGCCTCGATTCCGCCGAGGTCGATGTCGTCGAAAAAGGTCACGAAGGGAGCCGTCGGAAGCCCCGCCTCCCGCCAGAGACGCTTCATCGTCTCCTTGTCCATTCCCGCGGCGCTTGCAAGGACGCCGGAGCCGACGTAGGCGATCCCCGTCATCTCCAAGAGACCCTGAACCGTTCCGTCCTCTCCGAAGGAGCCGTGGAGAATCGGGAAGGCCACCTCGATTTCAAGGGGCCTTCCTTCGACGGAGAAGCCGGACCCCGGCAGCACCGCAACCCGCGGACCCGACGTGCTAACCTCCAGGGCGTCTCCGATCCGGGCGGGGTCGAGGCCGTTCTGGAGGTACCAGACCCCGTCGTGGTCGATGGCAATAGGCACCACGTCGTACCGCCGGGAATCGAGGTTCCGGAGAATCGATGCGGCGGAGCGGCAGGAGACTTCGTGCTCACCGGAGCGTCCACCGTAGAGAAGGGCGAGTCTCACGATGTAACCTCCTCCCCCCCGGGAGGCTGCACGGCAAAGCCGAGCTGTCTCAGTGCTTCGGTGGCGGCCTCCTGCTCGTTCCAGGGAACCGGTCCCTCGGGGTAGATAATGCTCTTCTCGTGCCCCTTCCCGAGAAGCACCACCGTGTCCTTGGCCTTGGCGAGGGAGAGCGCGTGATGGATGGCCTTTCGTCGATCCGCGATCAGAATGATATCGCCACGTCGCACCCGGCGGCCGGGTTGCGTCCGGGCGCCCTCGGCTATTTGCCTCAGAATGGACTGGGCGTCCTCTTGCCGGGGATCCTCGTCGGTAATAACCAAGATGTCGGCGTACTTTGCCGCTATGCTGCCCTGGAGCTCCCGTTTTTCGACGTCCCTTTCTCCGGCGGAACCGAAGACCGCGATAAGCCGACCCGAGGTAAAGCTCCGTAAGAGGGGGAGCACCTGCTCAAAAGCGCCGGGGGTGTGGGCGTAGTCGATAAAGACCGAGAAGGGCAGCGAGCGGCCGACGCGGACCATTCGCCCCGGGACCGGTGTTATTCCTGGTACGAGGGCGCAGCACTGGGTAATCTTCGAGCCGGTAAGGGTTACCGCCGTAAGGAGCGCCGCGAGGGTGTTCTCCACCTGAAAGGTTCCGGGGATGGAAATCTCGGTCTTGGATTCGGACGATTCGGTGCAGACGGTAAACCGCGTACCGGAGATATCCCCCTTCACCGACGTCGCCGAAAGTGCGCAATCCGGGCACTCGATTCCGTAGCGCAGTACCCGGCGGTTCGTCTGAGCCGCAAAGTAGTCGGCTTCCTTATCCTGAGCGTTCACGACCCCGAAGCCCTCGGGGCTCCGGTCGATAGCCCGGAAGAGGTTTGCTTTGTCGTGGCGGTACTGTTCGTAACTACCGTGGAACTCGAGGTGCTCGTGGGTCAGGTTGGTAAAGACGGCGACGTCGAAGGCGATATCTGCGAGACGGTTGGTTTTTTCCGAAAGCCCGTGGGAGGTCGCCTCGAGAACCGCGTATTCGAGGCCGGCGTCTACCATCTCCCGGAGAAACCGGTGGACCTCCGGCGCTTCCGGGGTCGATTGCCGAAAAGGGTTCTCCTCGATGCCCCGTCCCCGGTCGACCGATACTGTGGAGAGAAGCCCGACCTTCTTCCCGAGACCCGCGAGAAGCTGATGAATGTAGGCGCAGGTGCTGCTCTTTCCGTCGGTCCCGGTAACGCCGATTACCCGGAGCTTCCGCGAAGGGTGGTCGTAGAACGCGGCTGCCAGGGCCGAGAGGGCTCGCCGGCTGTTGGTAACCCGAACCACCGTCGGAAGCACGGCCCCCGGTTCGGCGTCGACCGGCCGCTCGACGACGAGGGCCGCCGCTCCCCGGGCGACGGCGTCAACGAGGTAGTCGTGTCCGTCGACGTGGAGCCCCGGGAGGGCCACGAAAAGCGCCCCCGGAGTAACCGACCGGGAGTCGTAGACGACGGCGTTGACCGAAACCGAGACATCACCCTGTGTCTCTTCGACGTTGATGCCCTCGAGCAAAGCTGATAGGTTCCTGGTAGGCACGCTGGAATAGTAGCAACGTACGTATCTGTGAGCAAGCCGGAATCATTCTGGGACCACCCCTACCTCCGAACACAACTCATCGCCTACATCGGCAACAAGCGGGCTCTTCTGCCGTTTCTCGGGGAGCTCTTCCGGGAGCGGGGCCTGAAGCGGGGCCTGAAGCGAGGCGGCAACAGAGGGCTTTCGACGCCGCGGTTCCTCGACCCCTTCGCCGGGAGCGGTGCAGTTTCCCGGCTGGCGAAATACCTCGGTTTCGCCGTGGTTGCCGGAGACTGGGAGTGCTACTCCTACGTCATCAACCGCGCGCACCTCGGAGTCGACCCGACGGAGCTTGCAGGGCTCTTTTCCGAGTACGGTGGCATCGATGCGCTCCTCTCGGAGCTAAACGGTCTCTACCCCGGGAATGGGGTGCTACCGGGGGGTGGGCATGAGCCCCCGGCGGGACCGCTACCCCCTGGTTGGCCGGCCTACATTGCCCGGCACTACGCCCCCGCGGCCACTGAGTCCGCCGATTACCGCCGGGAGCGGCTCTTCTACACCCGGGAGAACGCCCTCTTTATCGACGCAGTTCGTAACCGGATCGAGGAGCTCTATCCGGGCTCCGTCGATTCCGCCGGCCCGGAGAAGGCCCTTCTGTTGGCCTCCCTCCTCTACCAGGCGGCGACCCATGCGAACACCTCAGGCGTCTTCAAGGCGCACCACAAGGGTTTCGGAGGCCACGGGGGCGACGCTCTCGGGCGAATCCTCCGGCCGATGGTGCTGCAGTCTCCGGTCCTCTACGATGGGGCCGCCCGCGCCGAGGTGCGTCGGAGCGAGGCCGAACGGCTCGCCCGGGGACGTAGCTTCGAGGTGGCTTACCTCGACCCGCCTTACACGGGACATCAATACGGAAGCAACTACTTTATGCTCAACACCATCGCCCGGTGGGACAAGCCGCCGGTCCCGGAAGAGCGGGGATCCGACGGGCGGTTCAAGGAGAAGGCCGGGATTCGTTCCGACTGGCGCCGGACCCGATCGGCCTACTGTTACCGCGGGAGTGCTCCGGAGGCCCTTCGGCGTCTGGTCGATTCGATCGATGCCGGCCGGATCTACCTGAGCTACAACACCGAGGGCATCATCCCCTTCGAAGAGCTTATCGACATCATGGAGTCCCGGGGGCGCGTCGAGCTGTTTCTAAAGGACTACACCGTCTACCGCGGGGGCAAGCAGAGCATCCGTCGGGCTACGCGGAACGCCGAGCTCGTCCTTCTGGTAACAACCAACGAAGCGCCTCGACCCCGGGACCGCCGGCGGATCGAAGAGATCCGGCTGCTGCAGGAGGTGCAGACTCTTCTCCACGGGAGGTTTGTGCCGGAGAAGTTAAGGTCCGTACAGCTCGAGGGGGTCGACCTCGAGACGGCGCACGGCTACCGAATTACGCGGGTCGTGCCGCCGGTGGAGGAGCTTACCGTTGAGGTTCTCGAGACGCTCCGGGACGCTCTCGATGCCGCGCGAGTCGGGGACCACTTCGAGGAGATTACCGTCCTCGGGAGATTGCTTTCGGGAACCGAACTGCCGCCGCCGACGAGCCGGGAGTATCAGCGCCGGGTTCTCTGGTGCCTCAGGAAGTTCAGCTTTCGCCGGTACCGGGCGCAATTCGAAGAGGCGGAGGCGCTGCTGCGGGACGTCCTGGATGAGGCACCGGAAGAGCTGTCAATTCTTCGAAGCGGGCTGGAGAAGGAGGTGGCCCGGGCCGGGCTGAGGATGTAGGACCATGAAAGGCGTGCAGCTTATCACCTATCCCGACTCCCTCGGGGGAGACCTCTCGACTCTCAACGACCTCCTCGACGGTCCCCTCCAGGGTCTCTTTCCCGGCGGGGTCCATGTCTTGCCGCCCTTTCCCTCGACGGCGGATCGCGGGTTCGCCCCGGTTACCTACCGCCGGATCGACCCTGCCTTCGGTAGCTGGGAGGACGTTCGGCGCATCGCCTCCGGGCGCCCGGTGCTCCTGGACTTGATGATCAACCATGTCTCCAGAGGGTCGGACTACTTTCAGGATGTTCTGCGAAACGGCGAAGAGTCCCAATACGCCGACATGTTCATCACCCTCGATAAGGTCTGGCCCGACGGAGTTCCCAAAGAAGAGGATATTGGAAGGATCTTCCTCCGGCGCTCCCGCCCTTACTCGGAGTACACCGTCGGGGCTGCGGGTCAAACGCTCCGGCTCTGGACGACCTTCGGTAAGACCGATCCCTCGGAACAGATCGATATCGACGTCTTCTCTCCCGAGGCCCGGCGCTTCATTGTTGGTGTTTTTGACACCTTCGCGGAGAACGGGGTAACCATCGTTCGCCTCGACGCCGTAGCCTACGTCACCAAGAAGGCCGGGACGAGCTGCTTCTTCGTCGAGCCGGAGATCTACGACTTTCTCGAATGGGTAACCGGCGTAGCCCGGGAGCACGACATCGAGCTCCTGCCGGAGATCCACGCCGACTACGCCACCCAGCGAAAGCTCGCCGAGGCGGGTTACCGGATCTACGACTTCGTGCTTCCCTACATGGTCCTCGAGGCCGTGATTACCGGCCAAGCGGGGCGCCTCGCCGGCTACCTTGCCGACCGGCCGACCCGGCAGTTCACCATGCTCGACTGCCACGACGGGCTCCCGGTAAAGCCTGACCTCGACGGCTTGGTGGATAGCGCCGACGCGCGGCGGGTCGTCGACGTCTGTCTTGCCCGGGGCGGAGAGGTCAGCCGGGTCCATTCCGAGCACCACAAGGCTCCCGACGGCTTCGACGTCCATCAGATATCCGGCACCCTCTATTCGCTCCTCGCCGAAGACGACGATGCCCTCGTCGCCGCCCGGGCTATCCAACTCTTTGTCCCCGGAGTGCCCCAGGTCTACTACGTCGGCCTCCTCGCCGGGGCGAACGACCGGGAGGCCTATGAGGCTACCGGAGACCGGCGCGCCCTGAATCGCCACAACTACACCAAGGCCGAAATCCAGGCCGCCCTCGAGTGCCCGGTGGTTCAGCGGATCCTGTGGCTTATCCGGTTCCGGAACGAGTTTCCGGCCTTCGAGGGGGAGTTCTCTCTGGAGCAGGAGGGGGCCGGGGCCACAATAGTCAGGCTTTCATGGGAAAACAATGACAGCAGGTGCACTCTGACGGTGGACCTCCGGTCCAAGACGAGCGTCGTCGAGTATCGAGGGGACGGGGAAGGAGCCGGAGAGTTTCGGCGGAGGAAGCTGTAACCCGGGAGCTGAAAAAAAGACGCCCCGAGGTGGGGCGCCTGCAGATAGCGAGGGCCGCCGGCTCCGAAGGCCGCGGCGGCCGGGAGACGAAAACGGCCGGACTTAACCGTCCTCGCTGTAGAGGAAGCGGAAGTAGTCCATGTCGGTCGTCAGAGTCTTTCGAAACCGCGGGAGCGTCTCCCGATAGGATTCGATAGCCCGCCAGAACTCGAAGAACTCCGGGCTCTGTTGGTAGGCTTGGGAGTAGGTCTGGGCGGCTTGCGCGTCGGCGTTACCCCGGACTTCTTCGGCGGTGGCAAAGGCCTGGGAGAGAATCCGCTCCCGGTCCCGTTCCATCTCGCCGAGTATCTCTTGACGACGTCCTTCGCCGTAGGAACGGTAGGCCTGGGCGATACGCTGCCGTTCGGAGACCATCCGGTCGTAGACGCTTTCGGTCAAGTCTTCAGAATACCGAATCTGCCGAATGACAATGTCGATGAGCTCGATGCCGAAGTCGTCGGTGTCCGGAGCCGCCGAGGAGAGCATCTCTGTCGAGAGGGCCCGGCGCCCGCGGTTTACCGTTTGCTGGTTCTGGACCGTGGTAATCAACTCGGCGATCTGCTCGAGCCCTTCGCGGTCGAGCTCGTCACCCCCTTCGGGGATAATTTCCTCGACCTCCCGTTCTATCTCGTTGATGATATTGCTATCGCGAACCGCCTCGTGGAGGGGGTTCTGGGTAATGACCAATCGCACCGCGCTCTCGATAATGTCGTCGAGACGAGAAAAGGCCCCGGGGATGGTCGTTACCCGGGCGTAGAAGAGCTCGGGATCGGTAATCTGCCACCGGGCGGTGGTGTCCACCCAGATAAACTGATTCTCCTGCGTCGGGATTCGCCGGGCGTCCCCGTCCCAGGAGAGAATCTTCCGGGGATACTTTACGACGGTGTCGATGACCGGGGTCTTCAACTTGAGGCCCGCGGATGTGGTCGAATCGACGATCTCACCGAACCGGGTTACGACTGCCTGTTCTCCCTCCTGGATGACGTAGAAGGGACCGAGCATCACAAAGATAATGCCGATAACGGCGATGACGACGAGGGTCGTTACAAGCTTACGCATTACTGGCCACCTCCTTGGGGAGCCTGCCGCTCGAGGTTCAGCAGCGGGAGGAAGTTCTGGAGGTTTCGGTCGATTAGCTCGGTTTCCTCCTCGGATTCGAAGACGTCCTCGACCATCTCGTAGTAGAGACGGGTTCGCGTTGTCCCGGGGTCCGCTCGGTATTCGGTTAGCACCGAATTGAACCGTGCAACGTCACCGGTTGCGGTGTTGACCCGCCGGGCGGCGTATCCCTCGGCGTTTTCGATAAGCTGCTGTGCTTCACCGCGTGCCCGGGGTATTTCGGAGTTGTACTGCTCCCGCCCCTCGTTGATCAGCCGGTTCATGTCTTGGACCGACCGGTTGACGTCCTCGAAGGCGTCCTGGACCCGCCCCGCCGGGGGCACGATGTTCTGGAGCCGCACCTGGGTAACGTTTATCCCGAGACCGTAGCTCGAGAACGTACTGTTCATCTGCTCGAGGCCGGAGAACTCGATGGTCGGACGCTCGCTACCGATTACGTCGACGATTCCCCGGTCTCCGACCAAGAGGTTAATGACCGACTGGGAGATATCCCGAATCGTCTTTTCCTGATTCTCCACGTTAAAGAGCCACGCCTGGGGATCGACGATTCGGTACTGGATAATCCACTCGACGTCGATAATGTTCAGATCGCCCGTCAGCATGATCGATTCCTCCGGGTAGTCGACGTCGGAAAAGATCGTTTGCTGTCCCGGGCGCTCGACTCGGAAGCCGAAGGACATATTCTGGATAACCTGTGTCGGTACGTTGAGATTCTGTTCAATGCTGAAGGGCAGCTTGAACTGAAGACCCGGACCCACGGTTCTGTTGTATCTCCCAAGACGGAGGACGACGGCCTCCTCGGTCTGATCAACCACGAAGAAGCTGCTCATAAGAATACCCACCACCACGAGAACGATTACCACAACCGTCAAAGTCCGGGGACTCAGGTTGAAGGGTGTTCGCGGGGGGGTAACGTCACGTTCTGACATATTGCCTCCTTAATACCATGCCTAGGGTATATCCGCCGGGGGGTTGGGTCAAGTTTTTACTGAGTGGTCCGAAGGTTGGGGCT
>JBKHCS010000012.1:0-42757 GCA_046541715.1 Spirochaetaceae bacterium
GGGCCTCCGGCCGGGGGATTGGTCGAAGAGTGGTCCCGGGGATCCTCTCCGGCGATGGTCCGGTAGACGGCCTCGACCATATCGATATCCCCGGAGAGCACCCCGATAACGTCGAGGGAGGAGGCGTAGGCGACCAACCCGTACCGGGAGACGGTGCCGTAGGTCGGCTTGAGGCCGTAGACGCCGCAGAAGGCCGCCGGTTGGCGAACCGATCCTCCGGTGTCGCTTCCGAGAGCGAAGGGGACGAGGCCTGCGGCAACCGCAGCGGCGCTGCCGCCGCTCGAGCCGCCGGGTACCCGGGAGAGATCCCAGGGGTTTGCCGCGCCGCCGAAGGCGGAATGCTGGTTCGAAGAGCCCATACCGAACTCGTCGAGGTTCGTCTTGCCGACGGGGACCGCCCCGGCGGATACCAGGCGGGCGACCGCGGTGGCGTCGTAGGGGCAGAGGACATTCGACAGGATCTTCGAGCCGCAGGTAAGGCGGAAACCTTTGACGGCGATGTTGTCCTTTACGGCGAAAGGAAGCCCGGCGAGGAGCTTCTCGGAGCCGCCGGCCTCGGTACCGCTGCCGACCGCTTGGGTACCGCTGCCGACCGCTTGGGCACCGCTGCCGACCGCCTCGGTGCCGACCGAGAGGCCGGAAGCGGCGGCGGAGGCTCGGCGGCCCGGGTCAAACTCCAGGAAGCAGTTGAGCGACTGGTTCCGCTTTTCGACGAGGTCTCGATAAGTTTGTTGTCCCGCCGTATCATCTAGCAGGTGGTGCCATGTGTTCATGATGTAATGCAGATACTAGAGAACGTTCGGAATTACGATAAACCGGTCTTCGGCTTCGGGAACGTTCTCCATCACATCGTCGAGTCCCTCGTAGGGCTCGGCGACATCTTCTCGAGTTCGGTTTCGATCCAGAAGGGCATGGGTCGTCGGTTCGAGACCCTCGACGTCTACTTCGAGCATCAAGGCAAAGTACTCGACCATCCGGCCGACGTCACGCCGCAACTCTTCCTCTTCCTGGGCGGTAAGCTCAATTTCTGCTAAGTCGGCTGTAATGCGAAGCTCTTCTGGGTTCACGGTCAAAGCACTATGGCACCGGCGGTTAGCCTCTGTCAAGCCGAGGCAGAGGTCGGCCGAGGCCGGCAGAAGGGGCCGGAAACCGGATCCCGCGGTTGTTAGGACCCGATGTGTTGTCGAACCACCTCCACGAGCTGATCGGTGGTGAACGGCTTGGCGAGGAGGGACTTTGCTCCGAGCTTTTTGGTAAGATTCTCGAGGGTCCCGCTGGTAGTGGGGATCTGCCCGGTCATAACGACGACGGGCTGCTCGGGGTTGGTTCGCCGGATCTCGATAATGGTTTCGATGCCGCCCAGGTCCGGCATCATCACATCCAAAATGACGAGGTCGTAGCTGTCGCCGCCAAGACGGGCCAAGGCATCCCGGCCGCCGGAAACGGTCGTGACCCGATAACCCGCCGCGGTTAAGGCGGCCTCGACAAGATCGAGGATAAACTCGTCGTCATCTGCTACCAGAATGCTCTTCATCGCTGTAGATTATAGCGCAGTCGCCCCTCAGGTACCGCAATTTGACCCTGATCGGCCGCCGGGGTACTTTTGCCAAAATCGTTTTTGGCCCTCCAAACAGAAGGGTGGTACAATACATCATTATGCAAATTGTCTCTCAGGAACCTACAACGCAGTCCAAGAAGGACTTCCCGACGATCCACTTCTACGATCAGGATTTTGTGGACATCTATAACCAGACCTGGGCGTGGATTCAGGATTGCTGGAAGCACGGGACGAACAAGAACGGGTTTCAGTCGAAGTACTTCAACTACCCGGAGCACGAGACCATCAACCAGTTCGAGTCGATTTTTTCGACCTTCTTTTTGGTCTATTCGAATCGGCTCCTCCCGGTAACACCACAGCTGGACAATTTCTACGAAAAGCAAGAGGAAGACGGGGCGATCCGGTGCGAGTACTCGATAAGAGACGGAAAGCCGGTCTTTAGCCGGGAGAATCCGCAGGGAGTCGGAACACCCCTCTTTGCCTGGGCGGAGTACAACCTCTACCACAAGATCGGGAACAAGAAGCGCATCCGGGACATCATGCCGGTTCTCGAAGGCTACTGGAGCTGGCTCGAATCTACCTTTAAGGATGATACGGGCCTCTACGCGGTTCCTCTTTCTGCGACGATGATGACCAACAGCCCCCGAAAGAGCGCCAAGTACCTCGTCGATTTCAATTCGCAGCAGGCGATCAACGCGCTCTACATGGCGGAGCTCGGGGACATTCTGAACGACAAGGAGATCAGCTTTCGCTACAAGCGACACTACTTCTCCCTGAAGACTCGGATAAACAGCCTGATGTGGAACGAGGACGCGGGCATCTACTTCGACCTCGACAAGAACCAAGCGCAGGTGCCGGTTAAGACCATCGGGGCGTTCTGGCCCCTTCTGGCGGAGCTCCCGAACGAGGCGAAATTCGACCGTCTGAAGGCGCACTTAACCAATCCGGATACCTTCGGAACCGAAAACCCCTTTCCCTCCCTCGCGGCCGACGAGGAGGACTTTAGCATCAAGGGCACCGGGTTTCGCGGCTCGGTCTACCCTCCCTTTACCTTTATGGTGATCAAGGGACTCGAGAAGTACGGCGCCTACGAGCTTGCCCGGGAATGCTCGATCCGGCACCTCTACTACATGCTCGATACCCTCCACCCCGAAGGAAAAGAAAGGGGCACCGTTTGGGAGGCCTACCAACCGAAGAAGGACGGTCCGGCGCAATGGCCCGGGAAACGGGACTTTCCCCGGCCCCTCTTCGTGACCTACGCCGCACTGTCTTCCATCACCTTGATGATCGAGAACGTGGTAGGTCTCTACATCAGCCTTCCGCGGAAGACGGTCGACTGGATCGTCCCGACCCTCGAGATTATGGGGATCGAGAACCTATCGCTCAAACGAAACATGATTACGATTCTGAGCAACAAGAGCGGCCGGGGCTGGGAGATCCGCCTGGAGTCGGAGAAGCTCTATTACTTTACCATCGATATTCTGAGGCACAAGAAGAAGACCCTCCCGATTCCCTCGGGAAAGTGCTCGATGCTGATCGACAAGCTCTGAGGGGCGGTTACCGCGACGCGACCTTTGACAAGAGGCGCCGAAGCAGCCCGGGGAAGACGCGAGAGAGAAAGAGCGCGAGGCGCCCACGTACTCCGAGGGCGACAAAGACCCGGGCCCGGCCCCTCGCCACCGCCGCGAGAATACGCCGGGCGCAGACATCCGGCGCCATACCGTTCTGCTGATTCCCGTCCATCTTCCCATAGGCAGACCCGTCGCCTTGAAGCGCCGAGGTAGAAACGGCGGTCCGTACAAACCCGGGCACTACGTGGGTAAGGGTGATGCCCAGAGGTGCGATCTCGGCAGCGAGGCTCTCGGCGTAACTTGCAAGGGCGCTCTTGCTCGCCGAGTAGGTGGAACGAAGGGGCGTCGGAACGTAGGCGGCCAGGCTGGTTACCACCCCGATGCGGGGGCCGGCGAGCCGACGGCTTCCGGCGGGGTGATTGTTTCGACCGGGGTGGTTGTTCCCCGGTCCCGCCGGGGCCGCATTCGTGGACGCCAGCCGGGGTACGACCGCCTTCAGGAGCCGAGCGGCCCCCCGGAAGTTGATATTCCAGAGCCTGGCTTCCACCTCTGCGGAGGTTTCGGTTGCGGGGGCACGCTGGCTGGTTCCGGCAACGAGAAAGAGCCCGTCGAGGCGGCCGAAGGCGTTCCAAGCCGCCTCGGAAAGCTCGTCTATTGCCCCGATCTCTTCGAGGTCCGCCGGGAGCACGACGCACCGGTCCGGCGCAGCCGCGGCGATCTCCGCAAGAGGCTCCGATCGGCGGGCGGTTAGGATGACCGAGGCCCCGGCGGCGAGGGCTTCCTCTGCGAGGGCCCTCCCGATGCCGGAGCTCGCCCCGGTTATCCAGTAGATTCGGTTGCGATAGAAGTCCGCACTCGTCACTTCGCCGCTATTTTGGCAGCAATTTGGGCAACGTGTCTTCCCTGGTACCGGGCTCCTTCGAGCTCGTTGTCGCTGGGCATCCGGCTCCCGTCCTCTCCGGCTATCGTGCTGATTCCGTAGGGGCTGCCGCCGGTGATCTCGTCGAGTCGCATCTGTCCCTTCCAAGAGTAGGGCAGCCCCACGACGACCATTCCCATGTGGAACAGATACGTGTGGAAGGACAGAATAGTCGATTCCTGTCCCCCATGCTGCGTCGCCGTCCCGGTAAAGACGCTTCCAACCTTTCCGATCAACTTTCCTCCGGCCCAGAGGGGGCCCGTCGAATCGAGAAAGAGCCGCATCTGTCCTATCATGTTTCCGAAGCGGGTAGGGGTGCCGAAGATGATGGCGTCGGCGCTCTCGAGATCCTCGTGGGTTGCCACCGGAATGTCGGACATCGCTTTCTGGGCCTCTAGGGCTCCCATCTGGGCGAGAATATCCTCCGAAAGCGTTTCGGGTGCTCGGCGAAGCGACACCTCGGCTCCGGGGACTTCCCGGGCGCCTTCTGCAATTGCGTCGGCCAGGGCCTTGATATGGCCGTACGTCGAATAAAAAAGAATCAGGACTCTCATCTGATCTCTCCTTCAGATATATTGTTGGTCAGGAATATAAGAAAAGAGCTATTTTACCGGCAAGGCTCGCTGCCTCCCGGCGCTATGCTTCCTCTGGCGCAAGGTTCCCTGCCCTGGTAGCCTGTCGCATGCTCGAACATATTGGAGCCTTCGCGGCCCTCGGAACGGCGGTCTGCTGGACCATTACCGCCCTGGCCTTCGAAAAGGCCGGGAAAGAGATCGGCTCTCTGTCGCTGAACCTCTTACGTCTGGTGGCCGCACTGGCGCTTTTTGTCGGATACTCGATGCTCTTCCGGGGGCAGCCGTTGCCGCTGGACGCGTCGCCGGGAACCTGGGGGTGGCTTTCTCTGTCGGGCCTCGTGGGGTTTGTCATCGGGGATCTGTTTCTTTTTCAGGCCTTTGTCCTTATCGGGGCTCGGCTCTCGATGGTGGTCTACACGCTTGTGCCTCCATTGAGCGCTGTGCTGGGGTTCCTGGCTATCGGCGAGCGCCTCGGTCCCCGAGAGCTCTTGGGGATGCTCCTGGCGGTGGCCGGTGTGGGGATTGCCGTTGCCGGAAGGCCCCGTGCTACTCGGGATGCTCCGGGCACGCCCCCCGACATCGACTCGCGTCTCAGCCTCGGCGTAACGGCAGCCCCCGGGGCAGCTCTCCTAGTGGGAGTGCTTTTCGCCTTTCTAGGCGCACTGGGTCAGGCCGGTGGGCTGGTTCTTGCCCGGATCGGGGTCGGCAGCTACGACGCGTTCGCCGCGACACAGATTCGAACTATCGCTGGGATCGGGGGTTTCCTCCTGGTGTTCCTCCTCGGCCATCGGTGGAAGCTGCTGGTGCGCTCGTTGCACAAACCGAGGGCGTTCCTGCCGCTCAGTCTGGGCGCCTTTTTCGGCCCCTTCCTCGGAGTCTCTCTCGGAATGTTTGCCTTGAAGCACACCGAAACCGGGGTAGCCGCGACCCTCATGGCCCTCGTCCCGATTACCATCATTCCACCGTCGGTTGTTCTCTTTAAAGAACGCGTTACCGCCACGGAGATCCTGGGCACGCTTCTGGCGGTGGTCGGTGTGGCGCTTATCTTTACCGCTTAGTCCACGTCTTCGACGTAGAAACAGTCCATCTCTTGAATAAGGGCCCCTCCGAGGAGGTTGGCGGCGGTTTGGAAGCCCGGCCGTACGCTCCCGCTGCATACGTGCTGCAAGGCTGTCGTCGCGGCGAGAACCGTCACGGTGTACGCATCGGGTCCCTTGAGAATGGCGGCGGCGACGGCGCCGTCGCAACCGGAGACTTCGCCGTAGATAAGGCTCTCGTGGGAGCCATCGGTGAGGCTGCCGGGCGGTGTCCCGAGGTTGGCGAGGTATCGCGAAAAGGCTCGGCGGAGGAGGCGTATCCCGAGAACGGGTTTTAGGAAACGCAGGCGCCGAATCGCCCGGACAATTCGGGAATCGGTAAGGGCGTAGACTTCTATATTGGGTACGTGGGTGGTGCGGTACGCCGTCAGCACGTCCACCCAGGGAATGATGACGGCTTCCCGGGGTCCCTCTCCCCAATCTACCACTCGGCGCTTCCAGGCGATGGGAACCCGGACAAGCTTGTCCCGCCGACGGACGTAGGCCGGCTCCCGGAGCGCTCCGACCAGGGTCTTCGCGCTCCCCTGCGAAAGCGCCTCGAATCCGCTGCGGAAGAGGCGCAGCTCCACCGCGGAGGAGAGTCGGGTCTTGAGGTACCGGGCAAGATAATCCGAGGGAACCAGGTCGAAGCCGACTCCCGGAAGTAACATGACGTCCCGGCGTAGCGCCTCATCCTCGAGGGAGACAATCCAATGGATTACCGAGAGCTCTCCGGTGGTGTCCATGTAGTGTGTCTTATTTCGGAGGCAGGCGCTGACCAGGGAGGGTGCGGTTATTCGAAAGGGGCCGGCACAGTTCAGGAGAACATCTCTGGTCCGGAGCACGGCATCCAGGGTATCCCGGTCGTCGACGGTGGACACCTGGTACGGAAGTCCGAGATCCTCCCCGATCTTGGCGAGGCGATCCGGGTCCCGGCCGAGAAGGAGCGGCCGGAGACCCCGCTTTACGACCTCGAAGGTTACGAGCCTTCCTACGTAGCCATAGGCACCGTAGATGGCGCAGGAAAGCAGTCCATCAGCCAGCGAGCATCTCCTTTATTCGGTCCATAACCTCGTTCGACGGCGCTGTGACGGGCCCCGGCGCCTTCATGTTCTCTCTAACGTGGAGGCCGGCCCTTGCGATTCCCCGATAGTTCATCTTCCCTCGTCTTCGAGAACGGTCGTCAGAGCGAGGCGCATCATCGTTTCAAAGGACTGCTCCCGCTCTTGACTCGAAAGTACTGCTCCCGTGGCAAGCTCGTCACTAACCGTGAGCACGGACAATGCTTTCGCCCCGAAGAGGGCCGCCTCGGTGTAGAGGCCGTAGGTCTCCATCTCCACCGCCAAAACCCCGAAGCGGCTCCAGAGTCGCCACCCTTCCTCCTCGTCGCCGTAAAAGACGTCGGTGGAGAGGATCCCCCCGGCCCGGGCCGGGACCTTCATGCTATCCGCGACGTCCATGGCTCGGCGAAAAAGTCCCGGGTCGACACTGGGGCAATAGACGGCTCCGGGAAAGCGGGTTGCGTTGATGTTGGAGTCCGTGGAGGCCGTGGTGGCAACGACGATATCCCGGAGGTGGAGGTCTTCCTGAAGGCTCCCGCAGGAGCCTACCCGGACGAGGACCGTGGCACCGTATTCGGCGAGGAGCTCGTGGACATAGATGATGTGCGACGGAATGCCCATCCCGGTCCCTTGGATCGAGACTTGGCGCCCCTCCCAGGTTCCGGTAAACCCGAGCATGCCGCGGACCTCGGTATAGCACCTGACGTCCTCTAGAAAGGTATGTGCCGCCCACTTCGCCCGAAGAGGGTCCCCCGGTAGAAGGACGATATCGGCGATATCTCCCGCCTGTGCTCCGATGTGTACGCTCATTACAGCTCCTTTGCCATCCATTCGGTTAATTGTTTGAACTCTTCCTCGGTTCCCGGCAGGTTGTCGGCCCCGGCTTCGAGCACCTGAGCGACGCTCCGGCGGTCATACCGCGTGCCGCCGAGGGTATCGTTCAGATAGTCGATCATCTCGGTGTTCAGGGCGTCGGAGAACACCCGCACTTCGACGATTCGACCCCGCCGGACGTCGAGATGAAGGTCGATCTCCCCCCAATCGAATCGGGTTTCGAGATGATGGCTAAAGTCGGGCGTACGGCCGAAACGCCACTCCCAGTCCTTCATCTGCTCGTAGTAAGCGTTCAGAGTCGGTTCGGACGCCAATTCCTTACTGTCGAGATGCTCTACTTCCGCCGTTTCGCCGTAGTGGCTGCAGAATACCTCGAAGATCTTTTCGGCCAAGGCGTCGTGGGTTAAGTCCGGGACGTACTCCCGGAGGTTGGCGACCCGGGAACGGACCGAGTCGATCCCTTTGCTGACGAGCTTTCGTTTGGTCGGGCTCAAGTAGTCGATTAGTCGCAGGAGATCGGCGTCGATCAGGAGCGTTCCGTGATGGAAGGAGCGGTCCCTGGCGTGCTTAAAGGCGCTCCCGGAGATCTTTTTGCCGCCGACAAGGAGGTCGTTGCGTCCCGACCGTTCGGCGGGAACGCCGAAGGCGGCGAGGGCGTCGATGATTATCTGGAAGTTTTCTTCCTGACTATACTGCTCCCGGCTCGTCATAAAGGTAAAGTTGGTGTTTCCCAGGTCGTGGAACACCGCGCCCCCGCCGCTTTGGCGGCGAGCCAGGAGTATCCCGTCGCGCTCCATCTTATCCAGGTGACACTCTTTCCAAGGGTTCTGATGACGGCCGATAACGACGGTTTCGCTGTTTCGCCAGAGAAAGAGCACTCGGTAGGAGGGGTCCATCTCGCGGAAGATCCAGTCCTCCGTGGCAAGGTTAAACCACGGATTGGTGCTGTCCGAGGTCAGAAGCCGTAGGCTCACGCTGTTACTCCGCCGCAGGACTCACCTCGATTCGAGCGGCTATCCCGTAGTGGTCCGAAGGATACTCGCCGTACGTCGGCTGGTCTAAGATAATCTCCGCACCACGGACTCGTATACCTTCTCCCCGGACCATTATGTAGTCGATTCGGACGGCCTCCGCGGGGCCCTGGGGATTCGCCTCGATGTCGATATTGCCGTTGTTTTCCGGATCCCAGGTGATGCCCCCGGGGCGAGACCAGGCGTCGACGAACCCCGCATCGACAAAGAGCCGGACTTCCGGGGAGCCCGGGGGCGCCGAGAGGGTCCCGACTAGGATGGCCGGATCGGCCCCGGCGGTCTCGTTGATAAAGGTGACGGCCGTCCGGGCCTCCTCGAGGCGTCGTTCGGCGCCGTTTACCGCGAGGCCGACCCGTAGTCGGTACTCCTCTCCGGAGAGCTCCCCGGCGAGGTAGCGCTGCAGAAGGCGGTTCAAGGGCTCGGGCCCTGCGAGGGGACTCGGGAAAAGGTTGACCGCGAATAGATGCACCCGGCGCTCAGCGACGGTAATCTCGCTTGCCACGACGTGGGATACCTCTCCGGACTGGGCGGAGGTAACGTTGGTCACGAATCCGCCGGAAAGGCGCCGGTGGCCTGCCTCCCCGAGCTCGAGGGCCCCGTCGGCCAGAATGACGGTTCCTTCCCGTAAGTTGGTCGGAAAGCCCACCGGTCCAACCCGGTAGCCTCCCCGGCGAACCGAGAAGAGACTATCCATCTCCAGGCGAGAGCCGATGTCGTTGGCGTACTTCGGAAGTGGATTCGCCTCGAAGAGCACCGCGACATCCGGTTCAAGCGCCCGTAACTCTTCCGTAAGAAGGTCGAAGCGGAAGCTCCGGCTTCCCGGCTCCTCGTGGCTGCCGCTCGAGAGGGCTCCCTTGTAGGTGAGACCGGACCAGACGTTCGCGCCGACGACGAGTACCTCCTCTCCGGGAAGGAGCGCCGCGAGAAGACCGAAGACAATCGAGAGAGCGTATGGTCGCACGGCGGAATCATATCATGAATCCTCTTGACGTGGCACCGGAAAGCTGCTCCCCTCTGGAGGAATGCGGCGTCTCCTCGTTCTCTTGGGAAATCCGGGAAAGAAGTACCATCGAACACGGCACAATGCCGGAAGGCTCTTCGGGGACTATCTCGGGGAGGCGCTCGGTCTCTCCTGGCGGGGAAAGTTCCACGGCCTTGTCGCCGAGGCGGAGCTCGCGGGAGAGAGGGTTGTGCTCCTCGAGCCGGAAACCTTTATGAACGACTCCGGTCGGAGCGCCCGGGCTGCCACAGATTTCTATTCCATCCCGCTTCAGTCCGTCATGGCGGTCTACGACGATACGGAGCTCGACTTCGGCGTGGTTGCCACCCAAACGGGTGGGGGGTTCAAGGGGCATAACGGCGTCCGCTCCCTCGCACAGCACGTGGGAGGGGGAGATTTCCCCCGCCTGCGGATCGGCGTCGGGCGTCCCCGGTCCGGCGCGCTCTCGGCCCACGTCCTCGGGCCCTTCAATTCCTGGGAGTGGAGCGTCCTCGAAGACGTCTTTTCCGGCGCCCGACGGCTGGTCGAAGAGGCCCTCGGGGCCTGGCCTCCGGAAGAGGGGCGCTGGTCGCTCTAGAACTCGTTGAGAGGCGTTCTGCCTCGAAAGGAGCGGGCGAGGGTCAGTCGGTCGGCGTATTCGAGGTCCCCGCCGACCGGCAGCCCAAGGGCGAGGCGGGTCGTTCGGACGTCCCTCGACTGTAACTCCCGGGCCAGATAGAGGGCCGTCGTATCGCCTTCGACGGTCGGGTTGGTCGCAACGACAACCTCCGCGACTCCGAGCTCCCGCACGCGGTCGAAGAGCCGGTTCAGCCCCAACTCCTCGGGACCAATTCCATCCATCGGAGAGATGACCCCGTGGAGCACGTGGTAAAGGCCCCGAAACTCCCGGGTCTCCTCGATCACCGAGACGTCCTGGGGCTCTTCCACGACGCAGATGACGGTCCGGTCCCGGGTCGTATCGGTACAGAAGGAACAGACTTCCTGCTCGGTAAGGACCCCGCACTCTCGGCAGGGGCGGATCCGCTCTTTGAGCTCGGTGATGGCCTTTGCCAACCCTTGCGCGAAACCGCTCTCGGTCTTCAGCAGATGATAGGCGATCCGGGTGGCGCTCTTCTTTCCGATTCCCGGCAGACGGGAGAAATACTCTACGGTGCGCTCGAGGGCGTTCATGCTGCCGCGGAGCCTACATCAGGCCGCCGAGAAAATCCGGCGGAAGTCCCATTCCCCCGGTAATCGAGGACATTTCCGTACGGATCGCTTCCTTTGCCCGGTACAGCGCGTCGGTGACCGCCGCCCGGACCAGGTCCTGGAGTAGCTCGGGGTCCGCCGGGTCGACCACTTCCGGGCTAATCGTAACCGACCGGACGGCGAACTGCCCGTCGATCTCGACCCGGACCATATCCCCCCCGGCCCGGCCGGTAACCACGATCTCTTTGAGCCGTGATTGTGCCTCTCCGACCTTTCCTTGGATCTGTTGCAAGTTTTTGAGTATGTCCATCGGATTGATATTCACTCCGTCGTTCCTCCGTTTGCGATTACTTCTCCCCGAAAAACATCCCGGACAATTTCGACCTCCCGATCTGCGACGGCCTGAGCCTCCTCGGGGTGTCCGGTCTCCCGGGCTACTTCGATCCGTACCGTCTTGACGCCGGCTATGTGCTCCCCGGCGGCGGAAAGGAGCTTTTCGGTATCCTGCCGGACCGCCGACGCGGGATAGTCCGAATCGAATACGATGTGGAGCCGATTCTCGTCGTCGACCCGCCAGGCTACCGCCTTCTCGAGACTCGTCGCCAGAACGAGCTTCTCCCGCCGGAGCTCTTCGATAACGGCGATCCGAAGCGCCTCGTCGAGCCCCTCCAGGGCCGCCTGGGGTGGCGCCGGCGCAGGTACCGACTCCGGGGGCTCCTCCCGGGCCGGGGACGCGGCCGGCGCCGAGGAGACCGGGGAAACCGTCCCGGCGGCCGGGCCCGGGGCCTGGTACGCCTCCGAAGTGACCATCGGCGCCGCGTTCCTCAGCTTCTTGAGCTCCTCGAGTATCTGCTGGTGAGACAGGTAGGCCGGAAGACCGGCGAGCTTGCTCACCGCAAGCTCCACCTCGAAGAGGGGGTGAACGCTGTAGCGCATCCGTCGGTAGAGCTCGAAGAGAATATCCAGCGCCTTCTCCAGCTGCATCTGGGAGAGGGTCTCGGCGGCCTCGGTGTGGAGCTGCGCCTCGTCGAATCCGAGAATGCCCGGACGCCGCACCCCGCTCTTGTAGAGCAAGAGGGCGCGCACGTGCTCGGTAAGGTCAATGACCAGCTGATCGACGTCTACACCCGATTCGACGAGGCGGTGGACCGCCGAGAGCGCGTCGTCGGTCCGGCCTCCGGCGATCGCTGCAACCAACTCCCGGATACGCTCGGGTTCCGAGAGCCCGAGGGTCTCGGAGATTGCCGCGGCGGTAATCTTTCCCTCGGTCAGAGAAGCAATCTGGTCAAAGAGGGTGTAGGCGTCCCGTAAGGATCCCCGGGCTTCCTTGGCAATCCACCCCAGAGCGGCGTCTTCCACGTCCAGGGAGAGTTCCCCGGCCGCCTCCCTGAGCTTTTCGTGGATCACCTCCAAGGGAATCAGCCGGAAGGAGAAGTGCTGGCACCGGGAGCGGATAGTTGCCGGAACCTTCTGGATCTCCGTCGTCGCGAAGACGAAGACAACGTGGGGGGGTGGCTCCTCTATGGTCTTTAGAAGCGCGTTGAAGGCGCTGTTGGACAGCATGTGGACTTCGTCGATTATGTAAATCTTGTACCGGCCGCTCTGCGGGGGAAAGAGAATCTCCTCCCGAATGGTCCGGACGTCGTTTACCGAGGTGTTGGAAGCGCCGTCAATCTCGATAACGTCG
Source organism: Spirochaetaceae bacterium (assembly GCA_046541715.1). Taxonomy (GTDB): domain Bacteria; phylum Spirochaetota; class Spirochaetia; order DSM-27196; family PWMO01; genus CAYPUT01. The sequence continues at coordinate 12,501 of JBKHCS010000012.1, forward strand.
AGGGAGGTCCCGCGGATAATCGCGTCACCGTCGCCGAAGTCCGGACAGCCGGAAGGATCCGGGCCCTCCGGACAGTTGAGCGACCGTGCGAGAACCCGGGCAGCGGTGGTCTTTCCCACGCCCCGGGGGCCCGAAAAGAGGTACGCGTGGGCCAACCGGCCGGCCTTGAGGGAGTGCCGCAGTGTAGCGACGACGAACTCTTGCCCGGCGATTTCCTCGAGTTTCCGGGGGCGTTTTCTCGTGGCGGTTACTTCAAAATCCATCGTGTAAGTAAAACCCCTCCAGCGCGCGCCAAGCTTTCTGCGGCACGTCCCTTGCTGCTTACCGCTGCTTCCTTCCGGACCTGACGGGGTTGGGCAGTAGGTAACTGCACAGGACCTAACGCGGGGACTGAAGGGGCAAAACCGGAGAGAGAGGGATTCGAACCCTCGGTACCCGGATGGGTACACACGCTTTCCAAGCGTGCACCTTCGGCCACTCGGTCACCTCTCCAATTCGAATGTCACGAACGCCGACCTCGCCGCAGGGAGACGCCGGCCAACTCGGAGAGAGAGGGATTCGAACCCTCGGAGCCGCAGAACGGCTCAACGGTTTTCGAGACCGCCCGATTCAACCACTCTCGCATCTCTCCAGCACTGTATGCCCAAGAGGACTCGAACCTCCGACCTTTAGATCCGCAATCTAACGCTCTATCCAGCTGAGCTATGGGCACACGGTCTCACGGAGAGGGAGGGATTCGAACCCTCGGTACCCGGACAGGGTACAACTCCTTAGCAGGGAGCCCGATTCAACCACTCTCGCACCTCTCCACTATTCTCTTGTCGACACGGAGAGAGTGGGATTCGAACCCACGGAACCTTGCGGTTCAACGGTTTTCAAGACCGTCTCCTTAAACCACTCGGACACCTCTCCACAGCCCGAAAACTATAGTCATATCAACCGTGCAATGTCAACGAAGGCAGTTCCCGGGGCGCTACTCGGCCGGCGCGCCGAAACGGCGGAGGTACTCTTCTACGACCCGGCGGTCGCGGTCCTGTATCTCTTCGGAATGGCGGTCGAGGAGCTCCTCGTCAAAGGCAAGGCCCCGGTAAAGAAGCCAATGCGCCTTGTTTATCAGCAGCCGGCCTCGTTGTATAAGATACTCAGAAGAGCGGGATCGTCCACTCTCGAGGGCCTCTTCTCCGTGGCGCCGATACGCCTGGTAGGCGGCGACGTACCCTTCCAAGAGCTCTCTGCGCTCGCGGTCCCTCAAGGTGCCGCCGGAGAGGGGATATGCCCCGAGGCGAAGCGTCGTAAAAGGCGAAATCCGGTCCGGGTTATCCACCGCCGGCCGGTTCCGCAGGTAGACAAGGGGCCAGAGGTCATCATCCCCCCAGAGCTTCTGAGTGATGTCGTAAAGGGTGTCCCCCGGTTGAACGCGATAGCTTTCGGGCCGCTCCGCGGCGGGTTCCGGGGCGAGGGTCGTCCCCGGCTCGGCGGCCTGTTCGGGCGCCGTGTCCGGGGCCTCTTCCGGGGCCATCGCCGGGGTGTCCGTCGGCTCTTCCACCGAAGACCCCTGGGTCTCGACACCTAAAAGGGCGCCGGGGCCGAGAATCAACGCAGCAGCCCCGAGGGCAAGATCCACAATCAAAAGAACAATAGTAACGACGACAATGGTCTTCTTGCCGTCTTGGGTCTGGCCGTTCATGGACGAGGACTCCTTGGTAGGTACTATACTAACGCAAAACACCTTTTGTCGGGAGACGCAATGAAGAACCATAGACCGCTGATGGTGTCGCTTCCCTTCACCGTCAAAACCTACGACATCGATTTTGCCGGACACGTAAGCAACATCGTCTACATACGGTGGCTCGAGGATCTCCGGCTCCATTTCCTCGATACCTACTTTCCGTTGGCCGATCAGATGGCCGAGTCCTACGCCCCGATACTCATCCGCACCGAGATCGACTACAAGCGGGCCCTCCGGCTTTTCGATGCGCCGATTACGGGACAGATGTGGTTGCGCGACGCCGGTCGCCTCAAGTGGTGTCTCGAGGCGGAATTCACCCTCGACACCGCAGTGGTCGCCGCCTCGGTTCAATACGGGGTCTTTATCGACATAACGACCCACCGCCCCATACCCCTTCCGGAGCCCCTCCGGAGTCGCTACCACGGGGAGATTGCGGCCGAGTGAGCCTCCGCATCGAATCGCCGGATACCCGATTCCTAACCGAGCGGGCGAATCGCGCCGCCCCGGGGCTCCTGGGCCTTCTTCTCTACCGTCATCTGCCCCCGGATAATCACCTGGTTGCGCGAATCGTGGAGGTGGAGGCCTACCGGCAGGACGATCCCGCGGCCCACTCCTTCCGGGGGCCGAGCCGGCGAAACCAGACAATGTTCGGTCCCCCGGGATTCGCCTACGTCTACCTGATCTACGGGATGCACCACTGTTTGAACGTCGTCTCGGCTCCCGAAGGGGTAGGGGACGCCATTCTTATCCGGGCCGCCGAGCCTCTTGCAGGCGTTTCGACCATTCGGCGGCTTCGAAACCCAGGCCCCGGAAGCATCAAGACGCCCCGGCTTCTCGCGGGCCCCGGGAGCCTCTGCAAGGGCCTTGGGATCCGCAAGGAGACGGAGGATGGTGTGTCTCTGGTGGGTAGGGGATCGCTGCGACTCGCGAAAGCGGTGGAGCTTGTCGGAGAGGAGGAGGACCCCGGCGGCGCGCCTGGGTGGAGGTTCGAGGCCCGGACCCCGGCCCGCATCGAAGCCACCCGGCGGATAGGCATTACTCAGGCGCCGGAAGAGCCCTGGCGCTTCGTCGACCCCGAGAGCCCGAGCCTCTCGCGCCGGGATGTGTCTCCGGAGCGATAGACCCGGCTAGAGCGTTAGCTCCGGAGGGGCGGTACCTTCGTAGATCAGTTCCAGCACCCGCTCGAGGTCGTCCATCGAATAGTAGTCGATCTGGATCTGACCCCTGTGGTTGTCCCCCCGGACATACACGTTCGTTCCCAAAAAATCGCGCAACTGATCGTTGATTTGCTGAATCTCGACGGGGCGGGGGTCCTTCTTGGGGTCCGCGCCGCTACCGGTCCCTTCTTTCGCGTCGCCGGTTCCCGCGTTCGATCCACCGTCCCCAGCGGAGGGCGTGGTCTTCCGGGGTTTCGCGAGGGCTTCCGCCTCTCGTACCGAAAGACCCTCGGCTTCTATCTTCCGGGCGAGCTTCCGCTGCGCCGCCTCGCCGTGGAGGGAAAGGACGGCCCGGGCGTGCCCCGCCGACAGGGTCCCCTCTTCGACCAGCTCGCTAATATCCTCCGGAAGCTTCAACAGCCGGATGCTGTTTGCGATGGCGGTCCGGCTTACGCCGAGACGCTGTGCGAGCTCTTCCTGGGTCCACCCGTGCTCCTTGATCAGCCCGGCGAAGGCCTGGGCCTCCTCGATGGGGTTCAGATCCTCCCGTTGCAGGTTCTCGATCAGGGCAATCTCGAGCTTCTCGGACTGGGTGAACGTGCGTATCAGAACGGGAAGCTCGGTAAGCCCGGCGAGCCCCGCCGCTCGATACCGCCGCTCCCCGGCGACAATCTGGTAGCTGCCGTCCTTTTCCGCCTCGACGACGATGGGCTGAATGACGCCCTTTTCCCGGATCGACGCCGCGAGCTCCTCGAGGGTGTCTTGGGAAAAGCGCTTCCGGGGCTGGTCGGGATTCGGCCGGATCCTTTCCCGGGGGAGGGTCACAATGCCTTCCTTCGGCTCGCCTTCCCCTCCTGCCGCTCCGGAGGGGGCACCCTCGACCGTGGTGTCGGCCGTGGTTTCGGCCGTGGTGTCCTCCGCCGGCCCTCCGAGAAGGGCGTCGATACCCTTACCGAGTCTTCGCTTGCTCACGCTGCAGCACCTCCTCGGCGAGTTTCGCGTAGCTCTTGGCGCCGGCGCATTCCGGATCGTAGCTATGGATCGGCACGCCGTGGGAAGGAGCTTCGGAGAGCCGGACGTTCCGGGGGATGATGGTCTGGAAGACCCGGCGGCCGAAGTAGCTGATGACCTCTTGAACCACGTCCTGGGCGAGGCGGGTCCGGGAATCGTACATGGTAAAGACGATCCCGAGAATCTCGAGGCCGGTGTTTACGCTCTTCTGTATCTTTTCGATGCTCTGCAACAGCTGAGTAAGGCCCTCGAGGGCGAAGTATTCGCACTGCAGAGGAATCAGTACCTTGTCGGCGGCAGCTAATCCGTTGACCGTCAATAGCCCGAGGGAAGGGGGGCTGTCGATCAACAGGTAGTCGTAAGAATCGCGGAGGGGACGAAGGGCCTCTTTGAGAAAGTACTCCCGGCCGTCGGCTTCTACGAGCTCGACGGTCGCGCCGGAGAGGTCGATCGTCGACGGAAGAATGTCGAGCCCAGGGATGTCGGTGGATCCGATAACCGACTTCGGATCGACTTGTCCCATCAACACCTCGTAGATGCCGATCTCGGCGTTTCGATGGCCCACGCTGCTCGAGAGATTCCCCTGGGGATCAAAATCGACCAAGAGAACCTTCCTCCCGGCAAGCGCCAGGTATGCTCCGAGATTGACGGCGGTGGTGGTTTTTCCGACCCCTCCTTTCTGATTCGCAAAGACAACGACTTCTCCCATCGCAGCCGCGAGTATAGCCATTTCACTACAGATAATCGATAGACTGGTCGAAAATCCTACTAGAGTTGTGGTTTGGCCGTACTACATTGAAAAACGTCGGGAATATGTTAGGTTTATATGAATGAGACCCGGACCGTGAACCCGCAAGAAGGGCAGTTAATGCATAAAAAGTCGTCGACCAGCCATGCGCAGTCCCAGCAAGCTCTTTCCGCCTTCTTGCGCGATTTTCCCAAGACCGAAATTCACCTCCATATCGAAGGCCTGGTGACGTCGAACTCCATCTGGGCGCTCATCGAGAAGCACAATCTCGACCTCGGCATATCTTCGAAAGAGGAGCTCGAACAGCGGTTCAAGATCCGGAGTCTCACCGAGTTTATCGATCTCTTCATCAACATCATCCAAGCCTGCTTCCTTGAAGAGCAGGATCTGGCCTATCTGGTGGATGACGCAGAAGCCTATCTTCTCGAGAACAATGTCCGGTACGCCGAGATCTTTGTCGCCCCGACAAAGCTTCTGCAGAACGGCATAGACTTCAGCCAATTGATCGACCGTCTCGACAAGGGTGCCAATCGGATCGCCAAGAAGGGCATTACCGTCCGATACATCGTCGACGTCTCCCGGGGATTCGGCGTCGAGAACGCGATGCGGAACCTCGAGCTTACGCTAAAGCACCGGAAGGATTCGGTAATAGGCCTCGGACTCGGCGGTGCCGAACAGGCAGGCCCCGCCCGGGAGTATCAACCGGTATTCGCCCGGGCCCGGGAAGCGGGTTTGCACGTTGTCGCCCACGCCGGGGAAGACGTCGGCCCCGAATCAATTTGGGAAACCGTCAAGCTTCTCGAGGTCGAGCGCATAGGTCATGGAACGAGCGCCATCCTCGACAGGGGGCTGATGCGCCACATCCGGGACCGCCAGATTCCTCTGGAGATCTGCCCCACAAGCAACCTCTACACGCGGAAGTACGCCACAACGCTCAAGGATCACCCGATCCGGCCCTTCTTCGATTTTGGGATCTTTGTGACGGTCAACACCGACGACCCGACCCTCTTCGGAGTAAGCCTCTACGAAGAGTACGAGCGCCTCATCGACGCCGAGGTCTTTTCCCTGCCGGAGATCGTTCAGATCATTCGAAACGGGATATTCGCCACCTTCCTTTCGGAGGCGGAAAAAAAGAAACTCTGGGCGGAGGGCCAGAAGTACATCAAAGGCAGTCCCTACGCCGAGCTACTCTCCGAGATTTCCGGATAGCTTCTTCCGGACGTTAGGTCCCCCACCATACGAGAAAACTCCCGTAGAGCCGCTGCAGGAAGCGTTCCGGTCACCCTAACGGCACTCCCGAAGGTTCGTTGGTCGACCGTTCCCCCAAGCTCTTCGATGAGCCGGAAGGAGGGATCGGCGTGTTCGTAGGCAATTTCAAGGGTAAACCCGAGTCGCTCGACGAGCTTTCGGGTAGAGGCTTTGGCGATCGTCTCTTTGGCTGTATCGCCGTAGGCCCGTACCAGCCCTCCGGTTCCGAGCTTTGTGCCCCCGAAATAGCGGACCACCATCACCAAACAGTGGGAGAGCCCGGCGCCGGAGATCTGATCCATAATCGGACGGCCGGCGGTGCCATGGGGCTCTCCGTCGTCGCTCTGTCCCCAGAGAAGGCTCTTCTCCGGGCCAACCGCGTAGGCGTAAGCGACGTGAGAAGCTCCGGGGTGGGACGCCCGGGTCTTGGCGATGAGCGCTTTCGCCTCCGCTTCGGTCTCGATCCGGTGGAGAAGCCCTACAAACCGGGATCCTTTAATCGTTGACCGGCTTTCGCTGCTGGTTAGGGGCTCGTTCATGTTTCACGTGAAACAGTCGCGGACCGAAGAAGGGTCGCCCCCAGGAACAACCCCAGCCAGTTTCCGGCAACCACCGTCTTCTGAGCGACAACCTGAAGGGCCCACCCCTCCGGCATTTCCCAGGAGGGCCGGGAGAAGAGCACCGCGAGATATGCCGCCGAAAGGAGAACCATCGAGAGGTGAACCCCCCGGAGCCGCCCCGGGGGCCCGAGAAACGCAGCCGAGACCCAGAGAAGCGTCAGCGCCAAGAAGGCGGAATAGGAGACCCAGTTATGGAGGTGAAAGAGATGATCCTTCGGCGTCAGCCCGGTAAGCAGAAAGAAGACACCGGCCGGAAACCCACCGAGGTGAACCCCTGCTCTACTGAGCCGGTAGAGGAGCCCCGCCGGAGCAGCCCTCGGAAGGGCTCCGCCGAACGGAAGGCGCGCCCCGCCGGGTAGGCGCTCGGCGCCCGGATCCCGGCCCGGAGGCCGACCCGGGATCCTGCCCGTGGTGTCCGGCGGCGCGCCGGAGCCGCGCTCGCCGCCGCTCGAAAGTCGCTCGCCGCCCCCCGGATCGCCTTCTTCTACCCGAGCGCCACCGAGAAGCCGGGCGAACCGCCAGACGGCGTAGCCGAAAGCGCCGCAAGCCCCGAGGAAGAGGAGGGCCCCGGCGAGGTTCTCCTCGCCGTCCTGGGTGACGGTCATTCCGAGGTCGCTCAGGTAGTTTCGGGTGAGTGAGTATCCGTTATCCCCGGGGTAGACGAGGCCGCTTGCCACCGCGGCCCCCAGCGCCAGCAGCAGGGCTGCCGGCAGCTTGATACCGGGGAATTGTTTCACGTGAAACGTTACTCCCCGGTCGGGGTGTCTTCTTCGTCGTCCCCGCCCCGGGCAACGCCGACCACGTAGTCCGGCCGGTCTATGTTGATAAGCCGGACACCCCCGGCTACCCGGGTCTGAATGGGTATATCCGAGACCCGGAGCTTCAGGGTGTTTCCCTGGGAGGTAATCGCCATCACCTCGTCGTCTTCCCCCACCGGGAGCACACCAATCACTTCGCCGGTGCGCTCGCCGGTTTTGTAAAGCGTCTGGCCGCGAGTGGCCCGACCGTGGGGAGTGAGCTCGCTAAACTTGCACCGCTTCCCGTAGCCGAACTCGGTCAAGAGCAGCATGGTCGCGTCGGGTTGGACGGCGACGGCCCCGGCGAGCTCATCCTCCTTTCCGAGACGGATGCCCTGGACGCCTCGGGTCGCTCGGCCCATCTGACGAACCGTCTCCTCCTGAATCCTCAAGCCGAGGCCCCGGCGGGTAACCAGGATTACCTCGTCCTTTCCGCTGGTTAGGAGGGCCCGGATCACGGTGTCCTGGTTGTCCAGGTTGATCGCGGTAATTCCCCGGGTTCGGGCGTTGCGGAAATCCTCGACCTTTACCTTCTTTACGACCCCCCGGGCGGTAGCCAAAAAGGCGTTGGCTTCGACGGTAAAGTCTCGAATGGCGAGGGCGGCTTTGATCGACTCATCGGTCGAAACGGCCAGAAGTCCCCGGAGGTGCTGCCCCTTCGCCTGCCGGGAGACCTCGGGAAGCTCGTGGACCTTCAAGAAGTAGGCCTTCCCCTCGCTCGTCAGGAACAGAATATGGTCATGGGTCGATCCGATAAACAGATGCTCGACGAAGTCGTCCTCCCGGAGGTTCGACGAGGAAGAACCCTTTCCCCCCCGGCCTTGGATCCGGTAGGAGCTGGTAGCGATCCGCTTGGCGTATCCCCGGTGGGAGATTACCACGACCATGTCCTCTTTCTGGATCAGGTCTTCGATATCGATAGCCTCGATCTCTTCCGGAATAATCTCGGTCCGGCGCCCGTCTCCAAAGCGGTCGGCAATATCCGACGTCTCGTCCTTGATAACCTGCCGGAGCTTCTCGTCGCTCGCTAGGAGCGCCTTGAGCTCGGCGATCAGCTTCCGGACCTCTTCTAACTCCTCGATAATCTTTTGGGTTTCGAGGCTCGTGAGCTTCTGGAGGCGCATATCGAGGATGGCCTGCGCCTGGACCTCGCTCAGCTTGAAGCGCTCCATCAACCCGGTTCGGGCGGCGTCGACATCCTTGGACGCCTTTATCAGGGCGATCACCTCGTCGATGTTGTCAAGGGCGATCTTGAGCCCTTCGAGAATGTGGGCCCGCTCTTCGGCCTTCCGGAGATCGTAATTGGTCCGCCGGACGATAACCTCGTAACGGTGGTCGATAAAAGCCTGAAGGATTTGTCGAAGCCCCAGGGTCTGCGGTCTGCCGTTAACCAGGGCCAAGGCGTTTACGTTAAAGCTTATCTGTAGCTGCGTGTGGCTGAAGAGCTGATTCAGGACGATCTTTGGGCTCGCCCCTTTCTTCAGCTCGATAATCGCCCTCATGCCGTTCCGGTCCGATTCGTCCCGGAGATCGCTGATTCCGTCGATCTTTCGATCCCGGACCAGGTCGGCGATCCGGGCGATTAACGCCGCCTTGTTCACCTGGTAGGGCATCTCGGTAATCACGATAACATCCCGGCCACCCCGGCCTGTCTCGATCGCGAAGCGCGCCCGGAGGACTATACGCCCCCGGCCTGTCTCGTAAGCCTCCCGAATCCCCCGGGTACCGTAGATAATCCCGCCGGTGGGAAAGTCCGGGCCGTGGATATACTTCATCAAGTCCCGGGACTCGAGCTCGGGATCGTCTATCAAGGCGGATACGGCCCGGGCTATTTCCCCCAGGTTGTGGGGGGCCATGTTCGTCGCCATCCCGACGGCGATCCCGTTGGCGCCGTTTGCCAACAGAAAGGGGAAGGCCGCCGGAAGAACCGACGGTTCGGTCATCGTGTCGTCGTAGTTGTTCGCGAAGTCGACGGTCTCTTTCCGGATATCCCGGAGCATCTCCTCGGCAATCTTGGTAAGGCGCGCCTCGGTGTACCGCATGGCCGCCGGCGGGTCGTTGTCCACCGAACCGAAGTTGCCCTGTCCGTCGACCGCCTTGTAGCGCATCGAGAAATCCTGAGCCAGACGCACCAAGGCGTCGTAGATGCTCTGGTCGCCGTGGGGATGGAACTTACCTAAGACGTCTCCCACGATCCGGCCACACTTCTTAAAGGGCCGGTCGGACCGGAGGCCCATCTCGTTCATCGCGTAGAGAATCCGCCGGTGAACCGGCTTCAGCCCGTCCCGGATATCCGGGAGGGCCCGGCTGACGATGACGGACATCGCGTAGTTCAGGTAGGAGGTGCGAACCTCGTCTTCTATGGCTACGGGAATGACCCGGCCCGTTCTCTCTTCTTGATCGGACACTTGCTACTCCAGGGGCTAAATGTCGAGGTTTGCGACGGAGAGGGCGTTCTGTTCGATAAACTCCCGACGGGGAGCAACCTGTTCGCCCATGAGGGTTGTAAAGATATCGTCCGCCTCTACCGCATCCTCGAGGCGGATCTGCATGATGTTTCGAGTTTCCGGGTTCATCGTAGTTTCCCAGAGCTGCTCCGAGTTCATCTCTCCGAGGCCTTTGTACCGTTGGATCGCCGCCTTCTCGCTCTTTCCGTCGAGACCGGCGAGAATCTTGTCCCGTTCGATCTCGTTGTAGGCGTACCACTCCTTCCGGTTTACCGAGACTTTGTAGAGGGGAGGCATCGCCAGAAAGACGTGGCCGTGCTCCAGCAGCTCGGGCATGTACCGGAAGAAGAAGGTCAAAAGCAGCGTCCGGATATGCGAGCCGTCGACGTCGGCGTCGGCCATAATAATGACCTTGTGATACCGGAGCCGCTCCAGCTCAAAGTTCGGTCCCGCTCCGGTACCCAGGGTGGTGATAATCGGCTGTAGCTTGTCGTTTGCCAGGACCTTGTCGATCCGGGTCTTCTCGACGTTCAGCATCTTCCCCCAAAGGGGAAGAATCGCCTGGAACTGCCGGTCCCGCCCCTGCTTCGCCGTACCGCCGGCGGAGTCCCCTTCGACGATGTAGACCTCCGCCTTCGAGGGGTCCTTCTCGCTGCAGTCGGCAAGCTTCCCGGGGAGTCCGGCGCTCTCGAGAAAGCTCTTTCGCCGGGTCAGCTCCCGGGCCCGCCGGGCGGCTTCCCGGGCCTTCGCCGCCATAACCGTCTTCTCCAGAATCCGGTCGACGTCCCCGGGGTTCGCATCGAAATACGCCGAGAGCGCCTCGTTGAGAAAGGATTCGACAATCCCCTTGACCTCTGAGTTTCCGAGCTTTCCCTTGGTCTGACCCTCAAACTGAGGATCCGGAACCTTTACCGACACAATGGCGGTAAGGCCTTCCCGGACGTCGTCCCCGGTAAAGCTCTCGTCGACTCTCTTGGAGTACTTCGACTTCTTCAAGAAATCGTTCAAGGTCCGGGTTAGGGCGGACTTGAAGCCGACCAAGTGGGTCCCCCCTTCCCGGGTGTTGATGTTGTTCGCGAAGGAGAAGATGGCCTCGTTATAGCCGTCGTTGTACTCCATCGCGATTTCCATCATCACACCCTCCCGTTCCCCTTCGCAGTAGATCGGCTCCTTGTTGATGAGGGTCTTGTTCTTGTTCAAGAAGCTGACAAACTCTTTGACACCGCCGTCGAACCGGAATGAGTGGCTCTTTTCGCTCGGCCCCCGGAGGTCCGAAATGTCGATCCGGATACCTCTATTCAGAAACGCAAGCTCCCGGAGACGGGTCGAGAGCGTGTCGAAGGAGTACATCGGTTCTTCGAAGATATCCGGATCGGGATGGAACCGCGTCATCGTTCCCGTCTTGTCGGTAGTACCGATCTCTTCCACCCCACCGGTCGGAATGCCTCGACGGTACTCCTGGGTGTAGATCTTCCCGTCGCGATAGACTTCCACCCGGCACCATTCCGATAGCGCGTTCACGACCGAGACGCCTACGCCGTGGAGCCCTCCGGAGACCTGGTAGCTCTTCTTGTCGAACTTACCTCCGGCGTGGAGGCGGGTCATCACGATCTCGAGGGCGCTCAGGCCCTCCTCCTCGTGCCGATCGACGGGAATTCCCCGGCCGTTGTCGTCCACCTGGATAACATTGTCCGGAAGAATCTGAACTCTCACCGTGTCACAGTGACCCGCGAGAGCCTCGTCGATACTGTTATCCACGACCTCGTAGACCAGATGATGGAGACCTGCGGAGCCGGTAGAACCGATATACATGCCAGGCCGTTTTCTGACGGCCTCCAGACCCTTGAGAATCTGGATATTGCTGGCGGAGTATGCTTCTGTCATTATGGACATAAGTATAGACATCTTCCTTTGCCAAGTAAAGATAGAGCACCTCGCACGCCCTTCGCCATCTGTGGATAGGCTGTGGATAAAAGTAGCGTTACCTGTGCATGGATTCGTCCCCTAACACCTATATAGCCGAATTCTGTCTACTAAGCCGAAAAACTTCCTCATAACGCATTGGTGAGGGTCACCATTCGTGGTACCATACCTTCTTGTGTTCATACCCTTTTGAGGGGTTTGTTGTTAATAGATTGTGGATAATTGGAGCTTTCATGGCGGCGGGCGAATGGGACTATAGCGTTTTTTGGCACGAAGCAATGAAGCAGCTTCAGGAGGAGATATCCGAACAGGAGTTCGCCATGTGGTTCAACCGCATGAGCTACTCCCACTCGATGGAGAACCAGATCGTGGTATCCGTTCCCTCCTCCTTCTACCGCGACCAAGTAAAGCAGCGCTATCTCTCTAAGATAGAAGAAAAAATCCAGGAGCTCTCCGGGACCGGCCTGGACATCGATTTTCAAATACGGCGATTAGAGACCCCGGGCCCGGTCCCCAAAAAGACCAAGACCTCGACGGCGGTCCTCGACAAACCGAAGACCAAGGCCCCTCATCCCAACCTTCGCCTCGAGTACACCTTCGACAACTTTGTCATCGGCCAAAACAACTCTTTCGCGGCGAACGCCGCCATGGCCATCGCCAAGAATCCTGGGACCGGCTACAACCCCTGTCTTATCTACGGCGGAGTAGGCCTCGGCAAGACGCACCTTATCCAGTCGATCGGGAACTCGGTCCATCAAGAGTTCGACAACCTCAAGATCGTCTACGTAACCATGGAGAGCTTTACCAACGATTTTATTCAGTCGATCCGGGAGAAGCGCACCCAGGCATTCAAGAACAAGTACCGTTACGCCGACGTCCTCCTTATCGACGATATCCATTTTCTTCAGAAGAAGCCGGAGACCCAGGAAGAACTCTTCCACACGTTCAACGCCCTCTACGACGCCAACAAACAGATGGTTTTTACCTGCGACCGCCCGGTTTCCGAGATCCGGGACCTGACCGACCGCCTCCGGAGTCGCTTCGAACGCGGTCTCAACGTCGACCTTCAACCCCCCTCCTACGAAACCCGGTACGCCATCCTCAAGAAAAAGGTCGACCAGACCAACATCCGGATACCCGAAGAGGTCATCGAGCTTATCTGTACCAACGTCACCACCAACGTTCGCGATATAGAGTCGGCCCTCACCAAGCTGGTCGCCTACGCCGAGCTCGTCGACAAGGACATTACGGCGGAAGTCGCCAAACAGCAGCTCAAAGACTTTTTCGCAAGCCCCCAGCAGACCAACGTAACCATCGACGTCATCCAGAGGGTTATCGCCGACTATTTCAACCTTTCGAATCAAGAGCTCAAGGGAAAAAAACGAACCAAGGTCATCGCCTTTCCGCGACAGCTCGCCATGTACATAACAAGAGAGATGACCGAATACTCTACCACCGAGGTCGGCCTCGAGTTCGGCGGCCGGGACCATACCACGGTCATGCACGCCTGCCAACGGATAGAAAGCAGAATGCGAACGGATCCCACCCTGGAACCGACCATCCAGTTTCTTATCCGGAACGTAAAAGAACAGAGCACAAAGTCTTAGTACAATCTGAGCCTTCTGTGGAAAACCGTCAATCCTGTGGACAATGTGGACAGCTTAAGAATGCTTTTCACAGAGCTATTCTCCCTGTATGCTTCGCTTAGACAGTGGTTTATCGGGCTTATCCACATATTCATCGAGCCTATTACCACTACGACTAGAATTTACTTCTATAGAGTATGCGGGAAGAAGGATAGGAACCTATGAAGTTTAAAGTCGAACGAGATACCATTCTCAAGGAAGTTTCGCTCTCCCAGGAGATTATTTCCTCTCGAAACAGCTTGTCGGTTCTGTCCAACGTTCTCATCGAAACCGGCGACGGCGCTCTCGTTATTCGAGCGACGGACCTCAAGATAGGCTTCGAAACCAGAATAGCGGCGGAGGTAACCGAACACGGGAAGACAACAGTCTTTTGCGACAAGCTCGTCGGTATTCTCAGAGCCCTTCCGCCGGGGGAGGTCTCCTTCGAGCTCGCCGGCGACGGATCCCTGACCATCAAACCGCTGTTTAAGAACATCGATTTTCAACTCCGAAGCATCCAGGCGGAGAAGTTTCCGGAACTCCAGCTTATCGCCGACGAGGCCTACTTCGAGGTCGGTCAGCGGGAGTTTCTCGATATGGTCAACCAGACCATATTTGCCGTCTCGGACGACGAAACCCGCTACTTCATGAACGGTGTCTACATGGAGAACATCGAAGGGGATCTGGTGATGGTTGCCACCGACGGCCGGCGCCTCGCCTACGTCCGGAAAACCCCGGAGCAGGAGATCAAAGAGTTCGACGGCATCATCGTACCGCCGAAGGTGCTCCAGCTCATAAAGAAGCTCGCGAGCGGTGACGGCACCTTTTCGATGGCGGTAACAGAGAAGAACCTCTTCGTACAATTCGAAAACCAGAAGATCTCTTCGGCCCTCATCGAAGGACAATTTCCCAACTATCAGCGGGTAATCCCGGAAAGCCAAACCCATACCGTCACCCTGGTACGAGAAGAGGTCCTCGAAGCCCTTCGGCGGGTAAGTCTCTTGGTCGAAAAGTCCAAACGCATCTACCTAAACATCGCCGAGGGAGCCTTTACACTCAGCTCCGAGGAGAGTGAGGTCGGCGTCGCCCACGAAGAGATCAGCTGCGAGTATGAAGGGCCGGAGACAAAAATTGCCGTCAACTACGGCTACCTCCTCGATCCCCTTCGGGTTATCGGTACGGACAACATCACCATCAATTTTACCGAAGCCACCAGGGCGTTGACCATTTACTCGGTACCCCGGGAGGACTACTTCCACATCGTGATGCCGATGCAACTCGACTAGGGCGTCCCGCCGAAGCAGATGGCTTTTGGCCGGTTACGACTCTACTCCTTCCGGAATCTCGCCGACGGCGTCGTGGATACCGATGCCCGGGAAATCGTCCTTATCGGAGAAAACGGCCAAGGAAAGACGAACTTTCTCGAGGCGATTCACCTGCTCTGCTACGGCTCCTCCTTCAGGACCACCCGGGACCGGGAGATGGTCCGTTTCGGCGGCGACGAATGTCGCGTAGCCGGCACCCTTCCCGCTGAACCGCTGGAAAAGAGCATCACCGTTACCCTCGGGGGCGGTAAGGATATCGCAGTCGACGGAAGGGCGATCCAGGACCGCCGGGAGCTCCTGTCCATTCAGCCCTGTATTGTCTTCTGTCACGACGATATCCGCTTCGTCTCCGGAGCACCGGAGCTCCAGCGCCTCTTTCTCGACCAGACCGTCGTTCTCTACGACCCAGGCTTCGTTGACACCCGGCGGCGCTACCACCGGGTCTTGCGACAACGGAACGACGCCCTCAAACGGGGCGCCCAGGAGCTCCTCGACGCCCTCGACACACAGCTCGTTGCGACGGGTCTCGAGATGATGCATCGACGCAAAGGCGCCGTGGAGACCTTTAACGAGGTCCTCGGCGACCTCTACCGCGCCGTAGCGGAGGACCCCGAGGCGGTCCGCCTGGCGTACCGCCCGAGTTGGCACTACCCGGAAGCCGGCGCCGAGGACCCCCGGGAGACCCTCCTCGCCCGCCGGAGCCGGGACCTTGCCCTCGGCACGACCACCTCCGGGCCCCACCGGGACCGACTCCTCTTTCTCTACGACGAGCGGGACTACGTCGCCACGGCGTCGACGGGGCAGCAGCGGCTCCTCTCACTCCTGTTGCGCCTCGGACAGGTCCACTACTACTACCAGGTCCACCCCCGGCCGCCGATCCTCCTGATCGACGACGTGCTCTTAGAGCTCGACCGGGGAAAGAGGGAACGCCTCCTTTCCCGGATGCCCACCTTCGACCAGGCCTACTTTACCTTTCTGCCCCAGGAGCAGCTTCCCCGGGACGCCGGGGCCGACCGCTTGGTATACTCGGTAGAGAGAGGCGTGTTGACCCGACATGGATAAGGCGGAAGCAATACTCAAAAGACTCTTCGGACGCTACGTCGACCAGGACGACGAAGGGCTCATCGGGTTTTTCTCCCAGTGGCACGGCCTAGTCGGTACCGACCTTGCGGCCCATGCCGACCCGGTAGACATCAAGAACGGCGCCCTTTACCTAGAGGTGGACCATCCGGCGTGGCTTCAACGCCTCCACGCCAAGCAGGCCGAGATTCTCGAGGCGATCCAGGACCGCTTTCCGAACCTGGGAATCGAGCAGCTCTGTTTTCGAATGGCCCGGGAAGAGACCGGGTCACCGGACCCCCTCCCCAAAAATGTCCCGCCGGCCGGGAACCCGTTTGCCGACCAAACCCCGGCCCCGGAAACCGGCCCCGACTCAGCTCCCCGCCGGGCAGCCGCCGCGGCCCCCCCATCCGAAAACGCCTCCGAAGCCCTCGAGCGCTTGCCCGAATCGAACCTCAAGCGCTCCCTCGAGCGGCTCAAAGACCATCTCGAACACCGCGATTGACACCACCGAATCCGGCTAGTATACTTCGCCGGTTATCTCGCAAGGACAAAGACCATGAAACGAACATATCAGCCTAGTAGAAGAAAGCGCCGCCGGACCTTTGGATTTCGTGCACGAATGAACACCAAGGGCGGCCGGATGGTTCTAAAACGACGTCGAGCGAAGGGGCGCAAGAAGCTATCCGTTGCCGACGAAAAAAAGCCTTACTAAGGACGAGATCCTTAGGCGCAGAAGCGACATCCAACGAGTGTTTCGCAGCCGAACCGGCTGCAGGATGGGTGCCTTGCGCCTTCGCTATGTCCCCAATGGGTTGGAGATAAGCCGGGCAGTTTTTGCCGGGCGCCGAAAGACAAAGTCAGCGGTGGAGCGTAACCGCCTCCGCCGCCGTGGACGGGAACTGTATCGCCGGGTCAAGGGAGGAATCCGTCCCGGCTTTGACATTGCCCTTCTGGTCGACTCGGCGGAGATACCCTTTGGC
Source organism: Spirochaetaceae bacterium (assembly GCA_046541715.1). Classification (GTDB taxonomy): domain Bacteria; phylum Spirochaetota; class Spirochaetia; order DSM-27196; family PWMO01; genus CAYPUT01. Next base: position 29,173 of record JBKHCS010000012.1, read on the forward strand.
CGGCAGCTCGAAGACCTTCAGGCGGCACTCGCGCGTCTCGGCCTGGTAACGGAAAAATGGAACGATTAGATGGATAGACGAACGCTCTTGGCGGTGGTTCTGTCGGTGGTGGTCATTACTGCCGGCTTTATGATTCAAAATGCTCTCTACCCACCGGAACCGGCGCCACCGGCAAGCACCGCCGAACCGGCTCCGGCAGAGGAACCTGCCGAACCCCGGGACACCGACGCCCAAGACCCCGGAGACGGCTCACAGCCCCAAACCCAGACCCCGAGTAGCGGCCGCATGGTATCGGCATCCCGGATTCTCCCTGTAGAGGATTCGTCGATCCGGCCCCGGGAGGTCACGGTCTCTACCGACCTTCTCCAGGTCGTCCTCGACAGTCGGGGTGCCCAGGTTTCCGAGTTCCTTCTCAAGGAGCACACCGACACCATCCAGGGAACCCCGGTGGACATGGTCTATAATCCGGGCGAAGCCCCGGGGGCCTTCCGGCTCCACTTCGGCGGGCCGGATACGCCGGCCGTCGACGCAGTGTACGACGTCCGGGTCCGGGACAACGGTAAGACGGTAGAATTCTTCCGGGACTTCTACATTCCCGGCCGGGAGGACACTCCCTTTACCATCACCAAGACCTACCGTTTCGCCGACGGCGAGTATCTCTTCGAGCTCGAGGTGGCCTTCGCGAACAGCGTCAACGAGTTTCTCCCGGCCTCCGAAGAGGGGTACGCCTACACCCTCAGCTTCGGTCCCCAGATCGGGCCGGAGTTCCGGGAGCTCGACAACAGAAACGAATACCGGCGCTACTTCTCCTACCGGGACGGCAACCGGGACAACATCAACCTAAACCGGCGGAACACCGAACTCATCGAGGACCGGGTCGACTGGGTCGCCGTTGTCGGCAAGTATTTCGCCTTTGTAGGGATCCCCGGGGTTACCCAGTACGACATTACCGTCTCCACCGAAGCAGTTACCGACGTCCCCGAGGCCTCCCAGGTGTTCTTTTCCCGGCCGCCGATCCGCAGCAGTGCCAACAGCGACACCTATCGGTTCTACCTCGGACCTAAGATCAACCGCGTTCTCGCCCGGTACACCGATTCGGGCGAAAACGCCTTCGGAATCTCTGAGGAGCTCGACGCGGCAATCGATTCCCGCTTCCTCCTCGGCTGGCTCGAGAACGTTCTCAAGTTTCTCTTGAACCTCATCTACCAGGTGGTCCCCAACTACGGCGTCGCCATCATCATCCTTACTATCATCGTCAAGGTGCTGATGTTCCCCCTTACCAAGAAGAGTTACGAATCGACGGCCCGGATGCAGGAGATGAGCCCGAAGATTACCGAGCTTCGGGAAAAGTACAAGGACAACCCACAAAAGCTCAACGCCGAGATGGCGGCGGTTTACAAGAAGGAGGGGATAAACCCCCTCGGCGGCTGTCTTCCCATGGCGCTCCAGTTTCCCTTCTTCATCGCGATGTTCGGACTCTTCAACAACCACTTCGATCTCCGAGGGGCCACATTCATCCCCGGTTGGATAACCGACCTGTCTTCTCCGGAATCGATCTGGAACTTCGGAGAGTTTACCCTGCCGTTCCTCGGGTGGAACGACCTGCGGCTCTTGCCGGTGCTCTTCGTGGCAACCCAACTGGTTACCAGCAAGACCATGCAGACACCCCAGGCGAGCGCGGGGAATATGAAGATGATGACCTACATGCTGCCGATCGTCTTCTTCTTCGTCCTGTACAACATGCCGTCGGGCCTCCTGGTCTACTGGATTGTGACCAACGTCCTGACCGCCGGGCAGCAGTACTTCAACAATATCAAGAAACATCCGGCATAGAGAGGCCGGTAACGCTGGAGACAACACATGGTTCACGAATTCGAAGGAAAAACGGAGAGAGAGGCCATCGATCTCGCCATCGATACTCTCGGGCTCGAGCCGGACGAGTTTGATGTAGAGCTTCTCGACACCCAGAAGGGTGGATTTCTCGGAATCCAGAAGAAGGTCCGGATTCGAGTCCACCTCCACGACGCCCAGCCGGCAGCAACCGCGACCAGAAACCCAACCCCGGAGAACGACTTCGAGCACGCCATTGCAGATTTTCTACAAAACGTCACCGAGAAGATGGGGTTCCCCGCCGAGGCCAGAATAATGTACCGGGAGCCCGCAAAGCTCGGCGTCCGGCTCGACACCGAACACTCCTCGATCCTCATCGGGAAGAAGGGTAAGAACCTCGACGCCCTGCAGCTTCTGACCAACATTGTCGCCGCTAAACTCGACCACGGCGATGTAAAGGTGGTCCTCGACAGCGAGAACTACCGGGCCCGGCGGGAGGAGAACCTCGTCCGCCTCGCCCACAAGGTAGGGGACCAGGTAAAGCGGACCCGAAGCTCCCGGCTGCTGGAGCCGATGAATCCTTTCGAACGGCGTCTCATTCACACGGCCCTAAACGACATCTCCGAACTCGGTACCGAAAGCGAAGGGGAAGGGCTCTACAAACAGGTAAGAATTTTCTACAAAGGGATTGACAAGCGTGATTAACCGCTCGGAAACGGCGCTTGTGGATACATTGTGTAGAAATAGAGCGAAATCTATCGAAACAATAGATTGATATTGCCGGGCACTCCAAAATATGGGATTCATGCATCCGGAGTGCCTTCGAGCACGAGTTCTGACTACTATTCCGAATAAATTCGAGAATTCTTGAACCGGTGGTTCCAAGCCGCCGGACCTTTCCATGTGCATCAATTGTGGACAACTTTCGACGGTCTCACGACTCCCGCCTTGCGTAGCGACGGGCCCTGCGTTATGATTTTCTTACACATTCCAGAGGAGACCCCAATGACCTTTGATGAGTCAGTACGGTACCAGAAGTCCCACGAATGGGCCAAGAAAGACGGCGACGTCTACACGGTAGGCATATCAGATTACGCTCAGGATAGCCTCGGCGACGTCGTCTTTGTCGAGCTGCCGGAAGTCGGAACAGTCAAGCAGCGGAGCGAGCCCTTCGGCGTCGTCGAAAGCGTCAAGGCGGCGAGCGACGTCTACATGCCGCTCTCCGGGGAGGTCGTCGAAGTCAACTCCGCTTTGGAGGACGAATCCGGGCTGGTCAACGAAGACCCCTTCGGCAAGGGATGGCTCATCAAGATAAAGGCCTCGGAACCCGGCGAAGAGAAGGACCTTCTCAGCGCCGGCGACTACGAGGAATACACCAAGGGCCTCGAAGAGTAGGCGCCCTCCCGGCGACGACTTTAGGCCCGGGCTGAGTGCTCTCCCTGCCCCGGGTCTTGACCCCGAAACCGCTAATCACTATTGTTCAATCCTTGAACATGTGCCGGGTCTTTTCGTAGCACGTTTCGGCTGTACGGTTCCAAGGGATTCGGTAACTCCTCTCCTCCGTCGTTGACATAGGTCTATCATGAAGCCCCCATTCCACGAGCGCGAGCTCGACATCCTCGAAGCCATTCACAATCGGCGTAACATTAAACAACGCGATCTGGCCCACGTTCTCGGTATATCGGTCGGGATGACCAACGCTATTATCCGGCGTCTGGCACAGAAAGGCTTCCTGACCGTCCGGAAGGTAAACAACCGGAATATCCGCTATGCCGTATCGTCCCGGGGACTCGAGGCGCTTACCACGCGGAGCGTTCGGTACCTAAAAGGCACCATCCGGTCCGTAGTCGATTCCAAAGAGGCAATCGAGGCGCTCGTCCTGGCGGTCAAACGGCTAGGGTATGACGAAATAGGCCTCGTGGGCACGAGCGCCCTCGACTTTGTGGTGGAGCACGTCTGCGGAAAGTTCGGGGTCGGCTACCGACAGATCCGTCACCTAACCGGGCCCCAAGCTTCGACCCAGTGGCACGGTCCCCCGGCCGGCGTTACCCCGGCCGCAGTGCCCCAGCCCACAGCCCCCGAGCCCCCGGTCCGGGAACCCGGCGACCCGCTTGCCGAACCGGCCCGGCAGACATACCTTCTGTTCAGCGAAAACTACGAAGAGCCGGAGACCCACCATAGGGAGTCTCACGGCTACCTCAGAACCATTCTCTCGTCGAAACCAAGCCCGGCGCCGGCGGAGGCGGAACCGATACAGCGCTCCGCCGGGAGCCTCCGGTAAACAGTTAGGAGCACCATAATGACCACGAACACGACTACCGCCTTGGATTACCGCGTCAGGGACATAGCCCTCGCGGACTGGGGGCGGAAAGAAATGACCATCGCCGAGCAGGAGATGCCCGGCCTCATGGCCACCCGGGCCAAGTACGGCCCCGACAAGCCCCTCGCCGGGGTCCGGGTAACCGGCAGCCTCCATATGACCATCCAGACCGCCGTCCTTATCGAGACCCTCACCGACCTCGGCGCGGAGGTCCGGTGGGCAAGCTGCAACATCTTCTCCACCCAGGACCACGCCGCTTCGGCGGTGGTCGTCGGACCAGAGGGAACCCCGGAAAGCCCCTCCGGCGTTCCGGTCTTCGCCTGGAAGGGGGAGACCCTGGAGGAGTACTGGGCCCTCTTACTCGAGGCCTTGCGATTCCCGGGACCCGATGGGAGCGTTCTAGGGCCCCAGCAAGTCGTCGACGACGGGGGTGACGCCACCCTCATGATCCACCTCGGCTACGAGATAGAGAAGAACCCCAAGCTTCTCGAAAACCCGGGCAAAAGCCCGGACGAAAAGGCCCTCATGCGGATCCTTAAAGAGGTCTACGATTCCGACCCCACCTGGTGGCACCGCGTCGTAGAGGCTTGGGAAGGCGTCTCCGAGGAGACCACCACCGGCGTCCATCGCCTCTACGAGCGTGCCCGGAACGGCACCCTCCTTGTCCCGGCGATCAACGTCAACGACTCGGTAACCAAGAGCAAGTTCGACAACCTCTACGGCTGCCGGGAGAGCCTCGTCGACGGTATCAAGCGGGCCACCGACGTCATGATCGCCGGTAAGGTCGCCGTCGTGTGCGGTTATGGTGATGTCGGAAAAGGCTCCGCCGAAAGCCTCCGGGGCCTCGGCGCCCGGGTCATCGTGACCGAAATCGACCCCATCTGCGCCCTCCAGGCCGCCATGGCAGGCTACGAGGTCAAGACCGTCGAAGACACCCTCGGCGAGGCGGACATCTACGTAACCGCCACCGGCAACCTCGGGGTCATCTCCCTGGACCATATGAGACGGATGAAAGACCAGGCCATCGTCTGCAACATCGGCCACTTCGACAACGAGATCGAGGTCGAGAAGCTCAACGACGCCCCGGACGTCACAAAGATCAACGTAAAACCCCAGGTCGACCGGTACGACTTCGAGGACGGCCACGCCATCTTTATGCTCGCCGAAGGCCGCCTGGTAAACCTCGGCTGCGCCACCGGCCACCCGAGCTTCGTCATGTCCAACAGCTTTACCAACCAGGTCCTCGCCCAGCTCGATCTTCGGACCAACAAGGACAGCTACGAGCCCGGGGTCTACACCCTTTCCAAGGCCCTCGACGAAGAGGTCGCCCGGCTCCACCTCGAGAAGATCGGGGTCAAGCTGACCACTTTGAGCAAAGAACAAGCCGACTACCTCGGAGTGCCCCAAGAGGGCCCCTTCAAGCCGGACTACTACAAGTACTAAGGAGCCGACAGTGAGCCGATCCTACCTCTTTACCTCCGAATCGGTAAGCGAGGGACACCCCGATAAGCTCGCCGACCAGGTAAGCGACGCCGTCCTAGACGCCTGCTTAGCCGACGACCCGACCTCCCGGGTCGCCTGCGAGACCTTTACCACCACCGGAATGGTCCTCGTCGGGGGCGAGATTACCACCACCACCTACGTCGACGTCCAGGAGATCGCCCGGGGCGTCGCGAAGTCCATCGGGTACGACCGCCCGGAGTACGGCCTCGACTACGAGAGCATGAGCGTCATGAGCACCATCCATTCCCAGAGCCCGGACATCAGCCAGGGCGTAAGCGGCACCGGCCTCTACAAGGGCCAACAAGGGGCCGGAGATCAAGGGATGATGTTCGGGTACGCCTGTAGCGAGACCGACTCCCTCATGCCGGCCCCGATTACCTTCGCCCACCGCCTCCTCGAGTACGCAGCCGACGTGCGTAAACACGGCAAGATCACCTGGCTCCGGCCCGACTCCAAGAGCCAAGTAACCGTCCGGTACGACGGCAACAAGCCCGTCCGCATCGATACGGTCGTTCTCTCTCACCAGCACGACGACGACGTGGGCTACGAAGAGCTCAAGGACACCCTCATTTCCAAGGTGATACAACCGGTCCTCGGGAGCACCGGCCTCCTCGACGAGAAGACCAACTACTTTATCAACCCCACCGGGCGCTTCGTCATCGGAGGACCCCACGGCGACACCGGCCTTACCGGGCGGAAGATCATCGTCGACACATACGGCGGGATGGGACGACACGGCGGCGGCGCCTTCAGCGGCAAGGACCCCAGCAAGGTCGACCGCTCGGCGGCCTACATGGCCCGATACGTCGCAAAGAACATCGTCGCCGCGGGCCTGGCGGAGCGCTGCGAGGTAGAGGTGGCTTACGCCATCGGGGTGCCCTTCCCGGTTTCGGTCATGGTCGAGACCTTCGGCACCGCCTCCGTCCCGGAGCCGGAAATCGAAAAGGCCGTCGAGGCGGTTTTCGACCTTTCCCCGGCGGGCATTATCGAGCATCTCGACCTGCGCAGGCCCATCTACCAGGCTACCGCGGCCTACGGCCACTTCGGGCGGGACGGTTTTAGCTGGGAAAAGACGGATATGGTGGACGCGCTCAAGAAGCAGATCGGAACGGCCGGGTCCTGAGCCCGCCGGCCGCGCAACCGACCCCCGGCCCGGGGACTAATACAGATGCCCGAGGCCGATAAAGATCTCCCGCTTTCGGGCTCCCCCAAGCTCTCCGGCTGAGATAACCTGCCGGATGTCGAAGCCCAGGGAAATGCGCACGTAGAGGCTCCGGGCAAAGAGCGGGAATCCGATAGCCTCGATTCCCAACGCCCATTTGAAGTCGTCGGTCGGGTCCCACTCTTCGCCCCGGGTGGTAACCACCCCACCGTCGAAAAAGATCGACCCCTGACCTTCGACGAAGTTGGCGATGGTCCACACCTTCAGGGTTATGTCGCTGTTCCAGAAGAAGGCGACGTCCCCCTCCATCTTGTCGTTCAAGATGCCGCGAATAGGACCGGCGGCGTCGTCGGTAATGTCCGGGGACCCGGTGGAATCGTAGAAGTTGTAGAACCCGGAAAGGCGCCCGGAGAACCCGAAGGGATCCGCCTCCAGGTATCCGGCTACCGAATAGTCGACGGAGCTCGAGACCGCGTTGTCGAAGGTGTCGTAGGTAATCGGGTTCGAGACGCTAAACTTCGCCCCCTCCCGGAAGTTACCGATCCAGTCGACCCGCCCGGCGGAGAAACCGTGGCGGAGCCCGACGTCGACCCCCCGGTCGGCGAAGGAGATCGGCCCGCCGAACCAGTAGGGAACCGAGGTAAAGATCGACGGGGTGTACTTGACCTCGTCGACCACCGGCAGAAAGAGCCCGGTGTCAAAGGTCGTCCCAAAGGAGAGGGTGCTTTCCAGGGTGTGACGGTTGTACTCGTCTATTGACTCGTCGCTATTCCGCCGGGAGTCGTAGCTGTAGGCCTGGGTATAGGTAAGGTTGTAGTCCCGTTCGGCAATCGGAAGGGCCATTCCCAGGGAGGTGTTCCCACCGCCCTCGACGTCGCCGTTACTTACCCCGAGCTCCTGCGAGAGGCCCCAGTTCCAGTCGTAGCCCCTCCACTGGAAGGGCAAGTTGAAGCGCCAGTCGTAGGAGTACTCCTCGTCGCCGTCGGTGTCCCGCTCGTAGTCAAGGTCGAGGCGGAGCGTCTCCAGGGAGCCGAGAAAATTGTAATCCCGGGCCCGAATGCTCAGCAGCAGCCCGGAGTTCGAGTCGTAGCGAAAGTAGGGGAGCGCCAGAACGTTCCAGGTATCCTTGGTGTTTACGTAGACCACCACCGCGTCCGGCCGGCCCTCCCGGGGCCGGATCTCGTAGAGAACCGCAGCCTTTGCCAATGGCCGGACGTTGGTCAGAATCTGCTGTTGATCCGCCAAGAACGCTTCGAGCTCTTCGAGATCGGCAAAGGTTACCCCCTCCCGGAGATCCTCGGCGCTTCGCTCGACGGCCCACTCGGTAGTCCGCCCGACGATGTCGTACTCGATTTCGGTAATCTCGTAAGCCGGCGCCTCCTTCCCCGCCTCCTGACCAACCAGCCCGGCGGCGACGATAACCAGCAGAAGAACAGACGCGGCGCGTTTCGGCATCAAAGACTACCCTTTACTTTCGTTTAATATCGTAGATACGCCATCGCTTCGGCCGGCCGAAGTTGCGCACGAAGATGGCTACCTTATTTAGCTCGTACATGTCGATGCTGTCCAGGTTAAAGCTAAACCCGATGCGCTTCACACCGGCCCCGAACCCCCCGGTAAACACCCTATTCTCTACATCGGCGAAGCCGTAGTGGGTCCTAAGCGTAATATCCGCAATCTCGAGAAACTGATTGTGCTCCTCGGTTAGGTAGACGTCTACCGCGGAGTCCGTCGGTGCCAGCTTCGCGCCGAGCTCCACGTAGCGGACCTTCTCCACCGGGAAGAGCGCGTTCGCCCGGTCCCCGCCGAGCTCGAAGACCTCCGTCGCCTCCCGGAGGCGGCTCCCGAGAATCACCAACCGGACCTCCCGGCGCTCGAGAACCGGTACCACGACCCCGAAAAGCTCGAAGAGGTTGATGTCCTTCGAATCGGCGTAGTCGAAGAGAGTCACGAGCAGGTCGAGGTCCGCCATGTGCTGTTCCGGGCCTTCGGTCCGGTCCTCGAACTGCAAGAACGGCTCGACCTCGGACTGCCGGGGCATTTCTTCCGCGACGGCAACACCCGGCACTAAGAGCACGCCGAAAACCACACAAAAAATGGAAAATCCGAAAAAAAGAGTCTTCATCAGTTCGGCGGATTCTATCACAGTAAGACTAAGATGACGATATTTCCGGTCAAATGCGTTTTCGCGTTCCTTCTTGTCTTTTGTTTGCCGTGGCTTGCCCAGGCGCCGCTGGCCGCCCAAACCGCTTCCCAAGACGGGCCGCAGAGCGGCTTCTCGGTGGCGCCCTTCGACGACCCGGCGGCCCTCCGGGAGGAGCCCCGGGAGCTTGACTACCGGATTCGAACCGAAGAGCTCCCACCGGGGGTAGTCCTGACAAACACTGCGGAGTACGATTTTCTTACCGACGTACCTCTCGAGAGCTTGCGAAACACCATCACCGCCCTTGACGACTACGTAGATTTTGCCCCCCGGGTAGCCAAGAGCAACGGGCTACCCATTTCCCAAGACCCTCCCGGGAACCGCTCTTGGCTTCAGGAGCTCACGCTGTCCTTTCGGGTGCTCTTTTTCGGCGAGGTCTACGACTACATCCTGCGCCTCGACGAGACAGACCTCGACAATCCGGGAAGCTACGGCGTAGAGTGGCGGTTGGAAAGATCCCTCGACGGAAAGTTTCAGCATGTCCGGGGAGGGTGGTTTCTCCGGGAGATCGTCGTCGAGGGGGAGCCACAGACATACGTCCGCTATTGGAACCGTACCGACTTTGCGGAAGGGAGCGGCGGCCTCGAGACGGCCCTCAGATGGTTCGGACCCCGGGACGTCCGGCGAAACATCGAGGCCTTCGTGGAAGAGGCACGCAGGCGCAGCGAAGAGTCATAGCGATAAGGAGCGATATCTAATGGATAAGAACAGGCCTCGGGGGGGGCACCTCAGCTGTCTGGTGCGAGGAGCGGTACTTGTCGCGATTCTCGCAGTCGTTGCCACTGCGGCGGACGCCCAGAATGCCGAACCGGTTTCGGAGGAAGAAATCGAGCGGGTCCTCAAGTACAAGGAAACCCCCGTCATGATGAAAACCTACCTCAACCTCTTTATGACGGAGGAGAACAACTACGACGAGGTCGGCTATGGTGCGTCCTACAGCACGGATTTCTTTACCGCGGCCTTCGACTTCAGCCTGATCAACGACGATAAGTACGTTCCCAGCGAGTCCTACATGTTCGGCCACCGGTTCGACCTCAAGGAAGGCCGCTTCGCCCTCGAGTACCGCCCGTTCTATTTTAACGCCGGGAGACTCGTCCATTCCGACGAGACCGACACCCCGTACTCCATGTTCATCTCCTCCCGGGAGCTCCCGACGGTCCAGGCCGACTTTACCTATGACGGAAATTTCTTCTTCTACACGACCCGGTGGCTGCTCCTCAACCAGAACTCCGAGTGGTACCGAACCAAGGTTCCGGTCTACGATGATGATACCGGCGTTATCGAGGAGAATCCCGACGAGCTCTTCGACGAAGACGAGGCCGAGGCCGCAGGGATCGCCGGCTACGTCGCAGAGCCCCTAGACCGGGGGGCCAACTACAAGGTCTATGGGATGAAATTCGGCGACTGGCGGGTGGGGGTCCAGGAGTCCGTGGTCTACCTTTACCAGACCTTCTACCCGGAATACTTCTTTAGCCCTCTGCCGATGTACTTTACCCAGCTGGTCAATTCGACCAAGGGAAAGCCTTGGACCCAACGCTTCGACGAAAACATCCACCTCGGTGCCTTCGTCGACGTAACCCGGCCTCACTACTACAGCTACTTTCAGTTTATCCTCGGAGACGTCAACTTGGGCGCCCTGGTTCCGGACCAGGACCTCACCCAACCCTGGCGCGCCGGCTGGTCCATCGGCGGCAGCTACCTCTTCGACTTCGGGCGCCTCGGGTTCTACCACGCCGGGGCGACCAAGTATCTCTTTTCGGCGACAACCTCCGACAGCGGCAGCTACAGCAAGAAGCGCTACGAATACACCTACTACCCTGCGGTCGAGTACTTCTACGAGGATCGTCTGGAGACCCTCTGGTACTACGACAACTACATCGGCTACCAGTACGGAGAGAATAACCTCGCCTTTATGGCGACCTACGAGAACAACTTTGCGGACATCGACGTCACCGGCATGCTCGAGTACGTCGTCAGCGGCTCCAAGAGCCCGGCGAACCCCTGGCACGAGCTCGACCGTTTTCCCGAAGGCACCAAAATGTTCAACGAGGACCAGCTCGAGCACACCTTCCGGATCGGGTCGACCATCCGCTACCGCTACCTCGGGTGGGAGTTCGGCGCCGCGGCAAAGTTCGGCTACCGGATCAACAGCCTCGAGCTCGTCGAGGTGGTACCGGATCAGCCCAAAATCTTCCGCCCCGTCGGGGACGACGAGTTTCTCTACGAGCTCTTCTTGGGCGCAAAGTACACCTTCCCGGTGCACCCGAATCCGAACAACCACCGAAAAGACGAGTGAGAGTTCTGGTAACCGGCGCCGCCGGGTTTATCGGCTTTCATCTTGCGCGACGCCTCCTGTCGGAAGGCCACCGGGTCGTCGGGGTCGACAGCCTGAACGACTACTACGACGTCTCCCTCAAGCACGCACGTCTGCAGCAGCTGGGCATGCCCGTTGCCGGCGGATCGGGCGCCCCCGGAACCGAGTTCCACCGCCTGGACATTGCCGACGAAGCCGCCGTCCGGGAGCTCTTCTCGGCCTACCGCTTCGACGTAGTAGTCAATTTGGCCGCCCAGGCCGGGGTGCGCTACAGCATCACCGAGCCGATGCCCTACGCCTACAGCAACGTCGTCGGCTTTTTGAACGTCCTCGAAGGCTGCCGGGCCCAGGCCGCGGAAGGCTCCGTCAAGCAGCTAATCTACGCCTCCACCTCGAGCGTCTACGGGCTCAACTCGGCCATGCCCTTCGAGGCCGCCGGCGCCACGGAGCACCCCGTTAGCCTCTACGCGGCCACCAAGAAAGCCAACGAAATGATGGCCCACAGCTATAGCCACCTCTACGGCCTGCCGACCACCGGTCTGCGCTTCTTTACCGTTTACGGCCCCTGGGGCCGTCCGGACATGGCGCTCTTTCTCTTTACCCGGGCCATTCTCGAGGGGCGTCCCATCGACGTCTACAACCACGGCAAGATGCGCCGGGACTTCACCTATGTTGACGACATCGTCGCCGGCATCGTCGGGCTCCTCGACAAGCCCGCCGCTCCGGACCCCGCCTGGCGAGCCCAGGCGCCGGCCTCCGACTCCTCGAGTGCCCCGTACCGGGTCTATAACATCGGCCGGGGGGAGCCGGTGGAGCTCGAAGCCTTCATCGACGCCATCGAGGCCGAGCTCGGTAAGAAGGCGACCCGGAACTACCTGCCGATTCAGCCCGGAGATGTCGAGGCGACCTGGGCGGACACCAGCGCCCTCGCCGCGGCAACCGGCTACCAACCCAAGGTCTCGGTCTCCGAAGGGGTGGGCCGCTTCGTCCGGTGGTACCGGGAGTACTACGGTGTCTGAGGACCACCCGGCGGAAGGAGAGCTCGCCGCACTGTTCGAATCCCGGGAGGACGTCGCCTTTGCCGCCCTCTTCGGCTCCGCCGCCACCGGACGCCAGACTACCCAAAGCGACGTCGACATCGCGGTCTACTTTCGCTCCGCCGCCGTGTCCGAGGGCCGGCGTTTTATCGACCTCGAAGAGGTAGACGAAACCTTCCCGGCCGAATACGACCTCTGGGCGGCCTGCGAGAACACCGTTGGACGGGACGTCGACCTGGTCGTCCTCAACCGGGCCCCGGCAACCGTCGGCGCCGCGGCCCTCTTGACCGGTCGCCTCTTGGCCGTAAACGACCGGACGCTCTATCGCCGCTACTTCAACCTGGTGACCCTGGAAGCCGAAGACTTCCGGGGCTTCGTGGAGGATTACGTGGCCGTCAAGAAGCGGTCGCGCTCTTTGTCGGACGTGGATCGCGAGCGGCTCTACCGCATAGTGGAGTTTCTCCGGGGCGAATTGACCGAAGCAGACACCTACCTGGGTATCTCCCACGAGACCTATCGGACCGACGGCCTTCTTCGCCGAGCGTCGGAGCGCTGGGTGGAGAATCTCGTGAACGCCTCGATAGATCTCGCGAAGATCGTCGTGGCTTCACAGGGCAAGCCCGTCGCCCAAACCTACAGAGGGGTCTTAGAGTCGTTAGATGATATCTCGCAGTTTAAGGGCCTCGGTAGGCCCCTTGCCGAAAACGCCCGGGTCCGGAACGCCCTGGCCCACGAGTACCTGGATCTCCGGTACACCCAGGTAAGCCGGGCGGCGGAGGGCGCCGAATCCCTCTACGGCCGCCTGGTATCGGCGGCGGAAGCCTGGATAGACGATACCTCGTCTTCCCGAAAGGAAACCCTTTGAAGAACATCCTCGTAACCGGCGGCGCCGGGTTTATCGGCTCCAACTTTATTCGCTATCTCTTCGGCGCCCCCGAGGATGCGGCCCCCGGGGTCGCCCGCTCCGGATCAGCGTCTGGCCCCCAAGCCCCCCGCTTCTCCGGCCGCCTCGTCAACCTCGACAAGCTCACCTACGCCGGCAACCCGGCCAACTTAGCGGATATCGAAGCGGCCTTCGGTTCCCGCTACATCTTCGAGCACGCCGACATCTGCGACGCCGAAGCCGTCCTGGAGATCTTTAGGCGCTACGACATCGACACCGTGGTCCACTTTGCCGCCGAGAGCCACGTCGACCGCTCCATCTTCGGCCCCCGGG
>JBKHCS010000092.1:0-12540 GCA_046541715.1 Spirochaetaceae bacterium
CCTGAACGACGGCCAGGATTACGCGGGCGTTGTGGTCGTCAATCCGTTCTCTCGTGACTGAACTGTCCGTGGTGAGCATCGACAAGAAGATCAGCGCCCTCGGCGCTCGGCGGGTCTGGGAGTAGGGACGCTCCTCCGGCGGCCATTTGTTTCTGTCTGCGATCGCTTACGTGGAGCCAGCGGGAGCTCATGCACCGCAACTCCACGCGCTGGTTTACCGTCCTCTCGGGCATTCTGGTCCCGATGGTGCAGTAGCAGGCTTCGACCCGGATCCACCCCGCGGCTCTTGACCGAAGAAGATAACCGATGCTAAGCTACGCAATATTCAGACACAGGAGGTCGTTAATGTCCGCCTTTGCAGTAGGGATGCTCCTGTTCGGAGGCACGGCGAGGTAGGGTTTTCGGGTTCGTCGAATCCGGCTTCCCAGGCGTATCACGCCGGTCCTTCCTGAGCAATCCCACCTGTCACACCGTACCGCCTCTCGGCGGAACTCGCTCACACGAACAGGGCATCTTTTCAATCCGACATTGATTCTCGTGACGATCCAGGGGTCATCCCATGTCCAGACCGACGCGTCACGTCCATGAGACGATTGAAGCCTTTATTTGCCGAAATTGCGGTCACACCGTAGCCCCTACGGAAAACGGCACCGCAAACAGAAACCACTGTTCTCATTGCCTCTACTCGCTCCATCTGGACCTGCGTCCCGGCGACCGTCGCTCCGGTTGCCGTGGCCTGATGGTGCCCATCGCGGTCTGGGTCAGGCCCGACGGTGAATGGAGCATTCTCCACCGGTGCGAGCGCTGCGGGTGCATCCGCGCCAACCGCATTGCCGGGGACGACAACGAGGCGAGCCTCCTTGCCCTCGCGGCGAAGCCGCTGTCCCGGTTGCCCTTCCCCTTGGAGGGCCTGATGAAGCCCCGGCCCTCTCGGGCCCGACAGTACGAGGAGGCCTGAAGTGAGCCGGTACAGCGAATCGAACGAAGCACAAGACAAGGGGACCGGGCCCCGGACCGGATCCGGCTTCCCCGCCTTGGAGCCCTGGGGTTGGGACCCAGCCTGGGCCGCTGCCGCAGCGGACCCGGGGCGGTCGCCGGAGGGCCTCTTGCCGGCCCGCGTGATACGCCACGTCCACCACTCCTACGAGCTGATAGCTGCGCCCAACGGAGCGCGGATTGCGGGGGAGGTTTCCGGGGCCTTCTCCTACCGCGCCCTGGATCCCGCGGCCTATCCGACGCTCGGAGACTGGGTACTCTTTGAAGCGGGCACCGGGCGAATTCAGCAACTCTTGCCTCGTCGCAGCGCCATAAGCCGCGCCGTCGCGGGAGAGGAGTCTCTAGAACAGGTCATAACCGCCAACATCGACGTGTTGTTTCTGGTCTTCGGACTGGACGGCGGCCGCAACTTTACCGTGGGCATGCTCGAACGCTCCGTTGTGGCCGCCTGGAGCTCCGGGGCCCGGCCGGTCGTGGTCCTCAACAAGGTCGACTGCGCCGACGAGGAGCACACGGAACGCATCTTCCTGGAAGCCGAGGCCAACGCTCCGGGCGTCCCCATCTATACGGTCAGCGCCGTAAGAGGCGACGGTCTCTCAGAGCTCATCGGAGAGGCTACACCGGGAACAACCATCGGCATGCTCGGGAAGAGCGGGGTGGGCAAGTCGGCCCTCCGGAACGCCCTCGCCGGGCCGGCCGGCGAAGAGGCCGAAGGGGCCCCCCTTGCTCGGGTCGGAGAGCTGCGGCGGGGAGACCGGCAGGGGCGACACACGACCACGGACAAGCAGCTCTACCTGCTCCCTTCCGGGGCGATTCTCGCGGACGTTCCGGGCTTGCGGGAGCTCCGTCTCTGGGCGGAGCCCGGGGAGCTTTCCGATGCGTTTCCGGAGATCGAGGAGCTCTCCCGGGCTTGCCGATTCTCCGACTGCAGCCACTCCGGAGAGCCCGGCTGCCGGGTTCAGGAAGCTCTGGCCTCCGGAGAGCTACCCCAAATGCGCTTCGAGCGCTACCTCGACTACCGGCGGGAGCTCGCTTATCTCGAGCGGCGCCGGGACCAGCGCGCCGGTGCCGAAGAGGAGCGGAAGTGGAAGAAGATTGCCCAGGAGCAGCGGCGTATAAAAAAGGAGCGACGGTGACGGTCTTTGGGGTGATGGCCTAGGAGCCGGAGCCCCGGACTGCCGGCGCGGCGCAGCGTCCTTGACCATTCAACCTTCTGCATCGTATAACGGGCGAAATACGGTCAAATCATCGTGCGCGTACGCTACTCTCAAACAGACAAAGGAAAACTCGTTAAGCAGGCGGAAATCTACACCGCCGACGAGCATGGAATTCTCAGCCGGCACATCGACCCGGATGCCCTAAAGATTATCCGGCGCCTACGGCAGTCTGGGCACGCAGCCTATATCGTCGGTGGCGCGATCCGGGATCTCTTGGTCGAGCGGACGCCGAAGGACTTCGACGTCTCGACCGACGCACCCCCGGGGCGGATTCGCCGTCTCTTTCGGAACTCCCGGGTTATCGGACGCCGATTTAAGCTGGTCCACATCTTCTTCGGCGATAAGATCATCGAGGTCTCCACCTTTCGGGCCCAATCCTCCGGCGGCTTCAACCCGGTTTACGGCGAGCTCGAGGAGGACGTCCACCGCCGCGACTTTTCGGCGAACGCTCTCTACTACGATCCCGCAGACGAAACAATCCTCGACTTCGTCGGTGGGGTAAAGGACATCCGGAAGCGACGCCTGAGCCCGGTTATTCCGATGGAACAGATCTTTACCGAGGACCCGGTCCGGATGGTCCGGGCTACTAAGTACTCAGTCATCGCCGGTCTGCAGCCGACCAAGCAGCTGCGGCGGCAGATGCGGCGGCAGTCGGAGCTTCTCGAGGACTGCCCTACCTCCCGGCTTACCGAGGAGAGCCTCAAGATTCTGCTCTCCGGTCACGCCAAACAGATATTCGCCGAGCTTCTCGAGTACGACCTTTTGCGGCACTTCTTGCCCCAGATCGCCCGGCTCCTGGTCGACCGGGACTATCGCTTCTACCGAGAGGCCTTCTTCGAGCGGCTCGGACAACTCGACCAGGCGAAAGAAAAGGGAGAGATCACCCGGCCGGTGGCCCTGGCGTACCTCCTCGCCGACTTTGTCTTTTTGGTTTCTCAACTCGGGCAACAGAAACGCATCCCTTTCAAAGAGGCCTTTACCGAGGCCAAGCACATCATCCGTCCCCTTACTCCACCGAACGCGGACATCGAGGCGGCCTTGGTGCTCTTGATGCGGAGAAAGAAGAAGTACCGGGACCAGGGAACGCTCTAACCTGCGGGGCCCGGGGTGCCTGGGCGTGCCCCGGCGCGCTTTATCGCTGCTACCCTTCCATCTCGGCGATAAGCTCTTCGGCCTTTTCCGAGTACTCGGGGTCCCTCTCGACGGTCTCGTCGAGATAGCGCATGGCGGCATCGAAGCGGTTGTCCGCAAAGGCGTTTAAGCCGAGGGCGTAGTAGGTCAGCGCCGCTTCAGCCCCCCGGGCAAGGGCCTGATTATAATAGTACTCCGCCAAGCTGTGGTTTCCCTTGTCGTAGTTGATCAGCCCGAGGTAGTAGTGGGGGACAAAGCTGTCCTCCCGGAGCTGCAGCGCCTCGACGAAGCGGGATTCCGCCTCGACGATCTGCCCCCGGTCGTAATAGTCGATTCCATCTTCGACGAGTCTCCGGAACGATCTCCTCTCGGCGACGTATTCGCCGAAGCGCTCCCGAACAAACGCTTCGTTGAGCCACCTAAGGACCTCCCGCTCGATGTTCTCTTCGTTTTCTTCCTTCGTCCCCCGGGGCTCGAGGGCACTGATCGTGTCCCAGAGAATCCGGTTGATGTCCCGGTTAGGGGCGTTGACCAGAAAGGAGACCACCCCCCAGGCCTGAGGGTAGAACACGTCTATCCGGCGCCGGGCCTCATCCACATCCATTGTGAGCATCTCGCGCAGGGGAATCGGGTCTAGGCCCGCGGTTCCGTCGAGAATGCTCTGGAGCGTCTCCAACCAGGAGAGGTTCTCCCGGTACACCACGGTCTGAAAGTCGTCGTCGTATTCGGATTGCTCGAAGAACACCGCGAAGCCTTCCCGGAGCCAGAGGGGAGGATTGGCTACGAAGGCCCGCAAGAACTGAACGAAGCCTTGATGACTCAAAGAAAGATCGAAGCTCTCGCCTTCGGAGTAGAAGCCCACGAGCTCGCTTCGCCCGAGATCGGAATAGTGGAGGTAGGTAAAGTCGTCCCGGGATTCGTTGATGACCCGCCGGAGGTACCGATCGAAATCCGCCTTTTGCCGAAAGATTCGTACGTTGAGCTTCGCCGTAAGAAGATCGGGATCGAATCGGAAGTACTCGTTGTAGAGCCTCATCATCGCTTCGAGTTTGAGCGCCGTCTCCTCCGCGTGTATCCGGCTTACCTGCGATCGCACTCGATAGTGGTCGCTTGCGTACTCGAAGAACTGCCCGTCCTGCGCTACGGCGGACAGGGCGACGAGGCAAAGCACGAGTGCAACGAACAGACGTTTGGGCATTGTCGGTCCTCCCTTACCATAGTATCGGCAGCTATTCCTATACGTCAAATGCGATTCTATCCGGAAATATCTTCTATGACGACGTTGAGCTCCCGGATAAAGATGCCTGTGTACTTTTCGAGCTTGTCGATGGTGTAGTCCTGGAGACCATGAACCGTCGAGGGCACCTCGCTCCCGAAGGGAATCGAAACGTGAACCAGAAGCCGGTACCCCGTCGGCTCGTTTCGGACGGTTACCTTGGTAATACGAACATCCGGGGCGTACTCCGCGACACAGTGCATGATCATCTGGGTCAGGGCGGCCTGGGAAATGGATACCGAGCCCCGGCTCGAAAAAACGGGACGGACCACCGTCTTCTCGTAGAGCTTGGGATTCTGGATGAGCCCGACCCCTCGCTTTAAGAGCACCTTGACCGATTCGGCGACGATCCGGGGGTAGTTTCGCCGAACCTCTACCGACGGCACGGGGATAACGTGGCTCCCGTGGGAGGCGCGGTGGGACATCGCGGTCTCGATCTCCTCCGCGGTGGCAATGTCCTCTATCCGGACGATCTTGTGGGGCGAGGGGAGCTTGAGAGCTTCGGCTATCTTGACGACCATCCGGTCGGATGTCCCAATGATGAGGATGCGACGAAAGCGCTCCCGCTCGAGGACGCTCCGTACCTGACGGCGGTGGTCCTTGTCGGTAAAGAGGGCGGTCTTGACCGCGCTCAGGTAGGCGGTCTCCCGCTTGGCCGAGCGCCCGGCGATAATTTTCTGGTCCCGTATCAACAAACCGTCGTCGATAGTCAGGTCGATGTTGTACTTGTCTATGATTAGCCGTGCTCGGAAGCTCTTCCCCGTGCCACTCTTTCCCACTAGGGCGTAGACGCGAATTCTCCGGAAAGGCCAGAGGAAGCGGGCGATACCTCGTTTCATGGTTCTAATGTAGTGCGAATAACCTCTTCGAATCGACGAAAATCCGCGAGAGATTCGACCGTCCCTTCTCCGAAGTGGTCTTCGACCGTCCGGAGGAACCGTGCCGGCGGCGGCGCCCAGAGCAGTTTGAAGTCGAAAACGTCGTCCGAATGGGCCGGGACGACGGCAACCGCGTGGAGAAAGTAGCCGCCACCGCCGGCGGCACGGGACCCGGAGGCCCCGCCCAACAACGCAGCGCCTCCGTACTTCCGGTCCCCGGCGAGGGGAGCCCCTCCGGCCGCCGCATGGGCGCGGATCTGGTGGGCGAAACCGGAGCGAATAACAAAGAGACAGAGGGTGAGGGCCCCGGGGACGGGCTCCGAGCCGGATTTCGAGGCTCCCCGAGATGCTGCCCCCTCCGTGGTAGCCGCGGCCAGGGGATGGTACGCCGTCTCGGCGGGACGGCCGCCGGGGCGTACCAGGGTAATGCGGCGTTTCTTGTCCCGGGTAAGGGGGAAGTCCCAGCGCCCGGGCCCTTCGAGCGCCGCCCCGCCGACGATTCCGAGGTAGAGTTTCGATAAACCGCCCGCCTCCTGGAGCTCACCAAAGCGTTGGGCGCCCCGGAGGCTCTTGGAAAAGAGGAGGAGGCCACTGGTGTTCCGGTCCAGACGGTGGAGGGGACCCGGGCGAAAGCTCAGGGACTCCTCCGCCGCCGAAGCGAGACCGGGGGCGACGGCCTCCGCCAATGAGCCCGCCCCGATTGTCGGAGTCCCTGCGGATTTGGAGAAAGCGGCGAGATGATCGTTCTCCCAGACCGGCTCCGGTGGGAGAGTCGGAGCCCCCGGCGGGGTTCTCTTGGTCGTCTTTCTGCCGGGGCGGTCTTCCGGGTGGCCGGTTGGAAGGGCTATCCGGTCGCCGGAGTTAACCCGGTAGGAACCCTTCTCCGGCTTGCCGTTGACCCGGACACGGCCCAGCCGGAGCTCCCGGTGGACGTGGCTCAAGGGAACCGTATGCCAGAGTCGGCGGAGAACCCGGTCCAGGCGGCGGCCGGAGTCGTTGTCTCCGGCGGTAAACTCCATGGCAGCTACCATTCTGTCACGCCGTTGGTCCCTTGACAAAGCGGGTGGCCGGTCTAAACTCGTTTATCATGGACGGGGTATCCCTCTCCGACTTTCTTACCGGGCCGGTATTCCTCTCGGCGTTCTTCAGCTGGTTCTTCGCCCAGGTGCTCAAGGCGGTCGTCGAATCTCGATACAAGCGGACCGGAGTCTACCAGGACGTTTTGGTTACCCTTTTCTGGAAGACGGGGGGAATGCCGTCGAGCCACTCCGCCCTGGTTACCGGGCTTGCTACGGCCATCGGATTCGAACACGGGGTTCAAACGCCCCTCTTTACGCTTTCGGTGTTCTACGGAATCCTGATTATCCGGGATGCGATGGGGGTTCGTCGGTCCGCCGGTCTCCAGGCGCGGGCGCTCAACCGTCTCGGGACCCAGCTCGCGGCGCGCCACGGAATCGAGTTCGACAGTGTAGGAGAAGTAAGCGGTCACACTGCCGGCGAAGTATCGGTTGGGATGCTCTTCGGATTCTTCTTGGCCGTTGCCTTCTGCACTCTCTAATGACGTTCCGCCGTAAGAGTCTCGTTGGAACCGCAGTTCTCGGAGTCTTCTACCTCGCCCTGGTCTACTATCTCGGGGATCTTCCGGAGCTATCCGGTGAGGGCCGGCTCTGGAGGGGCTATTATACCCTCGTGGTACCGGCGCGCTACGAAGAACAGACCATCCTCCGTGGTCTGGAGGCCACCGGATTCTCCGGGGTTGTCACCGAAAGCCGGACCAGTGTTCGGGTATCCGCTATTAGTCACGTCGAGCGGGTGCCCCTCTCGGAGCTTGCCGACCGCCTCGAGGCCGAAGATCCACGCTTCGATCCCTACATGCGTCGCCTCCGGGGCTTCTTCGATGCCGAAGGAATTGAGGATCGTTACCGGCTTTACTACCTGCCGGCGGAGCGCGGTACCGTCGGGACGGTCTTGCGTCTGCGACGGGCCATGCCGGACGAGGTCGACGACTGGTTTCTCGCCGACTTCGCCGGGGTCCATCGCTGGGTTGCCTTGGCCGGCCTCTCGGTGCTCTCGATGGTCCTTGTCGGTTTCGCGAAGGGGCGTCGCGGGGCAATGGCCGCGCTCTGCATACCCTGGCCGGCCGGGAGCCTCTCGGTCGGCGGGGCTTGGGTGGGCTACGCCGGGGCGGCGAGCGCCGGTGGTTTTCTGCTTCTCCGTTCCCTGGAGCGGCCGAACAGCCTTACCGCGGCGGCCGGGATCGGCGCTATCCTGTTGCCCTCGATTCTGGTTATCCAAATGGACGCGGTTCCGCAAGCTTCCGCCGTCGCGGCGCTGGGAGCGACCCTGTCGGTTTTTGTGCTCACGTGGCTACGGGGCCGACTTCGCCGGGTCGGGAAGGATCACCCCCTCTTTTCGCCTCTCCGCATCCTTCCGAGACCCCGGGTGGAAGGGACGATCCCCCTGATGCGGGTTCTGATCCTGCTTCCCGGGCTGCTTCTTCTCGGCGGGGCTCTCG
The DNA here is from genome assembly GCA_046541715.1 of Spirochaetaceae bacterium. GTDB lineage: Bacteria > Spirochaetota > Spirochaetia > DSM-27196 > PWMO01 > CAYPUT01. The sequence continues at coordinate 8,014 of JBKHCS010000092.1, forward strand.
CGCTCCTCCCCGTCGGGCGGAACATTCGGGTTCCCGCACCGGTCGAACTAGCTGATGCCGAGGAAGGCCATGGTTCGCTGCCGGAGGCGCTGCCGGAGTTGTGGCAAACGTCCCGGGGTGACGGACTTCCCAATCTGAGCGACTACATCGCCCACGTGGCGTATCAAGAGGGGTTCGCCTACGGGGCGCTGTTCTCCTTCCCGGACGCTTCGGCGCCCCTTACCTTGATAGAGATCCGGGAGGAAGAGGGAAGGCTCGTCGAAGGTAAGCGAGTTGCCGCGGTCTACGACGAGGAGTGGATGAGAGAGACGCTCCGATCTGTGCCGGAGGGTTCAATAGAACAAATTCTGTTACAACAGCCGATTTCAACGGGGGTTGTAAGGACTCCACTCAGCGGTCTATACTCCGAGGCATCTCATCTGATAACTCACAGCGCCGTTTTGTTAGTTGCGTACTCGCCAATAATGATCGGCCTTTTGATTCTCCGCCTGCGTGGCGCCCGTGCCCGCGGCAGCAGATCTACGTTAGGGAGACTCAACCATGGGCTTGCTCCGTACCTTCCCGAAAGGGGGAATTCATCCATATGAACGCAAAGAGGCCACACGGTCTAAGGCTATCTGGAATGCGGTAATACCGTCCGAATGCATCGTCCCGCTCCAACAGCACATCGGCGGTCCCGCCGAGGCGGTTGTCGGAGAGGGGGATACCGTACGGGAAGGCATGCTCATCGGCAAGGCGTCGGGTTTCGTGAGCGCCAATGTTCATTCACCGATACCCGGACTCGTTACGGAGATCAGAGAAATCTACCTCCCCAACGGCGTAAAGTCGCCGGCGGTGGTTATCGCCCTCGGAGGCGAGTTCGACCGCTTGGGTAAGAACCCGGAGCCCCGGGACTACTCGTCGATGTCGGGCAAAGAGCTCTTGGCCGCCGTCCAGGAAGCGGGAATCGTCGGCATGGGCGGGGCGACCTTCCCAACCCACGTCAAATACACCCTTCCGCGGGGCGCCCGGGCCGACACGCTGATACTGAACGGCACGGAGTGCGAGCCCTATCTTTCGGCGGACCATCGGCTGATGGTCGAAGCGACCGACGGCGTGCTTCAGGGGCTTGGGATTGCCCAGCGTATTCTCGACACCGAGCGGGTGGCTATCGGCATCGAAGAGAATAAACCCGACGCGATCAAGAGCATAAGGGCACGGGTCAAGGCTCTCGGTCTTCCCTTCGACGTCGTCTGTCTAAGAGTCAAGTATCCCCAGGGGGACGAAAAGCAGCTGATCAAGGCCGTCACCGGCCGGGAGGTTCCCTCCGGAGGCTTGCCGATCGATATCGGGGCGGTGGTGTCGAACGCCGGGACCCTGAACGCGATGTACGAGGCGGTAGCCTTCGATAAGCCGCTTATCGAACGGGTGCTTACGGTCGCCGGCGGTGCCGTCAAGAACCCCGGGAATCTAAAAGTGCGCATTGGGACTCCCTTCGGAGAGCTCATCGAGGAATGCGGCGGATTCGCCGAGGTGCCCGAGAAAATTATCTCCGGGGGGCCGATGATGGGGCTCGCGGTCTACGACCTCGATACCCCGGTGACAAAGGGAACCAGCGGTATCCTCTGCCTGACCGCCGAAGAGGTGAACAAGGGCCCTCAGACGGCCTGTATACAGTGCGGCCGGTGCGTCAGGGCCTGTCCCATCGGCCTCGAACCGACCATCCTCTACAAGCTCATAGAGCGCGAATCCTACGGCGAGGCCCTCGCCGAAGGCCTTATGGACTGCCGGGAATGCGGTTGCTGCGGCTACATCTGTCCTGCGCATATTCCCTTGGTTCAGGGCTTGCGGATCGGCAAGCGCATCGCCCGAAAGAAGAAGATTAAGGTACCTGCATGACCGGTGAGAAGGAGCAGGAGAGGATCCGGGAACGGATTCGGATAACCAGCTCGCCTCAGTATCACGACGAGGCATCGACCTCCCGCATTATGTGGGCTGTAACGGCCTGTCTGCTGCCGGCGGCGGCCTGGGGGGTCTATGTCTTCGGCGCCTATGCCCTCTGGGTTATGGTTATGTCCGCCGCCGCCGCGGTCGGGACCGAAGCCCTCATCGCCCGGGCTCTCGGGCGGAACACGCTCCACGACGGGAGCGCCGTCCTAACCGGACTTCTCGTCGGCATGAACATGCCACCGGAGGTTCCCGTGGTCATCCCGATGGTCGCTTCGATCTTCGCCATCGCCGTGGTCAAATGGACCTTCGGCGGCCTCGGTAACAACTGGATGAATCCGGCCCTTGCGGGGCGCGTATTCGTCTTCTTCTCCTGGACCGGGGAGATGACGAGGTGGACCTATCCCCGGACCCTGGGGCCCGTCGACGGGGGCTCCGCGGCTACCCTCCTTGGAAGCGTCAAGTCCGGTGTTGTCGAAAGCGGTGGCTCCATCGGCAGCCCCGTGCGCTACCTGGAGAGCATTGGATTTCCCCGAAGTGCCGCGGATGCGCGGATTACCGAATGGCTCAATAGCGGCTTTCTCGGAGATCTGGGCATACGTCTTCCGGAGGGTTACGTCGACCCCTTTATCGGGAATGTCCCGGGGTGCATCGGCGAGGTCTCGGCTCTTCTGCTGATGGCCGGGGCCGTCTATCTCTTCGCGAAGAAGATTATTACCTGGGAGATACCGACGGCGTTCTTTGCCGTATTCGCGGTTTTCTCCTGGACCTTCGGGGGGCTGGTCTACGGTACCGGCTTCTTTACCGGGGACGTCTTGTTTCACGTTCTGGCCGGGGGCTTCATGCTCGGGATCTTCTACATGGCAACCGATATGGTGACCTCACCGATGTCCAGTACGGGCATGTTGATCTACGGAGCCGGAATCGGCTTTATGACCTTTCTTATCCGTTTCTACGGCTCCTTCCCTGAAGGCATCTCCTTGGCGATCATCCTGATGAACATCTTCTCGCCGATCATCAACCGGTACACCAAGCCGCGTCGCTACGGCCTTGACTCCGGGCGCCCGAAGGAGGCGTGACATGGGGGGCGAAACAAAGAACGCGGAAAGCAAGGGGATGCCCGAGACCCTGACCGGAATCGGCCTTCGTCTGGCGGTAATCTGCACCGTCGCCGCCCTGGTTCTTGCCTTGGTCAATATGGTTACCGCGCCGGTTATCGAGGCGAATCGTGCGCGGGCGCTTCAGGAGGCCCTCGAGCGGCTGGTAGGTGACGCCCCCGTCGGGGAACGGCGGGACGTGTCGGAACAGGAGAGCGAGGCAGTCCGGGGCTACTACCCGGTGGACCGGGGAAGCGAGGGCTACGTTCTCGAGCTGGTCGGTAATGGGTACGGCGGGGACATGCAGATCCTTGCGGGTTTTCGGCCCGACGGGGAGCTCTTTGCCGCCATCCTCATGGCGAACACCGAGACACCGGGGCTGGGGAAGGAAGCCGAGCGGCCGGGCTACATGGAGAAGTTCGTCGGTTACGGGGACGACGACCCGGTTCCCACGAGAGTTAGTCAACTCGAGCCGGAGGAGGCCGACTCCGTCTCCGGGGCAACCCTGACCTTTATCGGGATCGCCCGGGCCCTGGAGGCAGGCAGCAGCTTCGTCACCTCAGGAGGTATCTCCCGATGAAAGAGTTTGCAAAGGGGTTTATGAAGGAAAACCCGATCTTCGTGATGGCCCTGGGGCTCTGTCCCGCCCTTGCCGTCTCCACCCGGGTGGTAAACGCCCTGGGGATGGGGGCCGGGGTCATCTTCGTGTTGCTCGGGTCGAATATCGTCGTCTCGCTTCTGAAGGACTACATCCCCCAGAAGGTGCGGATTCCCTCGTATATCGTTATTATCGCGAGCTTCGTGACCATCGTCGATCTTACGATGACTGCCTACCTTCCGGCCCTTGCCGCGAGCCTCGGGGTGTTCCTCCAGCTGATCGTCGTAAACTGCATAATCCTCGGACGGGCGGAAGCCTTTGCCTCTCGGAACAACGTCGGTACCTCGGTCTTAGACGCCCTCGGGATGGGCCTCGGCTTTACCCTCTCGCTGACAATCATCGCTCTTATCCGGGAGCTGTTGGGGAACGGCACGATTACCGTCTTCGCGATGGGCTCCTTCGACGGCGTCCTGCGGGTACCGGGACTGGCCGATTCGCCGGTCCGGATTATCTCCCTCGCTGCCGGGGCGCTCCTGGTCGTTGGATATCTGATGGCCTTCTTCAACTGGTACACCGAGCGCGCCCAGGCCGCCGAAGAGCGCCGCCGCCGGGAGTCAACGGCGCTCCCTGCCCCGGCGCCCGCCGGCGCGACCACCGCTTCCACCGGAGGTGCCTCGTGACCTATATCGGGATCATCATCACCTTCGTATTTATCAACAACTTCATCCTGACACAGTTCTTGGGGCTCTGTCCGTTTATCGGGGTCTCGAAGAACGTAGAGTCGGCCGTTGGTATGGGCTTCGCCGTTACCTTCGTTATGTCCCTCGCTTCGCTGACGACCTGGGCGATCTACAACTGGCTCCTGGTGCCCTTCGGCATCACCTATCTGCAGACCATCACCTTTAT
>JBKHCS010000093.1:0-12279 GCA_046541715.1 Spirochaetaceae bacterium
ACGCGTATCTTGATACGGAAGGGCTCATCGGATTCACCTTAGAGCTTATTCGGCGACCAGCGGGACGCAAGCCGCCGGAGAAGATCTATCCCCCGGGTTGAAGCATCTTGGCCAGGATCTCCTTGAGCATCTTCGCGGCGACCATGGCGGTGGTTCCGGTTGAGTCCCGGATCGGGTTGAATTCGACGATATCGACTCCCAACAGTGGTACCGGGAGATCCTGGATGATGGTCAAGAGCTCCCGGGTGGTCATGCCCCCGGGCTCATGGTGCGAGACTCCCGGCGCGAAGGCCGGATCGAGAACGTCGAGGTCGAGGGATAGATAGACCCCGGCCGACCATGCGGTTTTCGGAAGGCTTTCGCGAAGCTGCCTGCTCACGGCCTCGGGGGATGTGTGGCGCATTTCCAGCGTGTGGACGCCGAAACGGGCGGCCTGATCCCGTTGGTGCTTCGTCAGGGCTCTCAACCCGACCTGAACGAGACCGGAAGCGTGACCGGCTTCCATAATGCGGGCGAAGGGACAGGCGTGGGAGAGCGGGTTTCCGTCTAGGCTGTCGTAAAGGTCGCCGTGGGCATCGAGATGGAGAACCGCCGGGGGGCCGAAGGCCGCCGCGTGAGCCGCTACCAGGGGAAGGCTTATGGAATGATCGCCCCCTAGAGCGACAAGCCGTTTCCCTTCGGCAAGCACCCCGGCCGCAGCCTCCTGAATTCGCCGGAGGGGCTCGTCTTCCACCGCGATATCGAAGTTGCCCTGATCCTCCCACCTATCCGAAGCGAGCAGATCGATCCCCGTTTCGGTGCTCCAGTTGCCGGATGCGCAGTAGAGTGTCTCACGAATTCTGGCCGGAGCGAGGGCAGGACCCCGGAGAAACGACGAGTACGCGTCGAAAGGAACACCGACCACCGCGACGGGACGGATGAGAGGAGATTCGGACACCGGCGGCTACCGTGGTCCGTATTCTTCGAAGAAGCGACGGGAAGCTCTTCGGCCCGGAGCGTCGATTTCTACGACCAAGCCGGGGAAGTACTCGAGGGCTACGTTTTCTCCGAGGGCAATCTGCTCGAATTCCGAAGGGCTCAGGACGACGGTAATGCGCTCCTCCACCGGTCCGCTGTAGCCTCCTTTTCGGGTTACCGGTTCGGAGAACCGAAGAAGGGTGTCTCCGCTCCGGACGATTACGGTCCCGTCCATAAACCGCCAATCGCTCCCCGTATACAGGATCGATAGCGCGTAGCTGTTGGGTCGCCCGTCGCTGTAGCTAATCGCACCGAGCTCCACGATATCGCTTTGATCGCGGTAGATCGCAAGACGGTGAACGTTGTACGACGAATCGTCGGACTCGACACGCCGCGTCTGGACCTGGTAGTCGATCCTGCCGTCGTCGACAAGGGTCGGAGGCGGACCCGAGGAGCAGGCCCCGAAGAGAACGACAGAGACCATTAGAAGGAGTGAGGTTCGCGTCATAGAGCCAGTATACTTCAGATCCATTCCGATTCAATGAACACCTTCGGCTTATGGACCTCCGGTGAGGTTTCGGGCCCCTCGATTACCTCGAGAGTCCGCCAGGTCCCGCGGCGAAACCTCAAGACCACCATCACTCCGAGGCTCAAGACGAAGGTGATAAAGAGGACCCACATTACGATAGGCGAAAGGCCGAGAACCCGGATGCCGACTATGGCGACACCGGCAAAGACCCAGTGGCTACCGACCGAAATGAGCATAACCGCCCGGGTGTCTCCGGCGCCTCTGAGGGCACCGGAGAAGACTAACTGCGTGACGTCGGCGAGGGTGTAGACGGATGCGAGGCGGAGCATCGATACGGCAAGGTTTAAGAGCTGCTGGTCCTCCGGCCCGAAACCGGAACCGAAAAGCGAAACCAAAGGTCGCGTCGCGAGGAGAAAGAGTAGCATCATGACTCCGGCGTAGCTATAACCGACCCGAAGCGCGAGGTAGGTCGCTTTCTTCGCGCCGTCCGGGTTTCCTGCTCCCATTTGCTGGGCCACGAGGGCTGTAACCGCGACACCAAGACCTATCATCGGAATAAACGCGACCATGTCGTAGTTGAAGGTTATGGTGGTCGCCGCGGCAACGTCGGGCCCCATCGAATGCATCAGTTGGACGAATATGTTAAAGGAGAACACGTTGAGGAAGAGCTCGAGCCCCACGGGAAAACCGTATCTGACGATACGAAGGAAGAGCTCTCTCCGAAAGAGGAAGGGCCGCTGATTACGCGTCACCCGGAATGCCTTGTCACGAAGAAAGAAGATCACCAAGGTCAAGAAGATGACGAAGCTCCCGGCAACGGTTCCGAGGGCGGCCCCGGAAATGCCGAGAGCCGGGAAGCCGAGGCGTCCGAAGATAAGGACGTAGTTTACCGGGACATTCACCAGGACCCCGAGAATGTTTGCCACCATTACCGCCTTGGTTCGGCCTATTCCGAGGAAGTAGCCGGCGAGAAGCTGCCGAAAGAGCACCAGGGCCGCCCCAAACATCAGAATGCGGAAGTAGGGTAGCTCGAGGGCGATCTGCTCCGGTGAATGGCCTGCTACGGCAAAGAGCCGACCCAGAGGGTCTACCAGGAGTAGAATGACCGGCACGAAGATCAAAGAGAGATACACCGCATTAGAGACCGTCTGGACACACCGTTCGGGACGACCGGCCCCATGATACTGGGCGACGATTGCGTTGGTGTAACCGGCTATACCGGCAAAGAGGGATACGAAGGCAAACGCCGAAAGCCCGCCGCTCATCGATGCGGCTATGTGAAGCTTTCCCAACCAGGAGAGAAAGAGGCGGTCCACGAAGAGCATAACCGTTTCCGAGGCCTGACTGACGATCATCGGAACGGCGAAGGAGAAGAGGCTTTTGAGTGTCGGCGGGCCGACCGGGGAGCGCCGGGTTACCATCGGCGCACTATACGACAGGTTTGCTTTGGTGCAAAGAGCGCGGGCAGGTCCCGCCGAGAGGCAGCGATTGTTGCGGGAGACACCGATGCGCCGTATAGTAGCGGACGTGAAAATAGCAATCTATCAGCCGATAAACAAGACCTGGAAAGAGCAAATCGCCGCCCTCGAAAAGGAGTTTCCGGAGGCTACCTTCGTGGCGGGGCTGCCGGAGGCCGAAGAGCATCTCGGAGACGCCGAGGTTGTTGTCTCTGCGACGCCGACGGAGGATGTCGTCGACCGGGCGCGGGAAGTCAAACTGATCATCGTTCCTATAACCGGGGTCGATCACCTTCCCCTTGAAAAGATTGGTGAGCGGGGGATCCGCCTGGCGAACGCTCACGGAAACGCCCGGTACGTCGCCGAGCGGAGCGTCGCGTTGATCCTCGCCTACTTCGGCCGAATCGTCGAGTTCCACAACGACCTCGCCGAACGGGAAAAATGGCATGGGTTCTGGGTACGCCAGGGGATCGGCGACTCGTGGTCGACCATCCATGGAAAGACCGTCTCGATTATCGGTGCCGGTGAGATCGGCAGGCACGCCGCACGGTATCTGAAGGTCTTCGATACGACGGTCGTCGGGTTCCGGCGTACCCGGTCGGCCGAAGTCCCCGAGCAGTACGACGAGATGGTCTACGACCTCGACGAGGCGATAGCGAAGGGGGACATCATTCTTATCGCTCTACCGTCAACCCCGGAGACCGTAGGGCTCTTCGGCCCGGAACGCCTCCGACGGATGGGCGGTAAGGTTCTCGTAAACGTCGGCCGGGGAGATATCGTCGACGAAGGCGCCCTCTACGAAGGGCTTCAGTCTGGGGCCCCCGCCGGGGCGGCAATCGATACCTGGTGGAACTACCCGTCGGGTGGAGAGACCACCGGAGGCCCGTCACGGTTTCCTATTCACCGGTTGCCGAACGTCGTGGCGTCGCCCCATTTAGCGGGATTTGTCGACAGAGCCGTTACCGAAAGCGTCTACCAGGCCTGCGAGAATATCCGGCGTTTCCTTTCAGGCCGGGAGTTGCTTACCGAGGTCGACCCGAAACGCGGCTACTAGGCGCCCGCCGGGGGCCTTCCCCGGTCCGCCTGGACAACCGCCAGGGCGATACTTGCCAACTTGGTCGGGCCCGAATCGGCTCGGGAGGTCAATACGATCGGTGCCGCCGCGCCGACGATGATTCCGGCATTCTTCGCGCCGGCAAGAAACGCCAGGGCCTTGTAGAGAATGTTTCCGGCTTCGATGCTCGGAACGATCAGAACGTCGGCGTCCCCGGCTAGGGGACCGGCTATTCCCTTGAGCGCCGCCGCCTTCGGGTCGACCGCGTTGTCGAGGGCGAGAGGACCGGAAACCGTGCACCCTTGGAGGTTCAAGGAGGCGAGGGCGGCGGCGTCCTCGGTGCAGGGCATCTTGGGGTCCACCTTTTCCTTCGCGCAGAGGACTGCTACCTTCGGATGGTCTACCCCGAGGGCCCGGGCAACTTCCACGGTGTTCTCGAGGATAGCCCGCTTCTGCTCGAGGTCCGGCGCGATAATCATCGCGGCGTCGGCGACGAAGAGGAGCCGCGGGTAGCCGGGGACCTCAAAGACGGCGGCGTGGCTGAGGACGCGGTTAGGCCGGAGAATTGCTTTCTCCGCGAGAACCGCCTTAAGAACAAGTTTGGTATCGAGGAGGCCCTTCATCAAGAGGTCGGCGCCGCCGTCGTTCACTAGGCGGACGGCAGTCTGGGCTGCCCCGGCTTCGTCTTCCGCGGGAACAATCTCCATGCCCGTGATGTCAATCCGCGCATCATCAGCCTTCCTTAGAATGTCGTCTGCCCTGCCGACCAGAAGGGGCGTAGCGATCTGCCCGTGGAACGCATCGGCGCAGGAGGAGAGCGTATCGGCGTCCCCGGGCCAGGCAACCGCGACGCGCCCCCCGTCGGCGCTCCGGGCGGCGTCTAGAATTCCGCCGATGGAGGTAATCATCCGGCGGCGACCTTCTGCGCCAGGTCGATGCCTCTTCGGAGGGCCGTTTCGTTCGGGCCGATAAAATGAGCCTTCCCAGGGCCGAAGACCTTCTTGAGCGCTTCGACGACCGATTCCAGCGAAAAGAGGCCCCGGGAGCCAATGTACGCCCCCAGCATGACCATGTTTGCCCCCTTCGGGTTCCCGACTTCTCTGGCGATGGCGTTCGCCGGAACCGGGAGGACGTCTATGTCCGTACGGAAGTCTACATTTTCAATCAAGTCGCTGTTGTAGATAAGGAGCTTCCCCGGGGCGAGCTCGCCCTGGAACTTGGTAACCGAGGGAAGGTTCATCGCGATAACCGCCGTTGCGTCCTTGGAGATAACCGGCGAACCTATCGGCGTGTCGGAGACCAGCACGTGGCAGTTGGCGGTGCCTCCCCGCATCTCCGGACCGTAGGACGGGAGCCAGGAGACCTCCCGCCCCTCCTGCATTCCGGTATACGCGATGAGCCGCCCCATCGACATTACACCCTGCCCGCCGAAGCCGGCGCAGATTATTCGGTCAATCATGTACGACACCCTCCTTTTCCGGATAGCGGAAGTTCCCCAAGGGATAGTAGGGAACCATGGTCTCCTTTACCCAATCGAGGGACTCGACGGGGCTCATCCCCCAGTTCGTCGGGCAGGTCGAGAGAACCTCCACCAAGCCGAAACCCTGTTTCCGGACCTGAACCTCGAAGGCCGTCTTGATGGCCTTCTTGGCCTTTCGAATATGGGCGGGGCTGTGGACCGAGACCCGCTCGATAAAGGCGGCACCGGGAATCGTCGCGAGCATCTCACTCATCCGAATGGGGTAGCCGGCGTGGTAAGGGTCCCGGCCGAGGGGGGAGGTGGTCGTCCGCTGTCCGACCATGGTGGTCGGTGCCATTTGTCCGCCTGTCATTCCATAGATGGCGTTATTCACGAAGACTACGGTGATATTCTCCCCCCGGTGGGCGGCGTGGACTATCTCCGCCGTGCCAATGGAAGCGAGGTCCCCGTCTCCTTGGTAGGTAAAGACAGTCTTGTCGGGATGAACACGTTTTATTCCGGTGGCCATCGCCGGCGCCCGGCCGTGAGCCGCCTCGTGCATGTCGCAGTTAAAATAGGTGTAGGCAAAGACGGCGCACCCCACCGGGGCTACGCCTATTGCGTCTCCGATAACGTCGAGCTCTTCCAAGCTCTCTGCAACAAGACGGTGAATAATGCCGTGGGTGCACCCCGGGCAGTAGTGAAACTGGACGTCGGTTAAGCCCCGAGTTCGCTCGAATACGACTGCCATTTAGGCCACCTCCTCTATCATCCGCAGCGCCGCGTCGACGACGTCCTGCTGCCGGGGAATCATTCCACCTGAGCGCCCGTAGAAGCCGACGGGCCACCTTCCCCGGGCCGCCAGCCGGACATCCTCTACCATCTGCCCTTCGCTCATTTCGACGGACATCAGGGCCCGCACCGTGGGAGGTACCTCCTCGAAGGCGGCGAAGGGGTAGGGCCAGAGGGTGATCGGCCGAATCAGGCCCGCCTTTACTCCCCCTTCCCTCAAGTCGCCGATGGCGTTCTTTACGATCCGAGAGGAGGTTCCGTAGGAGACAAAGACAAACTCGGCATCCTCGAGGCGGTAGGTCTCGTATCGAACCTCTTTCTCCCGGATAAGCGTATACTTCGCCTGGAGCCGCTTGTTGAACGCCTCTAGCTCCCCGGGATCGAGGTAGAGAGAGTTTATTATGTTTGGTTTTCGTTGGTTCCCCGTGCCGGTAGTCGCCCAGTCTTTCGGCGGAAGCTCCTTTTTCGGCGGCTCCCGGAATTCGACCGGCTCCATCATCTGTCCTATCATTCCGTCTCCAAGGAGCATTACCGGTATCCGGTAGAGATCCGCTAGGTCGAAGGCCTCGGTCATCATGGTGGCCGCTTCTTGGACGTTTGCCGGAGCTAGAACGATTAGATTGTAGTCGCCGTTACCCCCGCCGCGGGTCGCCTGAAAATAGTCGGCCTGGGAAGGCTGGATGCCCCCGAGGCCCGGGCCGCCGCGCATAATGTTGACGATGACGCATGGCACCTCGCTTCCGCAGATGTAGCTTATGCCCTCCTGCTTGAGGGCGATACCGGGCCCCGAGGAGGAGGTCATAACCCGGGCACCCGCGCCGGCGGCGCCGTAGACCATGTTGATCGCGGCAACCTCGCTCTCGGCCTGGAGAAAGACGCCCCCTACCTTTGGGAGCTCCCGGGACATGTACTCCGGGAGCTCGTTCTGGGGTGTAATCGGATACCCGAAAAAGTAGCGACACCCCCCTTTGATGGCCGCCGCCGCGATGGCTTCGTTTCCTTTCATCAAGACTTTTTCCACGGCGATCCTCCTAGGCGATCCGCTCGACGGTAATAACCACATCAGGACAGATGAGGGCACAGCTTCCGCAGGCGATGCACTTATCCATCTCCGTAACCGTGGCGGGATGGTATCCCTTGCTGTTGATCCGGGTAGTATCGAGGACGACGATGTCGACCGGGCAGACGGTCGTGCAGAGCTCGCAGCCTTTGCACCGGTCTTCGGCGAAGGTGACACGTCCCTTTGCTTTTGCCATATTGTTCTCCTGCTATGCGTACATCCACGCTTCCCGAAGGTGCATGGAGATTGGGATAAGTTCTCCGGCAACGTGGCCGGGAATGTCCGGGGCTAGGGCGGCGAGTACCGCTACGTAGCGAACGGGAATATCGAGAAGCTCCGAGACCCGACGGCAGACCTCGTTGCCCCGCTCAACGTAGTCGACGGTAGTGTGCTCGAGCATATGGGTGTTGTTGATGAGGCCGGTAACCCGGAGCCGGGAAGCGGCCTCTATTCCGCGGATCTGGTCGACGATGGCCTCGGCGGTCTGCGTTTCCGGACGGGCGACGTTGCAGACGCAGAGAACCTCGGTTTCCTCACCCTGCAAGTAGTACCGGTAGGTTCCCAAGAGCCGAGCCCCAACCGGGTCGCCTCCGGTATCGAGAATTGCCCGAGCTTCCGGGTCCTGAAGGGGAGCAAATACCTCCGGGGAGACCGCCGGTATGTCGACCCCCTGGTCTTGGCCGAAGCTATTCGCGATAACCCGGACCCCGGATCCTTCGAGGAGCTCGCGCTTTTCACGGGACCGGAAGTAGGGGTTTACCACGTCCAGGTCGACCAAGGCCACCCGGTGGTTCCGGCCGGCTTCCGAGAGGGCGAGGTTTACCGAAATCTCGCTCTTTCCGCTGCCGTAGTGTCCGGTGATCACGCTTATCCGTGGCTTCATTCTGTTTCCTCCGGTGGGTAACGCTTTGCCTGCTCGGCCCCGGTCAGGACCCGCAAGGCGCCCCCGGCGAGGGCTCGCATCTCGTCTTCCCCTGGGTAGACGTGGACCGGGGCGAGGAAGGAGACCGCCTCGGAGATCCAGTCGACAAAGCGTCGGTCCCGGGCAAGGCCCCCGGTAAAGAGTAGCGCGTCGATCTCGCCCCGAAGAACGACCGCCATGGCGCCGATCTCCTTGGACACTTGATAGGCCATCGACCGGTAGATGAGTTCGGCTTCCGAGTCCCCGGCTTCTATTCTCCGCCCGACCTCCTGGGCGTCGTTCGTCCCGAGATAGCCTGATAGGCCTCCGGCGCCCTTTATGCTCCTGCGGATTTGCTTCTCGTCGGCCCCGGCCGCAAAACATAGCGACACCACTTTGAGCGCCGGAAGTCCCCCGGCACGTTCGGGCGAGAAGGGGCCTTCCCCGTTCAGACCGTCGTTTACGTCGATAACCCGGCCCCTTCGGTGGGCGCCGACGGTAATACCGCCCCCGAGGTGGACCACGATAAGATTGAGCTCTTCGTAGGAGCGGCCCTGTTCCGCGGCAAAGCGCCGGGCGACCGCCTTGTGGTTCAGAGCGTGGAAGATGCTTGTCCGTTCAATTGACGGAGTCCCGGCGGGGCGAGCGATATCCTGAAGCTCATCGACAACGACGGGGTCGACGATGTAGGCGGGAATTCCCAAGGTCTCGGCGATATCCCAGGCCAGAATTCCCCCCAAATTCGAGGCGTGCTCCCCGAGGGTCCCAGCCCGAAGGTCCGCGAGCATTGCCTCTTCAACCAGGTAGGTTCCCCCGGGAACCGGTCGAATGAGCCCTCCCCGGCCGACAACCGCAGAGAGCCCCCGGACATCCTCTCCGGCTTGCCGGAGAACGCTCCGAACGGCCTCCTCTCGGAGGGGGAGCTGGCTCGGAAGATCCGGGTAACCGTTCAACTCTTCGGTCGAATGCCTGATGGTGGTGTTTAGGATCTCCTCGTCGTTACGGTAGAGCGCGACCTTGGTGGAAGTCGAGCCGGGGTTGATCGCAAGAATCAGGTACGAAGTCGCCACAAAGGTTTAAAGCAAGCGGTGTGCCAAGAAGCGGGCCGGAGGGGTGAAAGCCGGCCCCGCGGCTTCAGAAAGAGACGCAGGACGAGCCGGTTGTAACTGCTTGCAGCAGAGTTACTTGCATAAACTCTCTTTTGCTGCGGCTCAGAAGTCCGCCCGAAGGAGAGAGACGAGCGACAAGGGAGCCACTCCCCGGCAACCGGAACGCAATAAACTGCGCGCAAAACACTGCACACCTCACGACGAGCATGCAAGATGTTGCGTTAAAGGATGGCGTGTTTTTTGATTTTGTATTGAAGAGTCCGGAGGGATACGCCTAAGAGCCTCGCGGCGGCGGTACGGTTTCCCCGGGTAGCCGCGAGAGCCCGGGCCACGTGGGCTGCCTCGGCCGAGTCGACAACCTCGTGCAGCTGAGCCAGGTCTTTAGGGTCGACGGTGTCGGATTCCCGGCAACCCTCCTCGTCGAAGGCGGGGTCTTCGCAATCCTCGGTAAGCTCCGGAAGATGAAGCTCCGAGATTACGGTTTCGTAGACCGTGAGGTTGATGATAGCTCGTTTTAGGACGTTCTCGAGCTCCCGGATATTTCCCGGCCAGGAGTACCTCAGAAGGCGTTGCACGGCCTCCGGGGAGATAGCGGAGACCGCCCTCCCGTACTCCTGATTGATGCGGGCGATCAGATGGTCGATAAGCCGCGGCATGTCCTCCTTGCGCCGGCGAAGGGGCGGGATCTGAATCGGGATAACGTTCAGGCGATAAAAGAGGTCTTCCCGGAATTGACCCTGCTGGATCGCAACTCCTAAGTCGAGGTTTGTCGCGGCGATGACCCGGGCGTCGATAGCGATGGTAGAGGTACCCCCGACGCGGCGAACCTCGTGCTCTTGGAGAACCCGGAGGAGCTTCGCCTGGGTATTGAGGCTCATCAGTCCTATCTCGTCGAGGAAAATGGTGCCTCCGTCCGCCTCCTCGAAAAGGCCGACCTTTCCGCCCTTCCGCGCCCCGGTGAATGCACCTTCGACGTATCCGAAAAGCTCGCTCTCGAGAACGCTCTCGGAAAGGGATGCGCAGTTCAGCCTTACGAACTTCTGGTGCCGACGGTCGCTCGCGTTGTGAATGGCGTGGGCAAAGAGCTCCTTCCCGGTTCCGCTCTCCCCCTGGAGCAAGACGGTCGCCGGTGTTGTCGCCGCCATTTGGGCTTTTCGGATTGCCGAGACAAAGGTGGGGTGACGACCGATCAAATCATCAAAGGTGTACTTAGCCTGGAGCTTACGAATCATCGTTTGTGCGTGATTGAGCTCCGAGTTCAATCTGAGTATCTCCGTCAAGTCCTTGATAACCGCCACGCTGCCTTTGACCGTTCCATCGACGATGATCGGCGCCGCGTCGACGAGGACCTCCTTGGCGGTCGGACCGACGCGGATGCGAGCGCCGCGGACCGGGCGTCTTTCCTTCAAGACGCGGAGGTGGATGCTCTCTCCGGCGGCGATGTCAATGGTGCAGTGCTTGCCGATAACCTCCGATTCCGGGAGCCCGGTTACCTGGGTGTACGCCGGGTTCACCGAGACCTGAAAACCGCGTTCATCGACGACGGAGATGGCGTCTTGGGTCGACTCGAAGATCGCCCGCCACATAATGCGCATCTCCCGAAGGTTGGTGATCTCCTCTGCGGACGCGACGGCATCGCTGATGTCCCTGAATACGGCGAATGCCCCGATAACCACGCCGCGGTCGTCCCGGAGGGGTATCCTGCTGGTGACGATGGTGGTGTCGCGGTAGGGCTGTTGTTGGTTTAGCTCCGGGAGGCCTGTCTCGAGAACTTCGGGGAGGCGGCTGTCGGGAATGATGTCTCGAACGTGCCGACCGGTTACCTCTTCAGCATTCCGGCCGGAAATCGCCTCGGCAGCCCGGTTGAAGAGGGTGATTCTCCCATCCCGGTCGACGGCGACAATGCCGTCGTGGGTAGAGTCGATAATAAGGTCAAGCTCCTGGGACACCGAAGAAAAGTGTACGCCGGGGGCGGTTTGGGTGTAAACCATGTAGCCCGTGGCTAGGCCGAGTGGCTCGGTGTCTTTGCCTTTTGAACCCGCTTGCCGTCGCCCCTCGGTTTCCAGGCCCTAATCGTTCTGCAGGAGAAACCGCTATTCCGGTAGTCGGCCAATCGGTCGAGGTCCCTCTCGAAGACGCCGCTCTCCCGCCGGGCGGAGGCTACCGCGTCGTGGACAAAACGCATCGCGGGATCTCCAAGGGGACCGGAAGAGTAGTGGACCCACTGACCCTTCTTTTCCGAAGCAAGGAGCCCGGCTTGGACCAGTCGACCGAGGTGCCGGGAGGCGTTGGACTGCCGCACCCCCAGAATCGCCTCCACCTCGCAGGCGCACAGCTCCCCGCCGTGGAGTACCAAACTGACGATCCGCAGGCGTGTCTCGTCTGCGAGGGCTTTCAACAGGGAGACGGTATTCATGCCGGGCTACGCTACCGCCTGCCGCTCTTCGAAGTTCCGTCGAGTCCGGTTGGTAAACCGAACAAGGCTCAGCATCACGGGAACCTCGACCAAGACGCCGACTACCGTTGCCAGGGCGGCGCCGGAGGTTAGGCCGAAGAGGCTTATGGCCACTGCTACGGCCAGCTCGAAGAAGTTACTCGCACCGATCATGGCCCCTGGGCCGGCGACGGGGTGGGGGAGCTTCCAGAACCAGGCCCAGCCGTAGGCTATCGTGTAGATGAGGTAGGTCTGTACGACCAGCGGCACCGCGATCAGCAGTATGTGAATGGGGTTTGCGAGGATAATCTCCCCCTGAAAGGAGAAGAGGATGATCAGCGTCAACAGCAGTCCCACCGTGGTAACGCCGTTGAACTTCGCGATAAACACATTCTCGAAGTAGTCGAGACCCCGTTTCTTGACGATCAGTACCCGGGATATCCACCCGGCGGCAAGAGGAAGAACGACGAAGAGGCCGACCGAAAGCAGGAGGGTGTCCCAGGGAATCGCGATGTCGCTGATACCCA
>JBKHCS010000013.1:0-42341 GCA_046541715.1 Spirochaetaceae bacterium
GGCGAAGCTTCTCGGGCGGCTGGAAGTGGAGATAGCCCGGCCGGGGGAGTAGGTTTCCTCACGCCGCGTCGTCGTTGCCTTTCTTGATGTTCCGGGAAATGTTGGAGCAGATTCGCTGGTAGACCGCGTTGAAGCGCCGGATCCGCCGGAGCTTGTACCGGGCGTCGGGAGCCCAGGGGCTGCTGCCGTAGTCCGTCGTGACCCGGAGGAAGTAGTCGTAGGCCTCTTCGAAAGAGCGGATCGCCTTGATGGCCAGGGAGAGAATGTAGAGGTCCGCGGTCCCCTGCTCCTGGAGCTGCTTCCGGATAACCTTCGGGTCCCGGCGGAAGAGCTCGGTGTAGCCCTTCTGGTACGCCGAAAACCCCCGCTTGTAGTAGACGTAGGCGGGATCCCGGTGCGCCCCGACGGAGCGGGTAGCCGGGGCGGTCGATCGTTCCCCCGGCGCCCGGCTCCAGGCCGACGAGCCCCAGGGAGAGTCGTCGGATGCGGTCAACGAGAGGGCGGTCAACGCCATGTAGGCCTTGTTGATCCGCATCATCTCCCGGACGGCCTGATCCTTCTTCGATTCCGGGGCAAGGTCCGGGTGTGTCTTCTTGGCGCACCGGTGATACGCGCGCTTTATCTCCTCCATCGTCGCCCCGGGCTCGATGCCGAGAATCTGGAAATGGTGCTCCGAAACCACTTAGACAGTATAGCAGCTCCGGCGACGAATCACGAAGGAAATCTGGCGCCCGGCGCGGTTCTGGAATACGATTGAGGATTATGAAGAACAACCGTCTCTCTCCCGGCGCCCGGGGCCTGGTTTCGACTTGCTTCGCAACTCTTGTCTTGGCCGGCGCGGTTCTCACTGCCACCGCCTGCTCCGGTTCCAGGGAGATAGAAGGCGGAATTATCCGGGATACGGCGACCGCCACGCTGGTATCCGAAGCCACCGCCGGGGTTATCCCTCCGGGGGAGACGGTTCGGGTCCGCTTTGCCGAGGCGCAGCTCCCGGAGGGGAAAGCCGGTCTCGTCCTCGCCGCAAACCCCTTCACCTTCTCCCCGACTATCTCCGGGACGGTTACCTGGACCGATCGGCGGACCCTGGAGCTTGAACCGGCGAGGCCTCTGGAGTATCGCCGGAATTACGGCGGAGAGCTCGACCTCGAAGCGCTCTGGGAGCTTTCGGAGATCCGGGGAGCCCCCCCTATCGCAGCCTTCGATATCGCCTTCGAGACCCTCGGCCCCGAAGTGCTCTCCCTGGAGGATGGGTGGGTCCATTCCGACGACGGCTCTGCGTTGCGCTACTGGGCCGAGGCGACCTTCACGGTTGAAGTAACCCCGGAGGAGGCGCGGCGGGCCTTCGTCGCCCGCCTCGACGGGCGTAGGGTCGACGTCGAGGTCGAAGAGCTTTCTCGCTCCGCCGTGCGGTTCTCCACCGGGGCCCTCCCCCGGGGACCGGAAGCCCGAAGGCTGGAGCTGGAGATTCGGTCGGGTCCCCTCGAGCTTTCGGAGAACGTCGCCTGGTCGCTGACGATTCCCCCCGAAGGGAGCTTTGCCGTCGATCGAATCCGGATCGACGACTCGTCGGGGGAGCCGCGGCTTTCGGTTCGCTTCTCGGAACAGCTCTCCCCGCAGTCCCTGGAGGGTCTTATCCGCACCGAGCCCGAAACCGAACTGACCCTCGACGTCCAGGGAGAGACGGTGATCGGCCGGGGAGACCTTCGCCGGGGGGAGACGTACACCGTTATCGTGGGTCCGGGAGTTCGGAGCCGCTTCGGCGATTCGACCACGGAGGTCCAGCGACGGAGCCTCGAGGTCCAGGATCTCAAACCCCGGATGGAGTTTCTCTCCCGGGGGGTCTTTCTCCCGTCGACGAACCGGGGCAGCGTCTTCGTCCGGACGGTAAACTTGCGCAGGGTGCAGATCGAGGTAAAGCAGGTCTTCGAGAACAACCTCGGACAGTTTCTTCAGACCGAATCGATGACCGGGGCTCCGGGGAGGAATCAGGACTTCGGCTATGAGTACGTCCAACGGGTCGGGGTAGTAGTTGTCTCCGAGAGCCTGGAGATCGGAGAGGAGCGAAACCGACAGCTGGTACACGAGCTCGATTTGGCCGAGCTTCTGGGGGATCAGGATGCCGGACTCTTTCTCTTGAGTCTCTCCTTCGAGCGGGAGGACATGATCTACGACCTCTCCGGAAGCGGCGAGCCCTTCTACGGGGAGGATTACTACTCGGACCCCCGATCCTGGGGCTACCTCTGGACCCGGGGACGGATCTTTAAGCCGGTCATGCCCACCGACATCGCCCTGACGTGGAAGCAGGGAGAGGCGAGCCACACGGTATTCGCCACCGACATCCCGACCGGCGAACCGATAGAGGGGGCCCGGATAGAGGTTCGAACCTACCAGAACCAGGTGATAACCGAAGGGCGTACCGGCGAAGACGGCGTGTTCCAGGGTGCCGGGGACGACCGGCGGGGCTTCTACGTCCTCGCCGAGCACCAGGGACAACGGGGAGTCCTCAAGGCCAACGAGATGGCCTGGAACCTCTCGACCTTCGACGTCGGAGGCCGGTCGGTCCGGGAGGGAGGTCTCGACGGCTACCTCTTTACCGAGCGGGGTGTCTACCGCCCGGGAGACCCGATCCACCTGAGCGGCATCTTCCGCCTACCGGATGCCCCTCTGCCGGAGGACCATCCGGTAGCCCTCGAAGTCCGCAATAGCCGGGGTCAGGTGGCCCACGAGGCGGTTCTGACCGAAGGGCAGGCCGGCGTCTACTCCTTTACCATTCCCACCGCGGAAGCCGACCCGACGGGTACCTGGCGGGGAGAGATGACCGTCGGCGACGCCACGTTCAGCCTCCCGATCCGGGTAGAGACCATCGTCCCGGAGCGCATCGCCATCGACATGACGCCGGATCCACCGGTGCTCTCTCCCGGGGAGGGCTTTCTGGAGCTGGGAATCGAAGGGCGGTACCTCTTCGGAGCCCCAGCCTCGGGGCTCGAAACCCGGGTCGAGGGGCGCCTCTCCTCCCGGCAGAAACGCGTCGAGAGCTTTCCCGGCTTCGTCTTCTCCGACCAGGCGGGCGACTTCGAGAGCCTCCGGGAGACCCTCTTCGACGGCTCCCTGGACCCAGAGGGGCGGGCGACTATCGGATGGGAACTTCCTCCGGGCCTCAACCCTCCGGGGGCTTTGACCTTGGAAGTCACCACGGTAGTTTCCGAGACCGGAGGCCGGGGGAGCCGGGAGAGTCTTTCCCTTCCGGTGGAGCCCTACGAGAGCTACGTCGGCCTCGAGCGGCCGGATCTCGCCTGGGGGTACGCCCCCGTCGGGGAAGAGATGGCGGTCCGGTACGTCGTGGTGGATCCCGAAGGAGCCCCCCTGCCGGGACGGCCCTTGGAGTACCGGCTCTATCAGAACCGGGGTTCCTGGTGGTGGGAATACGACTCCTACGAACAGTTCCGGGTCCGGTACCGCCGGGATGCCGCGACGGTTCTCGTCGAAGAGGGGCGGATCCTCTCCCGGGGAACCGCCGCGTCCATCGATATCGTCCCGGAGCGGGGTGGCGAGTACCTTCTCGAGGTGGAAGATCCGGCGAGCGGCCACCGGGGAGCCCTCTTCTTCCGGGTTAGCGCCTGGGCCGACGCCGCGGCTCCGGGAGGCGAGGGGGTTCTCTCCCTCTCTCCGGACCGGGAGCGCTACCGCCCGGGGGACACCGCGGAGCTTACCCTGGCGACCCCCGCCGCGGGACGACTCTTGGTAACCGTCGAGAAGGATGCCGAGCTTCTCTCCTACGACTGGGTCGAAACCGTCGGGGGCCGGACGACCCTGCGGATCCCCATCGACGCCTCCTACGTCCCGAACGTCTACGTCGCGGTCTCCCTGATTCAGGAGCACGAGCAGACTCTGAACGACCAGCCCTTGCGTCTCTACGGGGTGGTTCCTCTGGAAGTCGAGGACCCGGACACCCGGCTGGAAGTACGCCTCGAGACACCCGAGCGGCTCGAGCCGGAGTCGCCCTTCTCCGTCTCCGTCTCCGTTTCAGGCGCCTCGTCCGGCTCCGAGGCACAGCTGGTGGTCGCGGTTGTCGATGAGGGGCTCTTGAGCCTTACGAATCATCGGTCTCCGGACCCCTGGAACCACTTCTTCGCCAAGCGCCGCCTCGCCTTGGAGAGCTACGACACCCTTTCTGAGGTTATCGGCGCCTTCCAGGGGGACGTCTTCCGCGTCTTTTCCCTCGGTGGCGGGGACGAAGCCTCGGCAGTCCGGCCCCAGGGAGAGATTCGCCGGCGTTTCGAACCGGTGTCCCTCTTCCGGGGGCCAGTGTCCACCGACGGCGAGGGCAGGGCCACCGTGACCTTCGAGATGCCGAACTACCTCGGAGGTGTCCGGGTGATGGTCGTCGCGGTTTCCGGCACCCGGTACGGTGCTGCCGAGCGGACCCTACCGGTAACCCGGCCGGTGGTCGCCCTTCCAACCCTCCCCCGGAGCCTCGGCCCCGGAGAACGGGTAGTCCTCCCGGTAAGCCTCTTCCGGACCGACCCGGAGGTTACCGAGGCAGAGGTCCGCATTCGGACGAACGAGCTTTTGCGCCTCACCGGTCCTGCGGCCCAAGGGGTCTCCTTCGGGAGCCCGGAGCAAAACGCCGATTCCCAGCGGGAGGTTTCCTTTGCTCTCGAGAGCGCCGAGGCGGTCGGCGAGGCGGAGATCGAGTTGACCGTCGTCGGCGGGGGCGACCGGTACACCATCTCCCGTTCGGTTCCCTTGCGGAGCGCCTCGCCGCCGGTAAGCGAGCGGCGGCGCATAACCCTCGAGACCGGCGGGCGGGGAAGCCTCGGCTTTCCGCCCGGGGGGCTCCCGGGTACCAACCGGAGCAGCATCACCCTCTCGGTGGCGGGCCCCGTAGACCTGGACGAACGGATGGCCTGGTTGATGGGCTATCCCTACGGCTGTCTCGAACAGATTGTGTCGGCGGCCTTCGCCCAGCTCTTTGTCCCCCGGGCGGTGGACTCCAGCTTCGATCCCGGCGTCTTGGATCGGAACATTCAGGGGGCCATCGAGGGTCTCCGCGGCTTCCGGCTCCCCTCCGGAGCCTTTAGCTACTGGCCCGGAAGCGCCGAGGTATCGCCCTGGGGAACCAACTACGCCGGTCACTTCCTCCTGGAGGCCGAATCCCATGGCTACTTCGTACCCCGGGAGCTTCTCGACGGCTGGCTCTCGTTTCAACGCTCGAGGGCCATCACCACGGCGGACACCCTGATCGAACGGGTCTACCGCCTCTACCTTCTGGCCCGGGCGGGGGAGCCGGCGGTGGGCCCGATGAACCTTGTCCGGGAAAACGCCTGGAACGAGCTTTCCACCGCGGGAAAGTGGCTCCTCGCCGGGGCGTATCATCTCGCCGGATACGAACAGGAGGCAAACATGCTTTTCTCCCGGGCGGGAACCGAGGTCCGGGAGTACCGGGAGTTCGCCGGGAGCTACGGGAGCAGCTTGCGGGATCAGGCGATAATTCTCGATATCGCCCGGGAGACAGGGCGTCAGGCTCTGGCCGACCGGCTCTTCGAAACGGTTTCCGGGCGCCTGGCGGCGGATCGTTGGCACAGCACCCAGACCACCGGCTACGCCCTGATGGCGATCTCTCGCTATCTGACCGCCGTCCGGCGTCCCGGGGACGAGGCGCTTACCGGCCGACTGGTCTTCCCCGACGGAAGCACCCAGAGCTTCGAGACCCGACTGCCTTCTGTGACCGTGGATCTGACCGAGGCGCTCTACGGGGGGCAGGAAGCGGCCGGGGGCCAACCACCGGCCCCCGGCACAGGGGCGCCGGCGGCCGGGGCGGCGGGCGAAGTCCTCGTCGAGGTCGTCACCGCCCCTGCTGACCGGGTATTCGTCGTCGGCTTTTGGGAGGGGACGCCCCTGAAGGCCCCCGGCGGAACGGTCTCCGACGGCCTCGAGATAACAAGCGAATGGTACGACACCGAGGGATCGCCCCTGGACGTTGGGACCCTCCTCCAGGGCCAGGAGTTCTGGCAGATTATCCGGGTCCGGCATCAGCATCCGGTCCACGACCTCCTCGAAGAGCTGGCCTGCCGGCAGATCTATCCCCCGGGGTGGGAGATCGTCAATCCCCGTCTTTCCGGGGAGGCGGCACCCGGGTGGCTCGAGGGCGCACCGACCCAACCCGATTACCTGGACATCCGGGACGACCGCGCCTCCTGGTTCTTCGATCTCTCTCGAAGTAGCGGCGTCGCCACCTTTGCGATGCGCCTCCGGGCCGTTCTTCCGGGGGAGTTCACCCTGCCGCCGGTTAGCGTCGAGGCGATGTACCGGGACGACGTCCGGGCCCGATTTCCGGGACGGAGCGTAGCGGTGCTTCCGCGGTGATCCCGTTTTCCGGGCGCCGCTTCCGCGCCATGGCCCTGGGCTACCTAGCGTTCTGGCTTCTCACCGCCGGGGCCCTTCGGCTGGTCCCTGTCCCCGACCCCCTCTTCTCCGGGGGATACGGAACGGTCGTTACCGACCGCCGGGGGGAGGTCTTGCGGGTCTTCTTGAGTCCCGATGAGCAGTGGCAGCTGCCGCCGGGGTCCGAAATTCCGGAGAACCTGAAAGCCGCGGTCCTTCACTTCGAAGACCGGGAGTTCTACCGGCACACCGGCGTCCGGCTTCCTTCGATCCTCCGGGCCCTCCGGCAGAACCTGTCGGCCGGGCGCCGGGTCAGCGGGGGAAGTACCCTTACCATGCAACTTGCCCGTATTGCCGATCCGAAGCCCCGGACGGTGGCTTCGAAGATCCTCGAACTCTTTCAGGCCTGGAGGATCGAGGGGCGCTATTCCAAGGACGATATCCTCGCGCTCTACCTCGACCACGCCCCCTACGGCGGAAACATTCGGGGAGTCGCCGCAGCCTCGATGCTCTACTACGGGAAGGCCCCGGAATCTCTCACCTGGGGGGAGGCCGCTACCCTGGCGGTACTTCCGAACGCCCCCTCATTGGTGTCTCCCCTCTCCGACGGAGAGGCCCTCCGGCAGAAGCGCAACCGCCTCCTCGGGAGCCTCCACCGGTCCGGGTATTTCGATCCCCGAACCCTCGAGAGCGCCCTCCGGGAGCCCCTCCCTCAAGGGACCGTAGACCTGCCCTTCCGGGCTCCCCACTTTAGCCGGATGATAGCGACTCGCACCGGGAGACCGGCCGGCGGCACGGGTGTTATCACCAGCTCCTTGGACCTCGAACTCCAACAGACCCTCGAGCGACTCGCAGGCTTCCACAACCGGCTCTTGCGGCGCCAAGGGGTTACCAACCTCTCGGTGCTCGTCGTGGACAACCCAACCGGAGAGGTGCGGGGCTACATCGGGTCTGCGGACTTCTTCGACGGCGAGCACGCCGGGCAGGTGGACGGGGTTTGGGCGCCCCGGTCGACGGGGTCCATCCTGAAGCCCTTTCTCTACGCCCTGGCCATCGACGACGGGCTGCTGCTCCCCGGAAGCCTCCTAGAGGACATACCGGTGAACTTCGGCGGCTTCTCCCCGGAGAATATCGACCGCCGGTACCGGGGCTTGGTACCGATGGAGGAGGCGCTTACCGCCTCGCTGAACGTTCCGGCGGCCCTTACCTTGAGTCAGGTGGGACTCGAGCGCTTCTATTTCCTCCTCGAAAACGGGGGCCTTTCGACCCTCTTCCGGCCTCCGGGGGACTACGGCCTTCCATTGGTTCTCGGGGGCGCCGAAGCCTCCCCCTGGGACGTCGCCCGCCTCTACCGGGGCCTCGCGACGGGAGACTTCTCGGACCTGAGTGTCGAACTCCGGGGCGCAGCCGGCCCCCAAGAGGCCGGCACATTCGGGGGCGGGACGCCGGTTTCCGCCCGCGGCCCCGTCGGCGCCCAGACTCCGGGCTCCACCCGGAGCCCCATCAGCCCGGGCGCCCGTCATCTTATCCTCGAGACCCTCAAGGATGTCCAACGCCCCGGTGCCGAGGCGCTCTGGGGTCGCTTCCAGGACGGCTTCCCGGTCGCCTGGAAGACGGGCACCAGTTACGGCCGGCGGGACGCCTGGGCCGTCGGCCTCACGCCCGAATGGACCGTCGTCGTCTGGGCCGGCGACTTTGCCGGCAGGCCGAATCCTGACTTGCGGAGCACCTCCGCCGCGGCTCCCCTGCTCTTCGATATTCTGAATACCCTGAGGCAAGGCAGGGAGCCTACCTGGTTCTCGCCGCCACCGGGAGCCTTTGACCATTTGGAGGTGTGTGCCGAAACAGGCTACCGGGCCACGGTGGCCTGCGAAGAGACTCGCTATGCGTTAGTGCCTCGAGGCGCCCGGCCCTTACGCCGGTGCCCCTACCACGAGCGGATCTACGTGTCCTCGAACACCAATCGGCGAGTCGACAGCCGTTGTTGGAGCCCCGGGGAATACGAGGCGAAGAACGTGCTGGTGGTGCCCCCGGCAGCGGCGGCGTACCTCCCGACGGTTCCACCGGTGCCCCCCTGGGAGGCGGCCTGTGGCGCAGCCGGAGACGAGGCGGTCGCCATCACCTATCCAAACGACAACGCCCGGCTCTACCTTCCCCGGCGTATCGACGGCGCATCCCAGGGGATAACACTCCGGGCGAGCCACCGGGAAGCGGGAACCCGGATCTTTTGGTACCTCGACGAGGTCTTGGTCGGGGAGACGGAGCGGCACCACAACATCCTCGCCCGGCTTGAGCCGGGGGATCATGTGCTGACGGTGGTCGATGCCGGGGGACACCGGGATTCGGTACGATTTCGGGTCGAGGGGCTACTCGAGAGCAAGAATTGATGAGATCTGTTCCCAGGCTGCCCGCCGGTGGCGCTGGTACTCCGTGGCGGAGACTTCGTCGTCGAGGTAGTCGAGAAGACTCTCCGCCTGAAGTATCAAGGTGCTGTGAGCCTCGATTATCCGCTGGACAACCTGCCGGTCCGCCGTCGAGATTGCCCGGTCTCCGGTTACCGGTGCCAAAGCCTCGATGCTGGTCTGGTTGAGGGCGATGGTTTCTTCGGCTAGGGCCCGGACGAGCTCCGGCGAATAGCCCTGGGTGACGTATCCGTCGGCCACGGTCCCCAAGACGACGTAGGAAAAATAGAGGTTGGAGGCACCGATGGCGCCGATAGCGTAGAGGGCCGGGTCGTCATCGGAGGAGTCTTGGGAGAACGCCGGCACCGCGAAAAGGCAAAACACGACCGCCAGGGCCAGGAGACGTTTCATGCCTGGAAGAGTAGCCAAGATGGCGTTGTGCCGTCAATGAGGCGCTAGATCCGGAGGCCCCGCCGGTTGGCCTTCAGGACCGGAAGCTCCTTCTCCGCCGCGTCAATGGCGTCGGTCCCCCCAAGGATAGTCCCATAGCCCTCTTCGACCCGCCCCGCGAGGCGGCGGGCCACCTCGGCGACGTCCCGGGACCCAAGGCCCAGAAGCCGGTCCCGCTGAGCCTGACGTATTCCGTCGGTAACCCCGAGCAACCGCCGCCGGAAGCTCGTGTACCCTTTCTCCCCAGGGGCCATCGGGCGGGAGTCCCGTCCGACGGTTGAAACCACGGCGAGCTCGAGGCTCCGGTCGTCGAGCCGGTCGTTTGCCGCGAGCTCCAAGGCTTCCCGGAAGGCTGTCAGCGTAGCGGCGACGTTCGGGTCCCGGTAGGATGCGAGGGTAAAGAGCCCTTCGAACCCTCGGGTCATCGCGTAGGCGCCGTAGGCGCCGCCCCGCATCCGGATGGCCTCCCAGAGGCGTCCGGTCCGCAGGAGATGCGCCAGAATCCGTTGGGTAGCGTAATCCGGGTCGTCGTACCCGTGGCCTTTGACGGTCAGGGCGGTAAAGTTTACCGCCGCGGGAATCTCGAAGGCGTCGAGGGGCCCCCGGGAAATCAGCGGCACCCCGCCGTTTTCAGGGGAGGGCCCGGGTGTGGTCCCTCGCGGGGCCCCGGCCCCCGGGTCGGAACCGGCGGCGGCGCTTCGCCTCAGTCCCGCCGTAAGAGCCCCGAGGGCCGCTGCCGCGGTCCGGTGGTCCTTCCCCTCGGCGGTTATACTTGCCGACCACCGGGAAGCGTCGAGGATTTCCGTATGGATTGCAGACATCGCCTTTTGGAGCTCTTCGACGGCGTCGTCCCGCTTCGAGAGCCCGGAGATGTGCTCGAGCTGGGTTATTCCCTTCCACATCTCGTCGAGGGCGGCGGAAGGCGCCAGGGCTGCGGCGGTCCGCAAGGCAGCGTAGCTCGTTCCACCGGGAACGATGGAGGAGCGGGCGTCGTTGACCGCTTCTCGGAAGAGCTCGACCATCCGACGGCCGTTGTCCAAAGCCGGCTCGAAGAGGATTCTTCGCAGGAGGTCGACACCGGGCTCAAGGGACCCGGTAAGGAGCTTCATCCGAACGGTCAAGTAACGCCCTACTTTCCCACTTCCTCCGGGGTCCCCGTCTGCGTTCAGGTTAAACGAAAGCCCCCCGGTGTGGAGCGCCAGACGTCGATGAAGCTCGCTGTAGTCGAGGCCCCTAACCCCGAGCTCGCTCAAGAAGCCGGAGAAGAGGGGCATCCAGAGAAGCAGCTCAGGATCGATCCCCGCCAGGTCGATCGCCAGGTCGATGTAGACCACCCCGTTGGTAAAGAAGTCGTGGAGCATCACCTCTTCGCCCGATTCGAGGGTATCGGTCCGGTAGTCGATTACGTCCACCTCCCGGGGGAGATCCTCCCGGGTCAAGAAGGGTAAGGCGGCGACGATCTCCGGTGGATCCGGCTGCTCCTGAACCGCTCGGAGCTGTGTCTGGAACTCGCGAATCTCCTCGTGGGCCTCCGGCGCAAGCGCTTCGCCGAGACTCCGGAGGGCCGCCTCCTCCTCGAGTATCTCCCGGTGCTCCTGTTCCGGATCCGGCACGACAATCAGGGTGCTCCGGTGGGGGTTATCGATAAGGTGATGCTCGATAAAGGCTTCCAAATAGCGGGGGTGGGCCTCCATCCGGGCCTTGAGCTGATCGAAGTTATCCCGGAAGCGAAGGGAGCGCTCCGGCTCGATACCGTGGACCCACCCGCGTAGGAGCCGGTGCATCATCCGCAGGCCGTAGGGTCCGCCGCCCCGGATCTCCCGGTTTCGGAACTCGATCTTGTTCAAAGCCCCCTGCACCAGGTTCGGGTCCAAACCCTCTCGTACCTGCTTGGTGAGAGCATCGATTATCAGCGATTCCACTTCGGAAACCCGCTCCGGTTCGGTTCCCCGGATGCCGGCGGAAAACACCAGTTGCCTAACCTCGGTCTCGAGCCCAGTCGGAGAGGAAAGGTCGTCCCCGATGTCCGATTCGCTGACCGCCTGGTAGAGGGGAGAGCCGGAGTGGCCGACCAGAATCTCGCTGACCACCTCGGCGGTCAGGGTGTGGAGGGGATCGGTAACCTCCCCGAGGAGCCAGTTGAGGGTGACCGAGGTCTGCCGGTCCTCCGGCTCCTCTGCGGCGATCGGTGCCGTTCTGGTGAGGCGCCGGGGAGCGTTCCAGGGCGTCTGGAGAGTAACCGCCGCCGGCTCCAGGGCCCCGTCGAAATGCCGGAGAAACTCGGATTGCACCAGCTCGCAGTACTCCGCGGTCGGCGTGTCGCCGTAGAGAAAAAGCCTGCAGTTCGACGGGTGGTAGTAGTTTCGGTGGAAGTCGACGAAGTCCTCGTAGGTAAGGTTGGGAATCTCCTTCGGATCGCCCCCGGAATCGTACCCGTAGGTGGTATCCGGGAGGACGCTCCGCAGAGACCACTCCCCGGCGATGGAATCGTGGTTGGAGTAGTTTCCCTTCATCTCGTTGAAGACGATGCCGGTCCGGATCAGTCTGCCGTCGTCGTCAAACTCCAGCCGGTGGCCTTCCTGGGCGAACATCTCCTTGGACAGCAGGGGAAAAAAGACCGCGTCGCCGTACACCCTCATTATGTTGAAGAGGTCCTTCTTATTCGGGCTTGCCGCAGGGTAGACCGTCTTATCGGGGTAGGTCAGGGCGTTGAGAAAGGTGCTCATGCTCCCTTTCATCAACACCAGAAAGGGGTCCTTGAGGGGATAGTGTTTCGACCCGCAGAGGACGGTGTGCTCGAGAATGTGGGCGACGCCGGTCGAGTCCTTCGGTGGTGTCAAGAAGGCGAAGGCGAAGACGTTCTCCGGATCGTCGCATACCACGTGGTAGGCCTCCATGCCGGTTACCCTATGACGGAGGCTGACGCCGATGCTGCGGTACTCCGGGAGCTCCTGGTGGGAGTGGACTTCGAAGCCGGAGAGAACCGATCCGATGGGGGGGACGGGAGCCTTGATATCCGGCACCACCCTACTCCGGGTCCGGGCCTTCGACGAGGCGACCGGGCCAATCCATCACTCCGCCGAAGTTGGTCACGTTCTTGTATCCCATGCCGAGGAGCACCTGCCGGGCCTGCCCCGACCGGTTCCCGGTCCGGCAGTAGAGGATAATCCGGGCGTCCTTGTCCGCCGTCGGCGGGGTATCGCCGATCTCGGTGTGGGTAATCTGAGAGGCCGTGGGAATGTGTCCCGATTTGTACTCCCCGGGCGTCCGGACGTCGACGAGGATGTAGGGCTCCGCTTTCTCCTCGATAAGCTTCTGAAGCTCCGCCGGCTTCTTGAACCGCGCCGCCTCCCGGTCCTCCGAAGGTGTATCGCTTTTGCTGCCGAATCCGAAGAGTCCCATCACATCCTCCCTTTACCGTTCGAGGGCGTAGGGCCAGGTGACCACACCGCCAAAGTCTATTATCTCGGAGTAGCCGAGACTCCGAAGGGCGCGCTCCGCGTAAGAGGAGCGGTTTCCGGTTCGACAGTAGAGCACGATAACTGCGTCCTTGTCGTCGGTCGGTGGGTATCCGGCGATTTCGGTGTGGGGAATGTTTCGCGCTCCGGGGATATGCCCCGAGTCAAATTCTCCGGGCGTTCGAACGTCGACCAGGACGATAGCCTTCGATCCGGTCTCGAGCACCTGCCGGAGGTACGCCGGATCGGAAAGCCGCTCGGTTTCGATATCGATGTCTTCCTCTAGCGCCACAACAGCGCCGGGGATCCCCAGGAATAGGAACAGGACGGCCAGGATGGCCCCTTGCAATAGTCTGTTATTCCTTAGCATAGCGATCTAAAAATCGCCCTCCGAGAGCCCCAGGTCAAGGTCCACAAGATGGCGCACCAAGGCCGCTGACTGCCGGGAGGCCCGGGTAAGAAACCGATTGAAGGATTTCGGAGCCTCGCCGTCGGCGGTATCGGAAATGGTCCGGGCTAAGAGAAAGGGCACCCGGTGGATAAGGCAGACGAGCCCCACCGCGGCGCCTTCCATCTCCACGGCATCCCCCTCGAACTCCCGGGCGAGGCGTTCCCGGGAATCGGCATCGGCGACGAAGCGGTCGCCGGTAAGGATGCGTCCCCGGTGGAGCCTGCCCTCCGGCGGTTTGAAGGATGCCGCGGCCTCGAGGAGCGCCTGATTCGAAGGGATAAGCCGGTGGCCGGCGTAGGGAACCTCTCCCACGGCGAAACCGAGGGGCGAGGCGTCGAGGTCGTATTGGAGGGTGTCGGTAGCCAGGATCAAGTCTCCGATGCGAAGCGCCGGGGAGAGGGCGCCGGCGAGCCCTACCATCACCAGGGCGTCAGGGGCGAAGCGGGAGATAAGATATTCCGCCGACATCGCGGCCATCGCCTTGCCGACGCCGGTGGATGCCACGAGAAGCTCCGGCCCCCCGGAGCCTCCGGCGGCGGAGGGCAGTCGCCCGGTCACGATCGGCTCCCCGAGCCCTTCGACGGTCCGGGATTCCTCGAATGCTTCCACGACGGCAGCTGTCTCGCCCCGGAGGGCGGAAAGTATGGCAATCATCTCGTCTTTCGAGGATACTGGGGAAACGAACATCTGACCATGCGTTACCCGGACATCACGACACTCTCGCTACGATCACGGATTCTCCAACTCATCCGGAGCTTCTTTGCCGGGGAAGGCTATCTCGAGGTGGAGGTACCCCTCTTGACGCCTGCTCCGATACCGGAGCACTCCATCGAGCTGTTCCGGACGGAGTACATCGACCGGTACGACCGGTCCCACCCCCTCTTTCTGACTCCGTCTCCGGAGATCTATCTAAAGCGGCTCCTGTCGCTCGGGGCGGGCAGTCTCTTCTGCGTGTCCCGGGCCTTTCGAAACGTCGAGCAGCTCGGCTCCTCCCATAACCCGGAGTTTTCGATGCTCGAGTACTACACCGTCGGTGGGGACTACCGGGACTCTCTCGGGGTGACGGAAGAGCTCCTGGCCCACATCCTCGAGGGCGCCGGAGACGAGCTTCGGGCCTACCGGCGGGAGAAGGGGCGGGAGACTTCCCCCGCATGGTGGCGGCAGACCGGTATCCCCGGGGCCACCTTGAAGGAGCTTTTCGCCCGGCACGCGGGGCTGGATCTCGACCGGCTTATTCCTGAGCAAAAGGGTGTAGACAGTACGGGTGGTTTTGAGGTACTATTTCATAAAGCTTTATTAGAGAGAATTGAGCCTAACATTCCCCGGGACGGTCCCTACGTGCTTTGGGACTATCCACGGGCACTGCGCACGTTGGCAACCGAAACGCAGGACCCGCGTTACGCACAACGGTGGGAGCTTTATATCGAGGGCGTCGAAGTGGCCAATTGTTTTACCGAAGAGGTAGATCCACAGGCCGTGGCCGCCTACTTCCGGGAGGAGGTGGCGCTTCTCCCGCAGAGCCGGGTACCCCGTCCCGTAGACCCCGAGTATCCGTCGATATTCGAAACGGTTCCGGCGTGCAGCGGGGTGGCTCTAGGCATCGATCGCCTTGTGGCGGTCCTCCTGGGGGAGAAATCGATAAAACAGGTTATGTTTTCTGCTTTTTCTGATATGATTGAGTAAGACAGTGAGGTAGAGAATGATTAAGGCTGGTGCCGTAGACAAGGGCATGTGTCTTTTGATCAAGGGCGAGCCCCATCTGGTCGCCGAACGAGAGTTTGTGAATCCGGGAAAGGGGTCCGCCTTCGTGCGCCTTAAGCTCAAGAACCTTCGGACGGGTCTCGTTCTTCGAGAGACGCTCAAGTCGAACGAGCAGGCGGAAGAGGCAGAGGTCTTCGAGCGTCCCGCCCAATTTCTCTACGCCGACGACAGTGGCTACCACTTTATGGACTCCGAATCCTACGAGCAGTTTACCGTCGAAAAGACGGGCCTCGAGGAGAAGGGACAGTACATGAAGGAAGGGGATAGCTACACAATCGTCATGTGGGAGTCGACACCGATCGACATCAACATTCCCCTCAAGATGGTCTTTACGGTTAGGGTTGCCCCGGAGGCCTTGCGTGGCGATACCGTTACGGGTGCGACGAAGACCGTGGAAGTCGAGACGGGCCTCCAGGTAAAGGTCCCCATCTTTATAAAAGAGGGCGAAAAAATTTTGGTTAATACCGAAAGCGGCGAGTACGTCGAACGGGTTAACGATTAGGAGAGTTGCGATGAGAGTTACAACGAAAGGTCGCTATGCGCTCAGGGCCATGACGCGATTGGCCCTCGAGACCGAGGGGAAGCCGATTCCCATCAAGAAGATAGCCGAGATCGAGGAGCTCTCTCCGGAGTTTCTCGAACAGATTTTTTTCCGGCTGAAGAAAGAGGGAATCGTCGATTCCGTCCGGGGTCCCGGGGGAGGATTCGTGCTCCGGAGAGACCCGGCGGATATCTCGGCAAAGGAGATCTTCGACGCGGTGGGCGAAGGGGTTATGCTTACCCCCTGCACCAGCGAAGATGACGACTGCGAGCGAAAGGATAACTGCCTCGTTCGGGAGGTCTGGGAAGAAGCCTCAGAGCACATCGCAGCCTACTTCGAGAGACTCTCCCTCGCCGACGTGGTCAAGAAGACCAACGGAGCCCAAGCGGTCTTGAAGGGCGCCGGGGTCGGGGTCTAATCGATTACCACCGGGAACCGGGCGGAGAATACTCCGCCGGGCTCCAGACTCAAGATCCCCTCTTTTTCCGTTAGGTCTCCCGCGTGGAAGGCATAGTCAGGCAATCCAAACCACGGCTCGACACAGACGAAGGGCGCGCCACCCGGCGGTGCCCAAATTGCCAATGAAGACGCACCGCCGGTTCCGATGGTGATCCGGCGTTCCGCCCGGCTCTTTCGGATAATCACTTCCGATGACTGGAGGCGAGGCAGAATGATAGCCGCATCATCGAAGAGGCGCCGATGCAAGAAGATGTGGCGGGAATTATCAAAGACCGATCCAACCTGGTCGAGGAGCAGTCCGCCGCCAAAATAGACCCGTTCGTCTTCTTCGAGATCCGAGAACTCGAGAAAGTAATGCTCGATCGGTCCCCCTGCAAAGGGCACCAAAAAGGCAGGGTGCCAGCCGATGGAGAAGAGCATCTGCCCGTAACCGGAGTTCTCGACGGTGAAGGTCGCGGTTACGCCGGCGTAATCTATCAGATAGCCCACGGTGAGTCGAAAATCAAAAGGATAAGATTTGCTCGTCGCTTCGGAGCTCCCTAAGAACAACGTCACTGAATCCGGCGTTCGATCGACGATCTGGAACTCGGAACGGCGGGCGAATCCGTGTGAACCGAGGGAGTAGCTTTCTCCCTGGAAGGTGTAGTGGCCGCCTCTGAGCCCTCCGATAACGGGAAACAGCACCGGGGCACTTCCGCCCCACCACTCAGGATCACCGTTCCAGAGAAACTCCTGACCCGTACGGCGCGAGCGAAGGCTTTTGAGCTCTGCCCCTTTGGAGGCCACGACGGCCTCGAAGGCTTGGGAACGAAGTATGGATATCTCGCTCACTGAAGGAACCTCTCGGAGCTCAAAAGCGCGCTCGCTACAAGCAAGGATGCCCGAGGCCTAGTAGCCCGCCCCGGTACCCCTAACACCGGTAACGATGGGTACGCTGGTAGCGGCTCCGATGCGGTCGGCACCTGCCCCGATCATCAGGAGCGCCTTATCGTAGTCCCGGACACCTCCACTTGCCTTTACCCCCATCTCCGGTCCGACAACGCTCCGCATGAGCGAGATATCCTCTACGGTGGCGCCACCACCGCCGAAGCCCGTCGACGTCTTTACGAAATCCGCTCCGGCTTTCTTGGAGAGCTCACAAGCGATGACCTTTTCCTCTTCTGAGAGCATCGAGGTTTCGATTATCACCTTCAGAACGGTGTTGCTTCGCGTTGCCCGCCGGACCGATCGAATATCCTCTAAGACGAAATCGTACTCTTTGGACTTTAGGTGGCCGACCGCCAATACCATATCTAACTCAGCGGCTCCTTCGGAAATCGCATCCCTCGCCTCGAACGCCTTCGACCGGGAGCTCATCGCCCCCAAAGGGAAGCCTACCACCGCGCAGACTTGTACCTTGGTACCCTGCAGCTTTCTTGCGACGTAGGGCACTCTGGAGCTGTTGACGCAGACGGATTTCATCCCGTACTGGATGGCTTCCTCGCAGAGCTTGTCGAATCCCGAAGTTGGTGCATCGGGTTTCAAAAGGGTATGGTCTATGTATTTTGCAAGCTCCGCCGGCTGTAGCTTCGGGGTTGCGGAGACGCTCTGGGCTCCTGGAGAGACGGATCCGGCTTGCGCCTGGATGAGCCGCTGCATCACTTGCTCGGTTATCGCGTCGATGAGTTTCTGTTGGTCCATTTATGCTGGGCCTCCTCGTTCAAGTTTCATGATCTTATTGATTCTTGCAATGTGTCGGCCTCCCCCGAACGGGGTATCCAACCATACTCTCGCAATCTCGGCCAACTCCCGGGGACTGTGTAACGGTCCCCCGAGAGACAAGACATTGGCGTTGTTATGCTCCCTGCTGTTTACCGCCGTGCGAACGTCATAGCACATTGCCGCCCGAATGCCCTTTATCTTATTACAGGCCATAGCGGAGCCGATTCCGGCGCCGTCGAGGACAATCCCACGCTCGCAGTTCTCGTTAACGACCTGACGGGCCACCTCCACGGCGATATCCGGGTAGTCGACCCGAGCAGCGGAGAAGCACCCAACATCCACAATCGTGAATCCAAGGGTAGCGAGATAGTCCTTTAAGAAGTTCTTCTGTTCAAAGGCCGAATGGTCGCTTCCAAGGGCCACCCGGCGCACGCCGCTATACTTCATACGATTTCCTAGACGTCCACGTGGTCGATGATTCCGGCAACGACGCATCGGATGGTCGTTGCTGCCGGTCGGCCTACCACAGTTCGGGCAGAGCCACCTTCGTCGATCACAAGCACAGTGTCGCCGACGCCCGCCTTAGCACCATCCACCGCCAGAAGACTCTTTCCCTTCGGAGTACCGTCGGGAAGAAGCGGCTGCACGACAAGAACTTTAAGCCCCTCGTAGTGGGGATGTTTAGCCGTGGCAACCACCGTTCCGGTAACTCGCGCAATCATCATGGGACATCTACCGAGTCGACGACAGCGATGACCGCCGCGTCCGTGGGGTTGAACCAATCGGGGAGCGATTGAGCAGCCTCTTTGCCACCTTCAAAGTAGACGAGGTCTCCTTCCCCCGCCTTGACGGTATCGACCGCCACCAC
Organism: Spirochaetaceae bacterium; assembly: GCA_046541715.1. Classification (GTDB taxonomy): domain Bacteria; phylum Spirochaetota; class Spirochaetia; order DSM-27196; family PWMO01; genus CAYPUT01. The sequence goes on from JBKHCS010000013.1 coordinate 18,476, forward strand.
CGGACGCCCTACCGGGGACAGATCGGGCTCGACCTGCTGCACGAGGAGCAGCGTCCTTCCGTCGAGGCAAACCAGCTTCTTGGTGCTGACGACTCTTCCGACAACTCTTCCCAGCTTCATACGATTCTAAAGTAGTCGACCAGGGTGCACCGCCGTTCCCGTGTGAAGGTCCGGGCACGGGTAAGTCCCTCGCCGGTAGGGCTTGCGATGGTAAAGGAGGTGAAGCCGGCGCCTCCTCGGGCGAGTCCTGCATAACAGGGGCCGTTCTTTACAAAAAGCGAGCAGTTCATGCGTCGTGCCATTTCGGAGAGTTTCTCTACGTTCAGCGAGTGCATAATGGCCGTGTGACGAAAACCGTGCTCGCATTCCACCGCCAAGTCGATACAGGCATCGACATTTGGCAGCCGTACCACCGGCATAACAGGCATCAATTGCTCCGTCCATACCAAAGCGTGGTCCGCGGGCACGACACATGCGAGAAGTTTCGTCCCATCGGGAACCGAGAAGCCCGCCGCGCCGGCGATAAAGGCGGGGCTCTTTCCGACGAACTGCTTATTGGCTGCACCTTCCTTGCCCGGAGCTCCCGGCTCCTTTATGACCATGTTGGTGACCAAGGCAGTCTGTTCCGCACTCATGAAGAAAGCGCCGTGTCGTCCCATAGACTCGATCAACGCGTCGGCTACCGATTCAACAACGAGCACCTCTTTTTCGCAGATGCACACGATGTTATGGTCGAAGCCACCGCCGTTGACAATGTCCCGGCCCGCCTTATCGATATGCGCGGTCTCGTCGACGACGCAGGGCGGATTTCCAGGCCCCGCCGCAATAACCTTTTTGGTGCGTTGCATCGCCGCCTTTACGACCCCGGGCCCCCCGGTGACCACCATTATAGCAACGGAAGGATGGTCCATAAGTCGGTTTGCGGATTCTATGGTCGGGGAAGCTATGGTAGTCAATAGATTGGGAGGGCCCCCGGCTGCCACGATCGCATCGTTAAGGATCGTGACCGTTTTGGCGGAGCAGGCCTTTGCCGCCGGATGGGGATTGAAAACCACCGCGTTCCCGGCGGCTATCATTCCAATAGAGTTACTGATAATGGTGGCCGTGGGGTTCGTGCTCGGCGTTATCGCCCCAATTACTCCGTAGGGAGCGCGCTCGACCAACGCCAGACCGTGCTCGTTGGTAAAGGCCTCGCTTTGAAGGTCTTCTACTCCCGGCGTCTCCTCTGCTGCCACCATATTCTTGGCATGTTTGTCGGTTGGGTTGCCCATACCGGTCTCTTCGGCGGCCATTCGAGCCAGGAGGGCACCGTTGCGAAGGGCCGCTTCTTTCATTGCCGCGATATAGGCGCGCCGCTCCTTGAGACCCTGCGTACCCAGTGCGGTAAAGGCCTGTTTCGCCGCAGTGACGGCGATGTCGATAGTCGGATGGATACCGGTACCCTGGGCGACGGGCATGCCGCCGGCCGGATCTCCGGGTGCGGACCCTGCGCCGGAGGAAGTGCCAGGGCCTGGGCCGGCCCCCGAGACAGTCGCGCCGGCCGCGTCCTTTTCAACAATGTCGGCGACTAAAGCGCGAATCGATTCTCGCAGATCGGACAGATTTTGATCAGCCATACTCACTCTTTCTTGTACGTCAGGCCCCCGCCCCGGTCTATGGAATCGATAATCCCCATAATCAGCACGTCGACGGGCTCGTCATCGGTCTCGTGGGTCCACCGGCAGGAACTGCCTTTGGCAAAGATTACGACTTCGCCGGGCCCTGCCCCAACAAGGTCCAGGGCAACTACCGCGTCGCCAACGACGGAGCCGGCTTCGTCGCAGGGCTCCACGAGGAGAAACCGAGGCTCAGCCAAGGTGTCGCCCCGGGTTGTAGCCACGACGGTGCCGACAACTCGCCCCAAGGTCACGAAGAGCTCTCCGGCGATTTGCCCACCGATCCGGAACTCTTGTTGTAGACCACCTGCCCTTCGCGCTCCACAAGATCGACGATAGCCGTAATGGTGGCATCGGTCGGCTTCCCCTTAGAAGCATCGGTCATCCTCGCGGAGGAGCCGGTAACGTAGAAAACGATCTCGCCCTTGTTTGCCCCCACCGCGTCGAGGGCCACTGCAAAATCACCGGTGCCCCCCAGTCCGGGGAGACTCACTCGCTCGACCAGGAGCAAGCGAGCTCCCTCTAGAGAGTCGGCCTTGGCAGTGGAGACAACGGTGCCGGCGACGCGTCCGAGTATCATTTCTTCGGCGCACGACCGAGCGGCAAGGCAGCATCCACGTTATCGTGGGGCCTCGGGATAACGTGAGTGGAGACGATCTCGCCGACCTTCTCGGCTGCCACGGTTCCGGCGTCGACCGCTGCCCGGACCGCGGCGACATCGCCGCGAACAACCGCAGTAACGAATCCGCCACCGATCTGCTGAAAACCGACGAGCTCCACCCGTGCCGCTTTTACCATAGCGTCTGCAGCCTCGACCATAGCGGCGAAACCGCGGGTCTCAATCATTCCCAAAGCATTCTCAAATGTGTCGGCCATCTCTTAACTCCTTGGCTCGCTATTCGTCTTTCTTTGATTCGATCTCGCGCCCTGACAGGGCGGCAAGCTTAGTCTCTACAATCTCTTTGCTCACCAACACCTCCGCTTCGGGTCCGGCAATATAGACGCGACCGAAGCTTCCGTATCCGTTCACATTCACGATATTGATGTGCGATGCCTTTTCCGCTTCGTTGGCGGCATAGAAGGCGTACCCCGCAGGCTGGAGTTCCAACACAAAGAGGGTATCACCCCGGAGGACCATGTTTCCGTAACGCACTTTGTTGATGAGCTGGCAGTGGTGGTCGCTCATGTTCTTGACCAGCTGGCTGGTCAGGACACGCGGCTTTAGTCGATCGGCTTCTGTAATGGCCAAGGCGTCGAGGACAGCTTGCCCAGCTTGCCTGACATCGGCTTGACTGGGAGAATGCACTTCCAGAAGGCCGAAGAGGCGCTCGACAATTTGGATACCCGGCTTGACCCCGGTAGCCTTTAAGGCGACGTCGGTTAGACGGTTGATCTCGATCCCCGGAGAGATTTCGATGATAGCACAGGCCTCATCGGCAACGGGAAAGTATCCCTTTGAAATCGTTGCGATGAAGGACGCCATCTGCAACTGCAGCGAGTCGAGAAAGACGTACGTTCTTAGGTCGATACCCATACTTAGCTCCTTAGGCTACCATTGTGACTTTTGTCATGACAGATGATACAACATTTGGTAGGATAGTGGAAGAGGTTCTATGAACGATAATACCCCGAACAAAGGCGAAAAGACTGCCATCCTCTCCAACCCCGATGTGATGGTGGAAGTTGCCACCCTGTATTACCTCGAGGGCCTCCGACAGGAAGACATAGCCAAGCGTCTCGGTCTCTCCCGGTCGGCAATATCTCACGTGCTCTCCAATGCGAAGGCACGCGGCATCGTCGAGATTAACATTTCCAAGCCGGATACCGTAGATCACGCCCTTGGAGACGAACTCGCAAAGACGTTTGCGCTCAAGGAAGCGTCCTTGATCCAGAGCCCGGGGAGGAGCCCCGAGCGCACGTCTCAGATTGTGGCGGAGGAAGCGGTTAACGTGCTCAACCGGTCTATTCGGCGTAACAGCGTTGTGGGGATCGGCTGGGGAAAGACCATCCATCACTTGGTTAAGAGCTACGCACCGGAGCATGAGCTGTACAACGTAACCGTAGTACCATTGATGGGAGAGACGGACGTCCTCTCGGAGTATCATCAGCAGAATGAGCTGGTCCGCCGTTTTGCCCAACGCGCCGGCGCCACGGCAGGCTTTGTGTATGCCCCATGCTATCCGAAGGACGAAGAGGATCGTCGCCGCTACCTGGAAACCGCCGAGATGCGGCACCTTACGCGACAGTGGGAATCCCTGGACGTTGCGGTGGCGGGCATCGGAGCCCCCAGCCGCCTTGGTCAGACCGTTCCAAGAAGCTACCTCTACGAACCCGGCGAGAAGCGGGAGCAACGAGAGATTACCGCCGTGGGGGATATCTGTGTCCGTCTGGTGGATATCTACGGTTCCGCGGTTCATACAACCATGCAGGACCTGGTCATCGGCATCCCTCTGGAGATACTCCGACGGGTTCCCAAGGTTATCGCTGTCGCGGGAGGGGAAGAAAAGGCCGGCTCGATTCTTGGAGTCTTGCGTACCGGCGTGGTTGATGTTTTGGTCAGCGATACTCTGACGGCTCATAAGGTTTTGGAGCTTAGCGGAGAGACCGGTCCGTCTCGCTAAGTGGGGCAGCAGAACCCCACCCAGGCTCTCGTTTATTCCGAAACGAATACCCATCCCCCACCCTGCTTCGACGATTCGACTACCCGAGTGGCAAAGAGGAGCCCTCGCACGCCGGCTTCGATGCTTGAATACACGCCCTCCGGGGCATGGGTAACGGAGCCCGGGAGACTCACCGGCGGATACGCCGCGTGGGCGACCGCCTTGGCGAAGGACCGATATACGTTCGCGAAGGCCTCGAGAAAACCCTCGGGATGCCCCGGGGGAATCCGCGCCAACGCTGAGGCCTCGGGCCCCAAACCCGGGCTCCCCCGGTACAGACGCTGCGGTGGGCCTTCGACGAAGCCGCAGATTAAGACATCGGGCTCTTCCTGTCTCCAGGTAAGGTGCCCCTCGGTTCCGTAGAGGCGGATGGAGAGGTTGTTTCTCTCGCCGGCGGCGATTTGGCTCACAGAGAGGGTACCCCTGGCACCACCTGACATACGGATAAGCACCGATGCGTCGTCGTCGAGAAGTCTCCCCGGACCAAAGCTGGTGCATTCGGCGGCGACCTGTGCAACCCGATCCCCGGTAACGTACTCCAGAAGATTAAGAGCATGGGTGCCAATATCACCGAGAGACCCACCGACCCCCGCCCGGACCGGATCCGTGCGCCAATCGGCTTGCTTGTGTCTTTCTTGCTCGAGTGGGCGGGAGAGCCATCCCTGAAAGTACTCCACGACCACCCGCCGAAGCTCGCCGATGGCGCCTTCGGCTATCAACCGTCTGGCCTCCCGGATCATGGCGCTTCCGGGATAGTTGTAGGTGATCCCGAAGAGGCGTCCGCTTTCATCGACAACCTGTTTGAGCTGAAGTGCCTCCTCGAGGGTCGCTGTTACCGGTTTGTCGCAAAGGACGTGAAAGCCGGCTTTCAGGAACGCCTGCGCGATGGGCAGGTGGGTATGATTCGGCGTCAGGACGGCAACGAAGTCAATACGGGAGTCTACATCCAGCTCCGACTCCGCCGTTACCATCGCCTCGAAGGTGGGATAGAGCCGTCCGGCTTCTATGCCAAGCTGTCGACCCAGCAGCTTGGTCTTCTCGAAGTCCTGAGAAAAGCAGCCGGCCACCAGATCGATGCCGCCGTCGATCCGGGCGGCGATCCGGTGCGCCTCGCCTATCAACGAGCCGATACCCCCGCCAACCATTCCCATCCGAAGGCGTCGCCATTGTGTGTCGTCTCGACGCTGCTGCATGCTACCGTGCCTAACTCTTATCCACCGGCCTGGACCGGAGACGTCCCACGGTCTCCCGCTCTGCCCGCTTGCAGCGCCGGGGAGGAAGACCCTTCATCAAGAGCCTGAGATCGTCGAGGACCAGCTCCCCCATCATGTAGAAAGCTTCCGTAAGGGCCCCCGCGCGGTGTGCCGAGAGTACGGCGGTGTCTGCGTCCCGAATCGGATGGGCTTTCGACAGCGGCTCTTCGGGAAACACATCGGTTGCTACCCGGATCCGCCCGGTAAGAGCTTCCTGCGTAAGAGCGTCAAAATCGACGACGCCGGCCCGGCTCAGAAGGACGAAAATGGCACCATTGGCCATCAGGTCAAAGTGGGGTTTCCCGAGAAAGCCCTCGTTCTCGCTGGTGACCGAGGCTGTTACAAAGACGGCCCGGCTCTCCGAAAGCAGTGTTTCCAGATCGACGGGGTCGCCGCCCACTTCCCGAATCATTCCGGGAGGCATCCAGGGATCGTGGACCAACACCCGACCCCGGAAGGCCGCCAAAAGACGGTACAGAGCCTGCCCCAGATCCCCGAAACCGATAATCCCCATCGGTTTACCGGCAAGGGTAAAGGCGCCCTGGTTCCCGTCGAGGCCGTAGAGCTCCTCACCTCTCCGGAACTGCCGGTCCCCCCGGCTGATTCCTCGAGCCAGATCGAGGGCCATTCCCAAACCGATCTCAGCAACCGATTGGGCGAAGACCGGGGAAACACTCAATACGTGGATTCCCCGCTGGAAACAGTAGTCGTAGTCTACGTTCGGCTGGAAGTTGCTCTCGACGTTGAAGATGGCTTTGAGACGTCCCGCCTTTTCCAGGCGCCTCCTGTCGAGGTCGGTCTGCCCCATAATGTACTCAACATCCGGTAGCAACGACTCAACCTGGGCTACCGTCGGCGCTCCCGCTTCGTCGGGAACCAGCCGCACTAGACTGCGAAGCTCCGTCAGCGCCTCCGGGCGAAACATGAGCGCCAGGCTGCGGGGTGCCGGATCTAGAAGCATTGCTGGTCGAGAGTCTTTCGTCATCTAAGAATCCCCCTGATGATTCTCAAGGAATCGATCGATCTCTGAACGCGACGGTGCCGACGGTTGGGCGCCGAGCCTCGTTACCGAAAGCGCCGAGGCGGCAGCAGCAAACCGGGCTGCGGACCCTAAGGACTTACCTTCCGCCAGGGCGACCGCAAAGGCGCCGCAGTAGACGTCGCCCGCGGCGGTGGTATCTACCGCGTCGACGGAAAAAGCGGGCACGAGGATTTCCTCGTCCCTGGTAAGGACGAAGCTTCCCTCCTCTCCAAGGGTGATGACGACCCGGGGGCACCCCCGAGACCGCAGCGCGTCTGCGGCTGCCTGCGCCTCTTCCGGGGTATCCACAGGAAGCCCGGTAAGGTGGGAGGCCTCGGACTCGTTCACGATAAGAAAGTCGACCTTCTCGACGTAGCCTGAGCGGAAACGACGAGCCGGCGCGAAATTCCAAATAGTGCGGAGCCTCCGGTCGACGGCGTAATCGATGATCCAGGCTATCGTTTCTTCGGGAATCTCATACTGAAGCAGAATGAGCTCCGCGTCGTCGAGAACGTGGGCCAGTTTCTCCATCTCTTTGACGGTAAGCCGGTAGTTTGCACCGGGTGCGACCGACAGGTAGTTGTTTCCACCGTCGCCGATCATCACCAGGGCGGTTCCACTCCAGACTCCGGTTTCCCGGAGCACGTGACGGGTATCCACTCCGGTTTCCTCCATACCGGAGAGCATGGTTTCGGCGTAGGGGTCATCCCCGACGGCATTGATAAACACGCAGTCGCCGCCGGCTCGCCCGACGGCAACGGCCTGGTTGGCGCCCTTCCCGCCGAAGGTCTGAACAAACTGCGCGTCCGTAATCGTCTCCCCTACCGCCGGAAGGCGCTCCATCTTCATGATAAAGTCGATGTTCGAGCTTCCTACTACCGCGATTCGTCTTCCGATCATGGCGTCTCCCTCTTTAGCGTGCCTCCTTACCGGGACCGTCCCGCAAGCCGGATCAAAAGGCCTGGTTGATCATCTCCTGGGCGTTCGTAGCGTCGATGACCCCGTCTTCTATCAGAATGAACTCCGGCACTTCCTCCCCCGCGTCGATACGTTCGATTACATCGAAAGTGACCGGACCGTAGTAGGGATTGACAATGACCGTGGCCCCCATCTCACCGGCGATAATCGCCTTTACTGCGTCCCGTGCTCCGTCGATACCGACGACGATGACGTCGTGCCCTGGTTGGATTCCGGCATTCTTTAACGCCTGAGTAACCCCGATGGCCATTTCATCGTTATGGGCGAAAACCGCGTCAAACTGGCCTGACGTTGACTGGATAATGTGCTCCATTACCCGCTGAGATTCGGCCCGGAGAAAGTCGGCAGTCGCTGAGACGGAAACCGTATGCTCAGGGTACTGGTCTATTACCGACCGAAAACCCTGCTGTCGATCGATAGCGGCCGAAGAACCGGGGGTACCGGTTATTTCGACGATCTGCAGTGGCGCGTCCCCGTGGTGCTCGATAAGCCATTCAGCCGCCCGGCGTCCTTCCATGGTAAAGTCCGTGGCGATTCGGGTTAGATAGTCTACCCCCGCTTCGCCCAGCACGGCCCTGTCGATGAGAATAACCGGTACCCCGGCCTCTTTCGCGAACTCTAGGGCTGGAGCGGATTCGATGTACTCCCGGGGATCGAAAATGAGATAGTCGATGTCCTGCGCCAGTAGGTACTTCACATCCTCCAACTGCTTATCGGTGCGTCCCTCGGCGTCGGCGTAGACAAGCTCGATTCCTCGAGCGTCGGCCTCTTCGAGCAGACTAATGGTCTGAGCAATCCGCCAGGGATTGGCGTTTTCGACCTGAGAAAAACCGACACGGAGAGCCGTCCCCGAGGTCTCCTCCTCTGGGGACCCGACGGAAGGTGCCTTAGACTCCCCCGCCGGCAGCCTCGTTTCGTCGGGGGTACACGCGGCGAGGCCCAGAAGTGCAAGAGCCAAAATGCCGATGGCCAGAGTTGAGCCCCGGCGTACTCGGACGTAGTCGCCGAATCGGACCATTACTTACGCTTTCTGCTGCTGGCGAGAACCGCCACCAAGATGACTATACCGACAAGTAGTTGTTGGTAATAGGCGGGTACCCGGAGCAGATTGAGTCCGTTCCGAACCACACCGAGAAACAGCGCCCCGAGGGCCGTGCCGACAACGGAGCCACGCCCCCCTTGGAGGCTCGTACCACCCATGACGACTACCGCAACGGCATCCAACTCGTAGAAGACACCTGCGATGGGTTCGGCGGCGCTCATCATTCCGGTAAGTGTCAGGCCGCTCAAGGCAGCCAGGCCCCCACCCATGGCGTAGACCGCGTACTTTATCTTCTTGACCGCGAGCCCCGTTACCGCGGCGCAGCGCTCGTTACCACCCACCGCCATGCCGTAGCGGCCGATCGGCGTATGGTGCAAGATGATGTGTCCAAGGATTACCGCCATAAACGCAATCAGGATGGGGCGCGGGAATCCGAAGATGAATCCGCTAAAGGTAGTTTCGAACAGCGGCGGAATGTCGAAGAGAACACGTCCTTGGGAGAGGATCAGGGCGACACCTCGGAGCGCGACCATCATCCCGAGGGTAGCGATGAACGGGGGCACTCCAATAGCGTTGATCATCGTACCGTTCAACAAACCGATGACCACGCCGGTTCCGACTCCGACGATAATGCCCACAAGCAGTGCCCAGGGGCCACCGGCCATTACCCGAAAAAGCAACCCCACGACCACACCGGTTACGGCCACGTTGGATCCCACCGAAAGATCGATTCCTTCGGTGGTTATGATTATGGTCATACCGACGGCGATGATCAGGTTTACCGCTATCTGATTGGAAATGTTTACGAAGTTGACCCACGTCAGAAAGAAAGGAGAAGCTATCGACAGTGCGACCGAAGTGGCTACGATTGCCAAAATCAATCCAACGTACGTTCCTGATATGTTCAAACGGCGCGTTCCCGCCAGTGCCAAACTGCTCATAGGTCAGCGTACCCCCTCCACTCGTGTTGCTCCCAACTCTAGGGCCATAAGCTTTTCGTAATCCAGGCTTCCCCGGGCAAAGGGACCGAGCACTTCGTCCCGGGTTAAGACGAACAGCTGATCGCTGAGCTCCAATACCTCCCGAGGCTCTGAGGAAAGGAGAAGGATTCCCTTTCCGGCTGCGGCAAACTCACCGATTATTCGGGCAATCTCACTCTTAGCTCCAACGTCGATTCCCTTCGTCGGCTCGTCAAAAACAATCAGATCGGCATCCCGGAGAAGCTGGCGAATGATTACGACCTTCTGCTGGTTGCCGCCGCTCAACTGCCCTGTATCCATGGCGATGTAGTGTGGCTTCATCATCATTCGCTCCGCTACCTTGCTCGCCGTCTCTCGTTCCTTGGCATGATCCAAGAAGAGCTTGCCTCGACGGAAGAGGTTCAAGGATGAGAGCGTCATGTTATGGAGACTCGACAGGTTAAGGACCAGCCCCTCACCCCGGCGGTCCTCACTGACGTAACCGATACCCACCGAGGCGGTATCCTCCCGGGAGAAGCCGGTGATATCCTTCCCTTTGAACCGAACGGTACCGCCGTCCGGCGCCCGAAGCCCGATGATAACCTGGCCGAGCTCCGTCTTTCCGACCCCGGCGAGTCCGGTGACGCCGACCACCTCACCACCGCGAACCGCCAGCGTCAACTCTTTGACCACCCCAGCCTGGTTCGTATGGTACGAAAGCCCTCGAACGTCCAAGACGATCTCGCCGGGTGAGGTGTCTATCTTGGGATACTCCTCGTCGACGGCTTTTCCGACCATATGCTCGATTAATTGATCCTTAGAGAGCTCTCGGACGTTGTCGATGTCCGCAACCTTATTGCCGTCTCGCAAGACGACTACCCGGTCCGAGATTCCGAGGACCTCTTCCAACCGATGGGAGATAAAGACGACGGCGTATCCCCGGGGACAAATCTGCTCCTTTACGATGCGAAAGAGGCTCTCGGCTTCGTTCTCAGTCAGAGCGGCCGTAGGCTCATCCATAATAAAGACACGGCCGCCTTGCACCAGACGCCGGGCAATAGCCACCAGCTGTTGGTCGCCTTTGGATAGACGGCTCACCGGAAAATCGGCATCGATGTGTCGGCAGTCGATGGAATCGAGTATTTCCCGGGTTAGCTGCGCTCGTTTCGCGACGTCGATGGTTCCAAAGCCCTTAACGGGCTCTCGTCCCAGGTAGATGTTTTCGGCGACGGTCAGCTGGTCGATGAGGAGCAGCTCTTGGGGGATCATGGCTATACCGTGACGCTGAGCGTCGGCAGGCGACTTGAACTCGACTTCCTCACCCCCGACGATGATTCGTCCCTGATCGGTGTCCGCTTCGATGACCCCGGATAAGATCCGCATAAGGGTCGACTTGCCGGCGCCGTTCTCGCCGACCAGACCGAGGGTCTCCCCTGCATGAATCCGCAGCGAGACACCCTTGAGTGCTTGGACACCACCGAAGGTCTTGTAAACGTTCTCCATTTCGAGAAGTAACTCACGGCTCATGCTTGAACCTTCCTCACCGCTGCTTCCTGCCGGCGCGTTCTGACGGCGTCAACGATAACCGAGATGATGATTATCAACCCGATAAAGAGCTGCTGAAAGAAGGGTTGGACTCCAAGGATGTTGAGGCCATTACGAAGTGCCGCCAAAATGAGCGCCCCCATGAGTGTGCCCGGGAGAGATAATACCCCCCCGGAGAGGCTCGCACCCCCGATAATCGGCGCTGCGATCGCCTCGAGCCATTCGGTTTGGAGACCCGCCAGCGGCTCTGCAGCATCCATAAACGACATGAATACGAGGGAGGACACCGCGGCAAGAAACCCGGAAACAGTGTAGACCAAGATCTTGAGGCGCATGACCGGGATGCCGCAGATGTCCGCGCTATCCTCTCCACCGCCGACACTACGGACGTAGAGACCATAGCGTGTCTTCATGCCCAGAAAAGCCAGGATACCGAAGATTCCCAGCGCAATAAGCACGTTCGTCGGGATGCCGAAGAGGCGGCCCGCAAAGAGCTGGGTAAACGCCAGGGGAAAGCCGAAGACCGGCTGCCCCTGAGAAACTACGAGCGCCATGCCCCGGACTATGCTCAGCATTGCGAGGGTCATGATAAAGGGCTGAATCCGGGCTTTGGCGATTACGAAACCGTTGAACGCGCCAATCCCGGCCCCTACGGCGAGTCCGGCGAGAACCGACAAGGGCCACGGAGCACCACCAATCATAAGGTAACCGACGACAACCCCGGTAAAGCCCAGCGTCGAGCCGACCGAAAGGTCGACGCCGCCGGTAGCCAGGACGAATGCCATGCCGGATGCCAGAATAATTGTTATGGTCGAATGATTGAGAATGTTTATTATGTTTCGCGGCCTGAGGAAAAACGGCGAGCGAAGAGAAAAGAAAACCACGATGACGACCAGCGTTACCAAGACGCCCAGGTTATTCTTGAATGCAATTCTTGCTGATTTCACAGACACAGATCTCCTGGTATGAGTCAAAGCGGCCTACCCCATATTCGCGGGGTAAGCCGCTGACGTTTATTCGGCCGGAATCGATTAGAAGTCTTGCAGACCTACGTACTGGTCGCGGTATTCGTCAACCTTCTCTTCAATGTTATCCGCGTGCCACACCTCTTGAAAGACATAGATTTCCTCATGTGCATCAGCATCAAACGTACCGGCATTGATCTGCAAAGCCACTTCGACGGCCGTGTAGGCAGCCTGGTACTGGAAGAAGGCGACGGTGCTTACCAGTCCGCCGTCCATTATCGACCGGATGGCATCGGGAATCGCGTCAACACCCGCCACGATGACCTGATCTTCCTTGCCGGCGTTCCGCACCGCCTGAAGAGCGCCCAGGGCAATGGTGTCGTTAGCCCCGACAATCGCCTTGAGGTTCGGATTGCTCTGAAGAACATCGGCGGCCACATTCATGGACTTCGCACGGTCCCAGTCACCAGGCCATACCCCGATGCTCTCGAGCTGGGGATACTCGGCAACCTGCTCTTCGTAGCCGCGACGGCGATCCTCAGCTGAGGGATTACCGGGAAGGCCCATGATGTGCATGATCTCTCCGCCGTCATCCCCAAGAAGCTCCGCCACGTAGTCGACGGCGAGACGGGTATTCTCGGCAAAATCGGTGCTGATAAACGTGGCAATTTCAATGTTGTGTCGCGCCTGAAGCTCCGGATTTATGTAGGCGTCGATTACGTTGATGATCGGGATACCGGCCTCCGTGGCAGCAGCGAGCCCGGGAAGCAAGTTTGAATCCGTAATCGGCGACACGATAATGACGTCGAACTCCTGGGCAACCATATCATCCAGGATTTGCTTTTGGACCAAGAGATCCCCTTCGCTGGGCGCCGCGAAGACTTGGACGCTAACGCCGTACTCCGCTGCGGCATCTTCGTAGCCGTTCTTAAGGTCCAGCCAGAAGTCGTTGATCAAGGTCTTTACGAGAACCCCAATACGAATCTCTTCCTCAGGCACCGGCACCATACCGAGAGGTGGGTGGTACTTACTCGGTGTCGCCTCGGTGCGCTCGCTCATCGGCGCTTCGCCCTCACCTTGACCGCCGGTAAACCCAAAGCCGGCAACAAAGGCCACGAGAACGAGAATAGTCAGTAGACGCTTCATGGAAACCCCCTTAGTGGTTTAAAAGTTGCATCATTGTCCACCCGGTTGTCGTGAATCGTACATAAAGGTTTCACGCAACTCTGTAACCTTTTCCATGACGTTTGACACATCCCTTCCAAATTGCTATAACTTTTCAACGGTTCTCTTTAGATTTTCTCTAAAATCTGAGGGGCTTAATCCCACCTGGCTGCGAAAGACGGTGCTGAAGTAGGACGGATGCTGATATCCGACGCGACGCGCCACCTCGTATGTCTTTAAGTCTCTCCGAGCCAGGAGTTCTTTAGCCTTCTGTATTCGCAACTCCGTCACATGGTCAACAAAGCCCTTCCCTGTCTCAGACTTGAGCAAAGCGGTTAGGTAATTGGGGCTGGTACCGACCTCGGATGCCACGTCTTCGAGGGAAAGGTCGAAGTGAGAATACCGCTCGGCGATCAACCTCTGAGCTCTTGCGATTCGCCGCTGGTTTAGGGGTGCCTCGACGAGGGTGACTTCCCGGATCGCCGAAAGAAGATCCGAACGGACCGCCGCGATCTTCATGGGGACCGAGGAGTAGGCAACAAGTCCGTCAACGAGGGAAAGCGCCCATTTCGGCGGCAGAATCTCCTCCACACCGGTCGACGCTAGAGCATCCCGGGCGCAAAAAACGATGTGTGCCAGGACGCCTTCGGCGGTTCGTAACGGTACGGGGTTTCCGGTTAGCGTGCCGGAAACGACGTCGAGGGCTTCGGCGAGCTCCGCCTCGCTTCGGTTTCTCAGCGCCGAGACGATGTGGGCAACGGCGGAGTCGAGGGTATCGTCCAGGAGCGGTGTAAGGTTCTTGGCACCCGGGTGATACGTCACCGACAACCCGCCGCCTTCCCTGAGGGCACTATTCAGAGCCTGCTCCGCCTCTCGGTATGCCTCTACCAGGTCGGCGAAAGAGCGCCGGGGCATGGCTATTCCGGCCGAAAGTCTGGGGAGACCCCACTCGCTAAAGGCGTGGCGTAACTCACCTAATTGCTGCTCCAGACGAATCGTAGCCTCGCTTCGGGATGCAGACCAGTCGACCATCGCAAACCGGAAATCGGTTTCGGGGATCAAGAACGGTGGTCCAGTCGGCGGCAGTTCTGTGATCGAGCGCCAAAACACCCGCCGACTTGCAGAATCTGCACCCGAGGTCGTGCCGATTTCGGGAGAGCACTCACAAAGCGCTACCGCGATGTGGCGGCGGTGTTCCACAAGGTCGTTCGCCCGAAGCTGATCGACTTGAGACTCTTCGAGGGTGAGTCCCCGGAGGAGTAGGGAGATACTTCGCTCGAGCGAGCTGGAGGTCTGCTCCCGCACCAGGCGGCGGAGCCGCATGAGCTCCTGAAATCGTTGCTCGTCTTCCTCCAGTCTTCTTCTAATGCGTAAAAGCGTTTCCATGAGATCCGAGGGCTCAACGGGCTTCAGAAGGTAAGACTCAGCACCGAGTCGCAGAGCCTCCCGGGCAAGGTCGAATTCGTCATATCCGGAGAGGATGATGCTGGCAATCTGCGGATAGCGATCCCGAACCCATCGGATCAGTTCGAGTCCGTCCACGAGGGGCATTTTGATGTCGGTGAGAAGCACGTCCGGTGCGCCACCGGCGATTCGCCGTTGGGCCTCAAGTCCGTCCGCTACGGTGTCGGTTATCGCAAACCCGAGGCTCTCCCAATCGATGATTCGCCGGAGCCCGTCTCTGCTCAACGGCTCGTCATCGACTATCAAGACGCTCAACACGTCACTAACCCTCCACGTTGATTGGGAGTCTCAGTGTTGCAACCGTCCCCTTTCCAGACGAACTCTCGTACCGAAGGCCGTATTCCCTGCCGTAGACCAACTGGAGCCGTCGGTGGACGTTATGAACTCCTATATGCTCCCCAGCGAAATCCCCCATCTCGGAGGTATCGAGCATCTTTCTCACTGTTTCCAGTTCTTCGTTCGACATCCCCACGCCATTGTCCCGGACCGCAATCTCTAGGACTGCGTCACACGCCGCAGCGGTCACCGAAATGTGCCCCTCTTTGGGCGACGGCTTTATGCCGTGGTAGATGGCGTTTTCTACGAGGGGCTGTAAGACAAGCTTCAAGACCGGGACTTCTAAGAGATCGTCAGGAACGTCGATGCCGTAGGTAAACCTATCGAGATAGCGCATCGCCTGAATGGTTAGATAGCTTTCGATATGCTCAATCTCGCTACGAAGCGGTACAACGTCGCTTCCGCCGCTGAGGGATCGACGAAAGAGCCTTGTCAGGGCTCTGGTAACCGTTACGACGTCGTCCTTCCGCTCTGAAAGTGCGAGCCAGACGATGGAATCGAGGGTGTTATACAGAAAGTGGGGGTTGATCTGGGCTTGGAGATTCCGGACTTCTGCCATCGCAAGCTCCTGTTGCTCCGCGGCGACACGCTCCATGAGGCCCCTTATGCGTTCGATCATCAGATTGAACCCCGCCGCAAGCGCCCCCACCTCGTCCGAACGCTCAAACCCGACCCGAGCGGAAAGATCCCCTCCTTGAGCGAGTTGCATAGCGGTCGTAACCTCACGGATAGGCGAAGAAACGCTCTTCGAGAAACGAAAGGCCCCCATTACGCTGAACGCACCCATGATAACGAGGGCAATCAGTATGATATAACCGCTGGTCGCGCTCTCCCGAAGAATCTCCTGGGTCGGGACGATGCTTACAAGGGTCCAGGGAGCCGAGAGCCCGTAGGTCAACTCGACATCGCCGTTAGCCCCTGTGGAGGGAGCCACACCCGCTAACGTGACGACCGTATCGCTTTCGTCGACGATGAAGGCGGTTCCACCTTGTCCGATCTTGGCGCCGGTCACCTTGTCCTCGAGAAGGCTACGCTGGAAATCAACCAGTACGACGCCGGTCGTTTGACCGGAGGCTTTGTCAACGACAGGAATGCCAACGGTAACATGGGGCCGTGGGAGAGTATCGACAGCCAGAGCACCGTCCTCCGTGCTTCGCCAAACCGGGCGGCTCGATGTCAAGATTTCCTTGTACCAATCGAGATCGGAATAGTCATCTAGTTCGTAGGTGGTGTAATTCGACTTATATAGGCCACCGTTGAGCCCGATGACGTAGATGCCGAAGATTTCCTCGGTCATGTAACTCTGAATAAAATTGAGCCGGGTGTCGATTCGTAGTTCCTGGGCATAGCGGTGAGCGACATCATGCTGGAGCGGAAAGCGAAGCGCATCTTGAACGATGGGCTCCGAGGCGACCATTTCGGCGACTTCGACCGAACCCTGGAGTAGTCCATCGATCTCCCGACCGACTTGGTTTACTGTGCCGGCGATAAACTGGGTCGACTTCTCCCGCAAGATCGTATTTGCCACGTTGAAGGAAACATACGCAATCACAACAAGCGGCAGAAGCGCTACAATGACGAAGTATGCCAACAAACGGTTTCGTAAGGTCATAACGTTGATACGGTCTCGAGCCTATCGCAAGGCGCCTGACCGTGAGAAGGCACTGGCTCTGCCGCAACGATGGAATACAAATCGGCCTACTCCGGGCCGGCGGCGGGTTGGCTGCCGGCTCCGTGTTGGCTGCCGGCGGCGGGTTGGCCGTCGGCTCCGGTACCCGGCACAGCCGCTCCGGGGCTCCAACTCCGGACGTGCACATCCCGCTGAGGAAAGGGAATCTCGATGCCGGCGGCTTTGAAGGCGCGCCAGATTTCGAGGTTGGTCCAAGAGAGGGCGAAGTTCTTCTCCCGGGCGTCCCGGATCTTGGTGCAGAGGGAGACGGTAATCCCCGAATCGTCGAATGACCGGAAGAATACCCGGGGGTCCCGGCCTGGGACGGCGTAGGGGCTCTTGGCGGCGACTTCCCGGAGGACCGTTTCGACCTGGTCTAAGTCCGAGGAATAGGAGACCTGCACCGGGTTACAGATGATAATGCTGATGTCGTCGTAGGAGTAGTTGTAGACGTAGCTGTCGATAATCTGGGAGTTCGGCAGGATGATGGTTTCGTCGGTAATCGTGTTGATTACCGTCGATATCAGCCGAATCTGGTGGACGGTGCCCTCGTACTCGTTAACCAGGATCCGGTCCCCCTCCTTGATCGGCCGGGAGAGAATGATAATGAGCCCGGCGAAGAAGTTTGCCACAACGGTCTGCAGACCGAAGCCGATACCGATACCGAGGACCCCGAAGAGTACCGCCAGGGACGAGAGGTTGATCCCGATAACCGAAAACCCGATTACCGCGACTATCGCCATCACCGCGTAGCGGGCAAGATTCGACACCGAGAAACGCTGCGCCGGGTCGATAGAGAGGCGCCGGAGGACGCGACTGTCGAGGGCCACCCGGGCCGCCTTGGAGGTCCAGGAGGCCACGTAGAGCACCGGAACGACCAGCAGAATGGTGATGATGGAAATCTCGGTGTTTCCCGAGGAGTAGATCGGCTCCCGGAGGAAGGAGAAGACCGTACCCAACATGGCAAAAATCTCGGCCCCGAGGAGCCGCCCGACAATCAGCGCCAGGAGGATGACGAATCCGGCACGGTAGAAACTCCGGCCGGCTCGCAGAACGCGTCCCTGGGTCTCCGGGGTAGCTTCGCTCCCGGCGAGAAAACGCCGGATCAAAATCCGGGCGATCAGACCGAAGAGCATAAAGAGCAGGAGCGGCAGGACAAACCCAAGAAGGAGCTCCGCCGGGGTAACCGGAAGCGCGTAGCCCCCAACGGTTATTTGACGCCTTAGTAAATTTATACCCTGCTGAAGGAGTTCCACCGAGAAATCGAAGGTAGCACCGCCCCCGGAGGGTGTCAATGTGAGGGGTGTGGAAATCACCGGACATGGTAGAGTATTCTGTCTTTGAGCAGGTGTAGGCCGACGGTACTGAGATCAGATAGATACCGATTGTTTTTCTACTCAAGCGACCGTCACGAACCGTTGCACATCCACGTTGAGCACGCTGGGCGCACCGCGAAGGTGTGGTAAAGTCCGGTGCGATTGGAGTCGAGCCACGGATTCACCCGAAGCGAACTAGCTGAGGTGGTCGGCATCGTCACCGAACACCAAGCGAAGCTGATAGGGAGTTGGAATGACTTTTTCTCAGACGAAGAATAGCGCCGCACGGGCGGTAACGGTTTCTATCTCTGAAGACACGCTCTCGGTGGACCTGGAAGACGGGCGCACCGTTGCGGTGCCCTTGAGCTGGTATCCCCGTCTACTGCACGCAAACGAGACAGAGCGCTTGCATTGGGCACTCATCGGTGACGGAGAGGGAATAAACTGGCCTGATTTGGACGAGGACATCAGTATAGACGGATTACTCTCCGGATACCCATCCGGAGAATCTGATCGGTCGTTGCAGAAATGGCTTAAGTCCAGGGGCAAGTGAGCCCCAAAATCCGACCAATCTGGCAGCGGTCGGCGATCTTCTCTATACTACCCGCATGCGAATCTTACGAGAGCAATCCGTCGGGCTCCTGGTGGACGTCCAAGAGCGGCTATTCCCCCACATGCATGAAAAGGACCATCTGCTGCAGCGCCTCACGGTTCTCTTTGATGGGCTGAAGGCTCTCGGCGTCCCGCACCTTGCCACGGAGCAGTACAAGCGGGGCCTCGGGGAGACAATCCCCGAGCTGGCCGGCTACGCCGCCGACGCCGTGGGGGGCCCCTTCGAGAAGCTGGCCTTCAGCTGTTACGACGACCAGGCGTTTGCCGCAGCACTCGAGAAGACCGGCCGGAAGGCGGTGATTATCGCCGGCATCGAGTCCCACGTCTGTGTCTCCCAGACCGGCCTGGATCTCCTGGAGGCCGGCTACCATCCGGTGGTTGTCGCCGACGCCGTCTCCTCCCGGAACCTCAGCGACAAGGAGACCGCCCTCGCCCGCCTCCGGCATGCCGGGGCCACCGTTACCAGCGTCGAGGCAATTCTCTTCGAGCTTTGCCGGGTAAGCCGTACCGACGAGTTCAAGGCAATAAGCGCATTGGTGAAGTAGCGCACAAGTAGACGCAGGAGTTGGATATGAAGAAGAACGTTGGCTTTGTCTCCTTTCGTTTCGCAGGGACCGACGGTGTCTCTTTAGAGACTCAGAAGTGGGCCGATGTGTTGGAGGCCAACAACTGCGTCTGCTTCTACCTCGGCGGAGAGCTCGAGACACCCCCGGAGCGCTCAATGCTCGCCGAAGAGCTTCACTTTCAACATCCCGAGATCCGGGCCATCTACGAGGAGGCCTTCTCCAACTCCGAGCGCCCCCGGGAGCTGACCCGGCGCCTCCACCACTACCGGAACCTCATCAAGGACCGGATCTATGAGTTTATCGACACATTCAACATCGAGCTGTTGGTCCCTCAGAACGCGGTTACCATCCCGTTGAATTTGCCCCTCGGGATGGCTCTGACCGAGGTCATAGCCGAGACCAAGATCCCGACGATTGCCCATCACCACGACTTTTTCTGGGAGCGAAAGCGCTTCCTGCGGAACTGCGTCTGGGACGTCATCAACGCCTGCTACCCCCCGCACCTTCCGTCTATGAGCCACGTCTGCATAAACACCTCGGGGCAGAACCAGCTGGCCTTGAGAACCGGAATATCTTCCACCCTCATACCGAATGTAATGAACTTCGAGGTGCCGCCTCCGGGAAAGGACGACTACAACGCCGACGTCC
Source organism: Spirochaetaceae bacterium (assembly GCA_046541715.1). Lineage (GTDB taxonomy): Bacteria > Spirochaetota > Spirochaetia > DSM-27196 > PWMO01 > CAYPUT01. The sequence goes on from JBKHCS010000013.1 coordinate 38,329, forward strand.
GGGAGGCCCTTGGGATCGCCGACGACGAGTTGATGATTCTTCAACCGACTCGGGTCGTACAGCGAAAAGGCATCGAACACGCCATCGAGCTGGTGGCGCGGCTGGATCGCAAGGCGGTCTTCGTGATCTCCCACGCCTCGGGAGATGAGGGGTACGAGTATCAGCAGCGGGTCAAGGAGTTTGCAGAGCTCATGAAGATCCGGGCCCTCTTCGAAAGCGACATCATCGGAGAGAAACGGGGAGAGACCCCCGACGGCCGCAAGATCTACAGCCTGGAGGATGTCTACCCACATGCCGACTTCGTAACCTACCCCTCGCTGATCGAGGGCTTCGGGAACGCCTTCCTGGAGGCCATCTACTTCCGTAAGCCCATCCTGGTGAACAACTACTCCATCTACTCTCACGACATTAAGCCCCTGGGCTTCGACGTCATCGAGATGGACAACTTTATCAGCGCCGACACCGTGCGGCAGACCCAGGAGCTTCTCGACAGCCCGGAGCGCATCCAGGCGATGGTCGACACCAACTACGCTCTGGGTTGCCGCTATTTCTCCTACCACATCCTGGAGAACAAGCTCTGGTATCTGGTTCAGTCTTTCTGGGGTGTCACCGACTACGAGGGCTGCCCGGACATGCCCGCCGCCGGGGAACCGGAAGTCCGGGATGTCGTCCCCGGGGGCGGGGTGAATCTGAATTCCTAAACCGAAGGGCTAGCCCAACCGCTTGACACATAATACGTGCGCACGTATCCTGTGCATATGAACATCACGCTTTCCGCCGACGAGGACCTCGTCGAGAACGCTCGAGAATACGCCCGGCGCCACGGAACCTCTTTGAACCAGATGGTCAGGGACTATCTCCGGACGCTCACCGCCGCGGAGACCCGGGAGGAGGCGGCCGAGGCCTTCGAAGCCGTGGCGCGGTCGATGGCGGGGGACTCCGGTGGCGGCTCCCGGGGGGGCAGCCCCTGGGCGGGTCGCGAAGCGCTCTACCGCGAGGGGCTCCAAAGAGCGCCGGGGAATCGGACGCCGAGTCGGGGCACCCCGGGAGAATAGCCGCAGATGCCCAAAGAGTTTCTCGATACCAGCATCCTCGTCTACGCCAACGACCGTGCAGCAAAAGAGAAGCAGAATGTTGCTATCTCCCTGGTGAAGGGTCTGATCCGTTCCGGGGGCGGAGTGCTTTCGACGCAAGTCCAAATGGAGTACGCTGCGGTAGCGACGGGGAAGCTCGGGCAGCCCCGGGAGGCCATAACCCGGCAGCTCTTCGTGCTGGAGAGACTGGAGGTGGTCGCCGTTTCCGGCGAAACTGTCCGAAACGGCCTGGAGCTCGCGGAAGCCTTCGACGTCTCCTTCCGGAACGCGTTAGTCCTGGCCGCGGCCCACGCCGCCCGGTGCGAGATACTCTGGAGTGAGGACTTCCAACACGACAGGCTCTACGGGGCGGTGCGGGTGAGAAACCCCTTCCTAGCATAGAACCAACCGGAGAGGTTATCTGGAGGCCGGGGAATGCACAAAAAGCAGTTACTATTGATCGTAGCGGCCATCCTGACAACCGCCCTGCCCACTTCCGTCCTCGGAACGGGCCAGCAGGAAGGAGCAGAGGGAGAAGTGATCAAGATCGGCGCGTTGGTGCCGCTTACCGGAGAGTTCGCCCGTCTCGGGCAGTTGGTCCACAACGGCTACGAGCTCTGGGCCCAGGAGGTAAACGCCCTGGGTGGCATCCGGGTCGGTAATCGCCGCTTTCCCGTCCATATGGTCTACTACGACGATACGTCGGACGCCCAGACGTCGGCTCGGCTTACCGAGAGACTTATTACCGAGGATGGGGTGGACTTCCTCCTGGGTCCCTTTGGGAGCCGAGCGACCTTGGTCACCACCGCGGTCGCCGAGGAGTACGACATGATCACGGTAGCACCGCTGGCCAACGCGGACGGCATCTACGACCGCGGCTTTCGGAACGTCTTTGGTGTCCTGGCCCCGGCGGAACTGATCCTCGTAAGCTTTATCGACATGCTCGATGCCATGACTCCCCGGCCCGATCGCCTGGCCGTCATTACGCCTAACAGCCCCTTCTCAACGACAGTTGCCGCCGGTGCCCGTGACCACGCCGAGAGCAGGGGCTTCGAAGTGGTCTTCTTCGAGGAGTACGCCGCAGGTAACCGGAATCTCGCCGCGACGATCCTGAAGGTAACCGAATCGGGGGCCGACGCCCTGGTGGGATCCGGCAGTCTGCAAGACTCGATTCTTACCGTCCGGCACCTCGAAGAGCAAGACGCAGATCTCATGGCTCTGGGTTTTATCGCGGGACCGGAGCTCCTCGAGTTTCGGTCGAATCTCGGGGCGGCCGCCGAGCAGGTGTACGGGGTCGCCTGGTGGATGCCGGAGATGAGCTACTCCGGTCCTCTCTTCGGATCGGCCGTCGACTACGCGGTGCTGTACGCAGAAGCATTCGGTGAAGGCCCCACCTACCACTCGGCTGCCGCAAGCCAGAGCGCCCTCTTGCTTCAGCTCGCCATCGAAGAGGCCGGCACCATCCACACGGGCCCCGTCCGGGAAGCTCTCCGGGCCTACTCCGGAACCACGTTCTGGGGTCCCACTCGATGGGACCGAAGGGGACAGAACGTTGGAGGGGCGACGGTAACTTTTCAGATTCAAAATGATGAGATCGTGACGGTGTGGCCCCGGGAAGCCGCATGGGCCGAGGCGGACCACCCGGCCCGGTAGATTCTTCCCCTCCGGACCGCATTCAGCCGAAATCGGCCCGGCCTAGATTAACCAGAGCACCTCGTGGGGGCTCAGCTCTACCGAAGAGCTATCCTCCGATTCAGGATGCGGAAAAAGCCTGTCTCCGGAGACAAGGTCGGTGAATCCGCCGTCATCGCTTTGGGGCTTCGGAAGAACCACCTCCGCGTCGGTGCCGGAGACGTTCACCAGGCAGTAGACGGTGCCGGAATCCTGATAGGGTCCCCGGGCGATTCCGAAGACGTTCGCCGGGGTGGCGAGCACCTCTTGAGGTGACGCCGGGTCGAAGGCCGCCTGTTGTGCCCGGGCCCGGATAAGCTGTTTGTACCCCTCGAAGACCGTATGCCTCAGGGAGCCGTCGGCCAAGAGCTCCGTCGCAACGGTTTGATAATCGAACTTTTGGCGATTTATCGTCCGGTTCGCCCCGGTCTCTTCCACTCCCTCCTGCCAGTTTTCCGACCCCAAGAGGCTGTGGACGTAAATTCCCGGGACGCCCTGAAAGGCCAGCATGACGGCTTGGCTCGCCAGGAAGACCCTGGCACGTTGGGCGTCCGGAAGCGCCGGGTCGGTCACGGCCGAGAGGTAGTTGATGTTCAATTCGTAGGGGACGTCTCCCGTTGGCGTGCTCTTGTAGGAGACCCGGCCCCCCCGGGCCTCGACGGTCTCGATGAGGTGCTCGACCTCCTCGTCGGAGAGGTAGCCCTTCGCCGGCAGTACGCCGACGCCGTCGTGGGAGGCGAGGAAGTTAAAGAAAGAGGTCTCTTCGCCGAAGCCGGTTAGGCTCCGGGCCCAGTCGGCGAGGTGGGTCGCGTCCTCCCGGATAAAGGCGTCGAGGGTCAGCGGCGGAAGGGAGAAGTTGTAGACCATGTGGGCCTCGTTATCCCCGTCCCCGAAGTAGCTGATGTTCTCCGCGTGGGGAACGTTGGTCTCGGTAATGATGATGCCCCAGGGAGCGACCTCGTCGAAGAGCGCTCGGAAGACCTGGACCATCAAATGGGTCTTGGGATGATGGAGGCAAGAGGTTCCGAGCTCCTTCCAGAGGTAGGCGATCGCATCAAGGCGGATTACCTGGGCTCCTTCGGCGAGGTAGGAAAGCAAGATGTCCGCCATCTCTAGGAAGAGCTCCGGATTGGCGTAGTTCAGGTCGACCTGGTCGGGGCTAAAGGTGGTCCAGACCAGCTTTTCCCCGTCGGCGGTGTCGAAGGGCGTAAGCAGCGGCAGGGCCCGGGGACGGAAGACTTCCGAGGTGTCGGTCCCCGGCGGAACGGT
>JBKHCS010000094.1:0-12057 GCA_046541715.1 Spirochaetaceae bacterium
ACCCCCAGAAGCGCCGCGGCGTCCCGGGGGAGCGGCCGGGCCCGGTTCCAAGCCTCCCGCTGCTTGTCGGCGGGTAGTCCAAGGGCGTCGGCGACCCGGCGCGCCATTTGAACCTGAGTAAGGTGTGCACCCTTATCCGGTCCCGGGGGAAGTAAAACGAGCACCGTAAGCGCCACCGCTTCCGGAGTGCTCATCTTCTGCCTCGCCCAGGCGAGCCCCCCTCGAAGGGTAAAGCCCGGGCGTGCCGCTGCGGCAGCGACGAGCTGTCTACGCTGGGATTCGGCGACGGGTTTGCCTCCGGCCTCGGAAAGAAGCGCCTGGTGCTCTTCGCTCCAGCCGAGTCCCTCGGGGGATTCGGCAAGAAGGCCGACGGCCAGGTAGAGGACTCCGGTGCGCTTGTCGACGTCGGTGTCCTCGGGGCGGGAAAGAAACCGTTCGAAGCGTACGCTCCGGCCCCGATTTTCGAAGGCCTTGTCGATAAGAAATCCCACCAAGAAACCAAAGGCGACCCCCGGTACCCCCGCAGGGATACCGAGGGCAGCGCCGATAATGCGGCCCCAGGGTCTCATGAAGCGCTCTGATTTACCTCACGGGCTAGGTAGAAGATGGCACCGAAGAGCAGGGCTAGCTCCACAACCGCCAGAACCAGCAGGGTCGTAGAGAACTCGAGGGACCGGAGGACCAGCAAGACGATCGACCGGTGTGCCTCGAGGTAGATCTCGTAGACAACCTTGACGACAAAGGGCGCCAAGATGACTCCCGGGAGGAGCAGCACGAAGGGACGTCGGAGGTACCTGCTCCGGTGGGACCAGCCGAATCCGATCGCGCCGATCGAAAGAACGATGAGCGCGAAGGGTTTGGTAAACGAGAGCGCCAGGTCGGCGGCGACGGGACGGGATTGGTACCCGGCGTCGGGCCCCTGGTTGAGCATCCGGATCTGCCCGGCAATACCCCTGGTCGGTGAGCCGCCGGCGGCTGCGGAAAAGAGCATCAGGTCGTCAACCGCGTAGCCGACCGCCAAGAGGGGCTCCCCCTCCGGGGGCTCTCCGACGAGCCATTCGGCGGTCGTGGTGATGCGGGCCACCTCGGGCTCCTCGTCGACAAGCCGGAAGTAGAGGGTTCCGTCGATAAGCTTTCCGGCGTCGGCCCGAAGATGCTCCAGTACCTCCCCAGCGTCGTCGAAGCGCATGAACTCCACGTCGTAGGCGAAGGCTGCCGTGTTCCGAGGCACCAGGGTGCCTATCTTCAGCAGACCACGGCTTCCCTCCCATCGGCCGGCGTAGAGAATGTTCTCCGCCGCCGGAAGATTCCGGTTGGTGGTCATTTCGGCCACGGTGAGGGCCTGGTTCCGGAGTGCCCGGCGAGCCGCCTCGTAGTACAACTGAACGTCCCGGTCGTCGGGAACCCGCTGTATGAGGCTCCGGAAGACGAGGAAGGCCTCGACAACCTTTCCCCTGTTCAGGGCCCGGTAGCCATCCTCGACGTCCACCTCGGCTTGTTCCCAGGCCTCGAGCCCTGCTCGCTTCTCCCGAAAGAGCTCCCGCTCTGCCGTCTCGACGACTTCTTCCCCGGGGAGATCGAGGTTCTGCCGGGCCAGGTTCATAATCTCGAGGGGCTTTTGCCAGCCGGGGCGCAGCTCTAGGGCCCGGCGGGCGTAGTAGTGGGCGTTTACGTAGTTCCCGTCCAGGAGAAACTCTTGTGCCCGAAGCGCGTTCTCGTCGGCGGTCAGGGGCGTGTCCTCTTGCATTACCGCCTCTTCGACGGCCTCCCGGGGGGACTCCGGGACCCGGGCCTCGATCTCGGCAATAAGCTGCGAGACGGTCGCCGGTTGGCCCCCGTCGGCCCTTATCACCTCCGCCCTGCGCCCGGCAATCGACTGGTAGAGCCGGAGGAACCGGAGCGCCTGGTCGGTTTCCCGTCGCCTCAGGGCCTCTGTCGCTTCGTCTCGGTAGGTCACCGCCGATTCGGAGAGCGCGGTAAGCCGCCCGGCCTCGGCTTCGACCCGGTCGGCAACCAGTCCGAGAACGGCGGTATAACCCATTGCGAGGACGGTCAGGATAATCAAGGGCCCCCGGATATTCTCGAAGGGGCTCGTGACAACGGTTGCGTGCGAGGCGACGGATTCGGGATTGATGATGATGGAGTAGGTAATGAGGAGGGCGGCGACCACGAGGGGAACCAGATTATCGATCAGTCCGAGGACGGCCTGACGGACAAGCCATTCGGTGCGAAGCTGGGGCAGCAAGAGGTCCTCGGATCCGAAGAAGAGGTTGTTGCCGAGAAAGAAGAGAAACCCGGCAGCGAGGGCCAGAAGAACCGCCAGGAGGGCGCCCCGGGTGGCCCTATCCATCGAGGGTCTCCCGCTCCCAGTGGGAAAGCCCCGGGAGCAAGACGTTGATCAGCACGAAGAGAGCGCTCAGACCGAGGAAGACAACATAAGACGCGTCGGAGAGAAGCTCCGGTCCGAGATACCCTTGGAGAAGCTCCCGGGCCACCGGCGTAGCCGGCACTCCGGGCAGCCGAAGCATGCCCCGGAGGGTGAGCAGAAAGAAAAAGGCGTTAAAGAGGGGCCACCGGGTCAGCCGGAGAAGCACCCAGGCGGTGACGACAAAAAGAAGAATTCCTCCGATCCGGAGGAAGAATCCCCTCGAGCGGGGCGGAAATCGCAGAAGGTCCTCCGTAAGGCGGCTAACGTCTTCGACGAGGGCGCCAAAGACCGGGGAGCTTCGGGGACCTCCCCAGGGACCGCCGTAGGCTTCCCTGAGGGCGAAGGGCTTCTCGATTCCCGGCAATTGGACGACCTCCCGGTCCGGACCGGGAAGATACGCTGCGTCGGCTACGAGCTCCATCCGATCCCCGAAGCTCCGGGGAACCAAAACCACATTTCCGAGACGGAGGGTCTGCACCTCGGAAACGTAGAGGGAGCGTTCCTCGGAGCGGTAGATGGCATCCCCTTCGAGGTCGAGCCCCACCGCGGAGAGTCGTCCGGCGAAGCTTCCGTACGATTCTCCGAGAACCTGGAAGCCGCCGAGAAGGATCGCCCCGGAGAGAAGAAGGTAGACGACACGGACGGTGACCGGGTGGTCTGAAGATCTCCGGAGCTTCATCAGTTGAAGGGCAAGGGTCAGAAGGAGCGTCGGTAGTAGGCCGACGAAGAGGGCGTATCCGATGGTCTCGGCTGTGGCTAAGCTGCCGGCGAGCTGATCGGCGTCCCGGGATCCGAGGATGTCGATAACGAGAAGAAGCGCGATGAGGGCCCAGATCAGGAGAAAAACCAGGAGAAACCGTGCCGGGGCCTTTACCAGCCATCCCACGGCGGTATCGTAGCACGGCGGATAAGGGGTGACAAGCAAAGGAGTTATCCACAATTATTCGACAGCTTCGGTGGGGCCAAAGTATCCTTTTGTAGACAACCGGGAGCCTCGACTCGATGACAAGAGCCGGGAACCCTGAAGGGTAGGTAGCATAACTCCTTTTATTAAAATAATTTATACGCGCAGCAAGCGCTCTTTTCGGTTATTCTTTCTCGAATAACCCGGGATCACTTAAATAATGTGTAGCTAATCCGTCGTCGGACGATTTCGCCCACAAGTTATCCACAAGTGGAGCGTCGGGCCGGGGCTCCAGTCGGAAGCCCCATCCCCGAATGGCCCGGATTCCCGGCCTATCCGGGAGGCTTCGGAGCTTCCGCCGAAGCCGGGAGACAAACATGTCCAATCGGCGCCCGGAAGAGGGGGCACGCTCTCCATAGGCGAGGTAAGCCAAGGCATCCCGGGGAGCACCGTCCCCGCCTGCGAGGATAAGCCCCCGGAGAACTCTGGCCTCCCCGGGGGATAGGAGGTCCGGAGGAAGGAGGGCACCGGGACCGGACGTCCGGAGTACCCGCTCGACCCGGCCGACGAGCTCCTCTGCCTCCCAGGGTACCCGGAGATAGTCGAGGGCCCCGGCGGAGAAGGCTGCGGTCAATTGAGAAGCCGTACCGTAGGCGATGCAGGGACCGAGCCGGGAGGAAGCCGGGGACGGGCCCTCGAGAATCGTGGGAATTGCCTCCACCGGAATGACGGCCAGGACGGACTGTGGAGGGGGCGGCCAGATGTCCCCGACGATCAGGCGCCAGACGAGGCACCCCGGTAGAGATGAGGCCGTATCGGGAACAGAGTTTCGACTGCCGGAGGCGTCGACGGAGTAGTCGAGGGGGCTCGTGGAAGAGCGAAGCAGATAGACCAGGAGGGGAGCCCTTTTTCTACCGGTCTTTCGGCTCGCCATCCTCCTTCTCTTTTTCCTTTTCTTCTTCCTGCATTCGCCGTTTGAGCTCCTCAAGACTGTCAGGCCGGGCGTCCTCTATCGACATCCGCTGTTTGAACTCTTCGAGGAGCTTGTCGCCGTCGGATTCGCCTCCCTCGAGGCGACGAAACTTCTCTTCGAGGGAGTGGTCGTCCCGGGTGTTCTCCAGCTCTTCGAGGGCCTCGTTTTGAGCCTCCAGGTCGTCCATCCGAGCCGACATGCGGTCGAAGGCTTCGAAGGCGGATGTGTCGGACATACCGGACATGGTTTCCTGGAGCCGCTTCTGGGTCTCTGCGCGCTTCGCCCGGGCGATAAGAAGGTTCTTTTTGCGCTGAGCCTCTTCGAGCTTCTGCTGGAGCCCCCGAAGCCCCGATTTAAGCTTCTCTACGGATTCGTGCTGCTGAGCCAGCTGCTTCTCGTATTCGACGACGTAGCTCTCGATCTCCTGCTTCCGGACGAGGGCCTCTTTGGCCAGGTTGTCGTCCCCGGACTTGAGCGCCAGGCGGGCGCGGGTCTCCCACTCTTCGGCTTTTGCACGGTTGTCTCTGATCTGCCGCTCGAGTTTCTTCTCGTCGGCGATGGCCGCCGCCACGCTCCGTTTCGACTCGATCAGCTGCTTGTTCATGTCGGTGATCAGCTGGTTGAGCATCTTCTCCGGATTCTCGGCCCGGCTGATCATGTCGTTGATATTCGATTGGATGAGCCTTCGAAGGCGGCTGAAGATTCCCACGGTCGATCGCTCCTATCGGAAAAAGCGCGCCAGGGGCTCTCGATGTTGCGCGAGGGTCAGCCCGACGGCATCGAGGGAGGCGCGAAACTCTTCGTAGTTTAGTGTCTCGGCTTCGAGGGTGTCGAGGAGCAACACCTCTTGGTCTCTCAATGCGTAGGCCCCGTGAACCGTATCGGCGTTCAGACGAAGAAGCTCCTCGAAGAGCTCCGCTCTGCTATGCTCGGGGACGGTTCCGATGCGGGTCTGGATGCTTACCAGGGATTCTTCGAGAAACACCAGGACCCCCGGAAGCCCCCGGTCCGCATCCCGGATAATCCACGCAGATTCTCCGGCAGGCTCGTACTGGAGATCGAGGGTCGTGAGAAAGCTCTCCAGCCGGGAAGGTGTCATCTATCCAAGAAAGACGTGCCCCGAGTTGTCGATAGCGAGGATCGTCTTGCAGTTCGAACAGCGGAAACGTCCCGGCTTCGTCGCCTTGAGCTTTGTCGAACAGATCGGACACTTGAAAATCTTCGGGAAGACGTCGGACTCGACGGTCGTTCCGCCCTTCTTGAAGAAGTCCACCGCCTCGTCGAGATTGTCTTTGATGTTGAAAAACTGGCTGAAACCGAGGAGCTGGAAGACCTCGTAGACCTTCGGCTGAATCTCGAGGAGCACCAGATCGCCCCCTCGGGGTTTTACCGTCTTGAGGAAGGCCGTGAAAGACCCGATACCGGTGCTCGAGACATAGTTCAAGCCGCCGCAATGAAAAATCAACCGGGTGAACCCTTCTTCCACTACCCGGGAAACGCGTTTTTGGAAGAAGTTTGAATTGTACGTGTCTATGTAGCCCGTCAAATAGAGTATCAGGCACCCTTCGACGCTATCGACCTTCTGAAGACGAACCTTTAAGCTTTCGTCCTTCTCTTCGTCGAAGCCGGGCACAATGTCATTGTTGTTCATAGCACCTCATCTCTTACCGGCACGTTTAGCTAATGCTCCACATAGTATCCGGACGGCCGTTAATTGTCAAATAGAGGTAAAACATCTCCATTTTTACCTTTCTTATCCTACCCAATCGGAAGAAGAGCGCCGTTATGGCGGGTATCCTCCGCGGTAATAACATAGCACGCGGTTTCCGCGATTTCATCCGGTTTTTTAAGCTCGTGTGATGCGTTTCTTCGAAGAAAGCGCTGCCTCTCCTCGGCGAGGAGATACTCGGTATCGACGTACCCCGGGAGAAGGGCGGAAACGGTAACGCCGGTCCCGGAAAGCTCTTTTGCGAGAGACCGTACGAGGACCATCAATCCGGTCTTCGTCGCAGCGTAGGCGCCGATCTCCCGGTATCCTTGGACTCCCTCGCTTCCCATCACCCCGAAGACGAGAATGCGGCCGAAGCCTCGGTGACGCATCCCGGGGAGAAACCGCTCGATGAGCGCCCCGGGGAGAACGAGGTTCATTCCGGTGAGGTAACGCCAATCGTCCAGGGTGGTCTCGCCCACAGGCTTGTAGACAACCGGACCGAAGGCGCAGACCAGGATATCCGGCGTGAGGCTTTCGGGGATCGCCGAAAGGATCTCCTCCGGCCGGTCGCCCTTCGCCTGAATGCCCTCGATGCGTCCGCCTGGGTGGTCGCCGACCAGCGAGTCGAGCTTTTCCTGATGGGCCCCCGTCGCGACGACCTCGACCCCGAGACCCGCAAGACGGCGGCTTATCGCCCGCCCTATTCCACCGCTTCCGCCGACAACGAGGGCCCGCCGGCATTCGGCTTCGCGCTCCGGATTCATAGGGTGCTCCCTGTTCTCACGTCCCACTCCGATAGTCTATACTCTTTTCCATGCGGGGCTCAGCCCGAATCGTCTACCTTGTCGCGGTTCTCTCGTTCGCCTTTCTGATTGTCCCGCCGGTGTCGGCGGACCGGGAAGCCTTCGACGGTGCAGTCAATTTCTCCCTCTCGCTTCCCCGCCTCTATTCGGCCGTCAACAGGTCCCCGGACCGCGTAATAGGGCAGACGGTCCTCCTCGACGGTATCGTCGCTTCGATTACCCACTACGGCTCCGACGAGACCGATTTCTTGGTGCTCGTCGAGTTGGTAACCGCCGATTGGCAGGGCTTGGAGGCGATCAACCTATACCGGGCCTACGTCCTCTTCGGCCCCGACTTCATGGATGAGTTTCCCTTGCGACCCTCCCGGGAGCCGGGACCCCGGGAAGTGCCGGCTAATGCTCGTATTCTGATAGCCGGGGAGGTCACTCAGGCTGCCGGAGAAGACGACGGCACGACGACTCCCGTCGTCGAAGCGTTCCGTCTCCGGCGGATTGAATAGGCAGCACGGTAGAGATCCGTTGCGCGGTACGTTTCCCTTAGTAGAAGACTAGTAAAAGACGATATCTTCGGCATTGATCGTCTGTCCCTCGGTCAGAAGCATTCCCCGGTCGACGCAGTTTTTGAGCTCCCGGACGTTTCCCGGCCAGGAGTGCGACTCCAGACGCTCGAGGGCCCCGGCGGAGAGGCGCTTGGCTCCCCTGGACCGCATCCGGAGAAAGTGCGTCGCCAGAAGAGCGATATCCTCCTCCCGGTCCCGGAGGGCCGGCACTTCGATGATAAGGGTGGAAAGCCGGTAGTAGAGGTCACTCCGGAAGCTGCCGGAAGCCACGAGAGACCCGGAAGGACGGTTCGTTGCCGACACGATTCGGACGTCTATTCGCCGAGGGCGGTTTCCCCCGACTCTGCGAATCGACTGGTCCTCGACCGCCCGGAGTACCTTGGCCTGGTTTTGGGCGTCCATCTCGGCGACCTCGTCGAGGAAGATCGTTCCGCCGTCGGCGACTTCGAATCGGCCGGGATGGGGTACGGCGTCGGTGTAGGCCCCCCGCTCGGCTCCGAACATCTCCGATTCGAAGATGCTCTGGGGAATAGCGGCGCAGTTGATCGCTACGAAGGGGCCGTCGGACCTCGGAGAAACGGCGTGGATTCCCCGGGCCACCAGATCTTTTCCGGTGCCGCTCTCTCCGAAGATAAGAACCGGAAGGTCCGAAGCGCCGAATCGACGGATTCTTTTTCGAAGAATTCGAACCGCCCGGCTGTTTCCCAGGAGGGAAACCTCCCCGAGCTGTTCCTCCTCGAGACGCCGGGGCCGCCGGGCAGCGGTGAGCACCAGGGCGTACCTAATAGCTTGCTCCAGTTCGAGCAGGCGAAATGGCTTTACAAGGTAGTCGACCGCCCCGAGGCGCATCGCCCTGACGACGAGGGTAACGTCCCGCATCCCGGAGAGGATCACGACCGGCGGTGGATCCGGGAGAGTAGCGATGCCTTCGAGAACCGTCAGTCCGTCGATATCCGGCATGTCGACGTCAAGAAGAATCAGGTCGGGGTGCACTTCCCGGACACAGTCGACCGCCAGAGCCCCCCGGAAGTAGGACAGAACCTCAAACTTGTCCGAAAGGACGACTCGGAGGGTTCTGTGGTCCGCCTCGTCGTCATCGATAAAAAGAATGCGGAGCATCGATTCCCTCCCCAGGTAGAACCGAATCGGTATACTCTGATAGCGGTGATATCAGATCGCAGCATCGTTCGAATCTTCGACTTCGCCTCGCTTACGCGCTTCTTCCTTACCCTTCTGCTTCTGGCACTGGTGATGCTCGGTGACGCGTATCTGATTGCCCGGCTGGCCGGCAGATTCGGCGTCTATTTTACCATAGCTATCGCCGGAGCGACGGGATTAGTTGCCATTCCCTTCGTGCTGAGCTCCGCCCGAGGGGGGCTCTTACGTCTTGAGACGCGGTTACGGGAGGGGTCCTATCCCCGGCGGGAGTTCGGGGACCTCCTGTCTATCGTCATTGCAGGGATCTTGATGGTCGTCCCCGGATTCGTGACCGATATTTTGGGCCTTACCCTCTTCCTCCAGCCGACACGGCGGCTCGTGGGGTTACTTCTCTCGACGGCCTTGGACCGGCGGCTCCGGTTTGCCTACGAGTATCTCAAGATGCGACACTTTGACGTAGCGCCGGTTACCGATGGAGCAGCCGGTGAGCAAGCAGAAGAAGAAAGAACCAGGGGATCAAAAGGAGTCGGAAAATCGTCCAGGGCTTCCCGAGAATAGTCCGGATCATCCTGCCTAAGAGACCCGAAATCCCATCGGCCGGGCGCCGGCGCCGCCCGACAACAATGTCGAGAACGTCCGGGGCCCAGAGCCTCGCTCCCGCCCCGAGGTTCTGCCGGTGCTCGAAGAGCCACCGGTCACCCTTGGGGACTCCGGATCCCGCTAAGAGAACATCCGGAGCGGCCTTCCGGATGGCCACCTCGATGTCCTTTTCCCGATCTTTTCCGAAGTACCCCGCGTGCCGCCCGACGAGGCGAAGACCGGGATAGGTAAGCCGAAGGTTCGCGTCGGCGACCTGAACGCTCTTTCTGTTGAGACCGAGAATGTAGAGGGAGCCGGAATGTCTCTCGAGGGCTCCGAGGAGTCGAATGACGAATTCGAAGGGCCGGCACGCCGACGGCTCGGGCTTCCGGAGAAAGCGAGCTGCGCCTCGAATGGACCGAGAGGTCGGGACTACGAGGGCTGCCTCTCGGATCATCTTTCCGTAGCGCTTGTTCCGCCGGGCCCGCAGAAGATCCCAGAAAGAAAGGAACACAACCTGCCGCGCCTCATCCCCGGAAAGAAGCGAGGCGAGGACGCTGTCGATGTCGTCGAGGGTAAAGACGGATACCGGAACGCCGAGAACCGAGACCCGATTTATGATGTGAGATTGCGTAGTTGCCACGCCTCTTGCTCCAAAACGACGGTCACCACCGCAGCCATCGCGTAGATGGCCGCCGTTTCCGTTCGAAGTACCTGGGTACCCAAGTAGACGGGATTATAACCGCTTTCCAACAGATGTGACACTTCTCCCGCGGAGAAACCGCCTTCCGGGCCGATGACCATTCTGACCTCGTCGACCGGCTCCGCGAGGTAGTGATGGAGGGTCTTCTCCGAGAGGGGGGCCTGGTGGAAAAAGAGCCCGAGAACTCCGTCGGTGAGCCCCTGGGATAAACGGTCGAGGGAGCCGAGCTCCACCGGCTCGGTCAGCTCCGGCACCCTTGGAGAGCCGCTCTGCTGCACCGCGTCCCGGACGATACGGCGCCAGCGATCGAGCTTGCCGGCGAGGTGTCGAGAATCCCGAATCTTCGGAACCGAGTAGTCGCTTAATACGGGGGTGATCCGCCGGACGCCTATTTCGGTGGCCCGCCGGACGATCTCGTCGAACTTGGTCCCCTTCGGAAGACATTGTAACAGCGTCAGACCGGTGGCGGCCTCTCCGGTTCCCCCTCCTTTCGGCTGGACTCGAAGACGGACTCGCTCCTTGGTTACCCCGGTCAGGGTAAGGTGGTAGGTTGCCCCTCGGAGGTCCCGGCCGGGAAGGGAGTCCCCTTCCCGGAGCCGAAGGACGGTCTTGAGATAGTGAGCGTCTTCCGGCGGGAGATCGAACTCCTCCTCGCCGTTGTAGCCTTCCGGCAGGACAAAGTGACGCATTAGATTACCGCCGGCTGAGCTCTCCCTGACGGAGAAGGCGAACCGCCTCTTGGAGAACAACGTCGTACTCGAGGTCGTAGACGACGTCCCGGTCGTTCCGGCGATTGACCTCGTCCCGGACCAGCTTTCGGAGCACCCTGTCCGGAAGCGCGATGCCCTCGGATTGGAGGTCGTCGATAAACCGCTCTATCTCCCGGTCGGTCGGGTTCTGATTCCGGGTGACGAAGTCGCCGACCCGCTCCCCCTGGATGAGGTCGGCAAAATCCTCGAGCTCTTCTTCCGAGAGCTCGGGTTCGGATACCACCCGGTCCGGACTGATTCCCGTCTGATCGATGTAGGCGCCGCTGGGGGTGTAGTACCGGGACATGGTAAGGCGGAATCCCCCCTCGCCGATTCGGCGGACCTGTTGGACCGACCCCTTCCCGTAGGTGGTTTCGCCGATCAGGGTGGCCCGGTTCCGGTCCTTCATCGCGCCGGCCATAATCTCCGCCGCCGAAGCAGAGCCTTCGTCGATAAGAACCACGATCGGGAGATCCTCCGGAACCCGCCGGCCGCTGTTCGCGGCAAACATTTCGTTCTCCCGGGGGTTTCGTCCCCGGGTCCCGACGATAACGCCCCCGTCGAAAAAGAGATCCGCCGTCTCGATGACACCGTCAAGAAGCCCTCCGGGGTTGCGCCGGAGGTCGATAACCAGCGATTCGTATCCCGACTCGTCAAACTCGGCTATGGCATCCCGGACCCGCTCGGCGGTGTGGGGGGTAAACTGAATAATCCGTAGGAAGGCGATGTTTCCCGGAATCATCGCGGTGCGGACCGTCGGCACCTCGACAATGTCCCTCTGAAGGGTTACCGGGAAGGTCTGCCGCTCGCCCCGGCGCACCGAGATGGTAACGGAGCTCCCGGGCCGTCCCCGGAGCCGGTTTACGACCTCGTCGATGGAGAGGTCCTCGGTGGACTCATCGTCGATCGCGAGAATAAGGTCCCCGGACCGGAGCCCCGCCCGGTCCGCCGGCGTCCCGTCGATGGGCGTGACAATCTCGACGTAGGACGCCCGGTCATCATCCTCCCCCCGAGCCTGCTTCGAGATGTACATGCCGACTCCCCCGAACTCCCCTTGGGTCGTGTCCGAAAGGTCGCGCATCTCTTGGGCGGTCATGTAGTAGGAATGGGGGTCCTCCAAGCTTTCGAAAAGCCCTTCCATCGCCCCCTCGAAGAGCGTCTCCGCATCCGGTACGTCTACATAGTTGTCTTCGACGAAGCGAAATACCTGGCTAAAGAGCTCGAGGAGGCGATCTGTTTCGTCCTGCTCCTCCTGGCCGAAGGCGTAAACCGGTACCAAAAGGGCAAAAGAAAGCAGCACGATACCGAATCCCGCCGTTGTCCAGAAAAGTCGTTCCCTATTCATACGCGTAAGCTCCTCCTCTAGAGGTGTCCCGGTCAAGTATATCCGTATCTTTCCGCGGGATTCCACGACCCCCGCAGCTCTATTGACCGCCCAAATTGATGGTCGTACACTCGGGATACCGTGAAACGCACCCGCCTACTCCTC
>JBKHCS010000095.1:0-12019 GCA_046541715.1 Spirochaetaceae bacterium
GTCTCGGCAATGCCGTACTTCTTCCACGGCATGGGATTGTTCGTCGTAATGCTCGTCGCTATTCTGACCGGATGGGGGCGGGAGTATAAGCCCGAAGAATCCCTCAAGGAAGAAGCGAAGATCGTCGGGTGAGATTCTTGGAGGAACTATGGTCATCGGAATTCTCAAAGAAGTAAAACCAACGGAAAACCGGGTCTCGATGATACCGGCAGGAGTAGAGGTCCTGCAGCAGCACGGGCACGAGATACTCGTCGAATCAGGCGCCGGCGTCAACAGCGGGTTCGATGACGTCTCCTACGAGGAGCATGGAGCGCGGATTGTTTCGAGCGCCTCTGAAGTCTTCAAGTCGGCCGAAATGGTCATGCACGTCAAAGAACCGCAGCCGCCCGAGTACGAGATGATCCGACCGGGGCAGATCGTGTTTACCTACCTTCACCTCGCTGCTGACGAAGAGTTGACCCGGGCGCTCATTAAACAGAAGTCGGTGAACATCGCCTACGAAACGATTCAAAAGGCGGACCGCTCGTTACCGCTTCTTACTCCGATGAGCGAGGTGGCCGGGCGAATGGCAATTCAGCAGGGGGCCAAGTACCTCGAAATGGAGATGGGGGGTAACGGTGTCCTCCTCGGAGGCGTGACCGGCGTGGATCCCGCAACCGTTGTGGTAATCGGAGGCGGAATCGTAGGCATGAATGCCGCGAAGATGGCCTGCGGGCTTGGAGCAAAGGTCTACCTACTGGATCGGGATCTCGACCGTCTGCGGTATCTCAGCGACGTTATGCCGGCGAACTGCACGCCTCTGTTCTCGAGCCCCGCTGTTCTCCGCGATCTGGTCACTCGTGCCGACGTCGTCGTCGGCGCGGTGCTCGTGGTAGGAGAAAAGGCGCCCCGGCTTGTTACCCGAGAGATGCTTGGAACGATGAAGAAAGGCGCCGTTATGGTGGATGTCGCTATCGACCAGGGTGGATGTTTCGAGACATCTCGCCCAACCACCCATGACGATCCCATCTACCTGGTAGACGGCATCGTTCACTACTGCGTAACCAACATGCCGGGGGCCGTTGCACGGACATCGACCATGGCACTCACGAACGCGACCCTTCCGTATGCCTTGCAGATTGCCGACAAGGGATGGCGCCGGGCGATGCGGGACAATCGTGAGATACTACTCGGGGGCAACGTAATCGACGGAAAGGTTACCTACGAGGCGGTGGCCAACGCTTTCGACCTGGAGTACACCCCAATAGAACAGGTGTTGGACGCCTAGGAAGTGTCAACAAGCCTGTTGATAAAACCCGCCCAAACTCAGCTGCGCTAACGAGTTGCTTCGAATAACCGGAATTCGAAGCACCAAAACATCCCTAAACGTCTAACCCACAATCATTTGCCGGATCTATCGTCAACAAGCTTCTCGATACCTCAGCTACAAAAAAACCCCCAGGACCGGCGAACCGGGCTGGGGGTTAATCCTTAGCAGGGGTAGGACTCGAACCTACGACCTCCGGGTTATGAGCCCGACGAGCTGCCAACTGCTCTACCCTGCGGTGTATTGGTAAGCTAACAATAATGGCGCCCCAGCGTCAAGATGAATCCAACCGAAGGTAAAGGGATACGGTCACGATCAGCCCTCCCCAAGCCAGAACGATCGCGAGGACGACCATCGGTTGCCGCAAGTTCCAGAGAGCATTATGTGCCATGTGGAGGGTGGTCGCGGCCACGAGGGCGACCGCAGTGGCCATGCCGCGCCACAGCGGCCGTTTAACGAGTACGAGCGCCGCAGCCCCGGTAGCCGCCATGTGGAGCGGCAGGCTCGAGATTCCCCGGAGTAGACTCGTCCCCGGGCGCTCCCAGAGGTAGAAGAGGTTTTCCAGGTAGCCAAAGACACACCCTACGAGGAGACCGAGGGGAACAAGAAGCGTAAGGTCGTCCGGCGCTACCCTGCGGTCGGCATTCCGCACCGCCGTCAGCTTTCCTCCTTCTTCGAGGAGGGGAATCACCACCAGCGGAAAGAGGCTCGGTTCGAGGCTATTCGGCAGAACGCGCCGAAGGAGGAAGAGTACCGCGAGAACCAGCGGCAGCGCGACGATTCCGGCCCCGGCCCCGGCTCCGAAGAGGCCCGGCTGCCTTGTCCGAAGGTGGCGCCCGAGAATGTAGAGGAAGGCAGCGGCCGGGAGCGTAGTCAACGCGAAGCTAGCCGCAAACTGGTTCATCGTCAGGTCAGGGCGGGCTTGAGGACAAAGCTCAAGGCGTCGCAGAACCCCGCGGCTTGCGGCTCGGTCCCGATGGTAACACGGATGGCGCTCGGAAGCCCGAAAGAGCGCAACGGCCTCACCGAGTATCCGCGTTCGCCGAGGGCTGCGACGATGGGCTCGGCTTCCGCTTCGAGGTCGACACAGAAAAAGTTGCCCTGCGTCGGGAGATAGCCGACGTGGTTGTCCCGGAAGAATTGCTCCATGAGTTCTTTCGCGGAGCGATTGATCCGGAGCGTCTCGGAGTAGAACTCGACATCTCCCAAGGCGGCGAGGGCCGCCGCCTGGGCGGCGGAATTGACGTTAAAGGGCTGTCTTACGCGATTGAGGTTCTTGACGACCCCGGAGTGGCCGATGCCGTACCCAACCCGGAGCGCCGCAAGTCCATAGACCTTGGAGAAGGTGCGGAGAACCATGACGTTGTCTCTGTCCCGGAGGAGATCCTCGGCCCACCCGAAGTCCGCCGCATCGACGTAATCGCCGTAGGCTTCGTCGACGACGAGGAGGGTCTTGTCCGAGATTCCGTCGGCAAGTCGACGAAGCTCCGAGTCGGTCAAGTAGCTCCCCGTCGGGTTGTTGGGACTGCAGAGAAAGATTACCTTTGCGCCCGCGGATGCCTCGATAAGCAATTCCACGTCGAAGCGTCCGCCGGGCATCTCGGTCTCGATAACCCGCCCACCGAAGAGGCGACCGGCGAAGGAGTACTGAGAAAAGGTATGGGCTCCGGTTACGACGAGGTCCCCCGGCTCGACGTAGGCGGCGGCTATCATCACCATCACCTCGTCGGAACCGTTGCCGACGATAATCTGATCCGGGGAGAACTCTGTCTTGCGGGCAAGGGCCTCTCGAAGCTCCCGGGACGAGCCTTCGGGGTAGACTGCCACGTCGGTTAGGCTCAAGCGGCCGGCCGCGAGTGCCTTCGGCGAAGGACCCCGGGGGTTTTCGTTCGACGAGAGCTTAACGGTTCCCGCCTTCTTCTTGCCGGGATGATACTCCGGAAGCGACGAGAGCACCTTCCGGGGAATCATGTTTCGGAATCCTTCTTCTTCTTGAGGTTCGGCGGATTCTTTTTGAGATACTCGTGGTCCTCAGAGATGTCTTCGATTAGTTCCTCGACGGTCATCTTGAGGGAGGTTGGGGTGGTCTTCGCAAAAATGAGATCCCGAGGGTTCTCGAATTCGGGCTTGACGCTCCGCATGATCTTGTCGATTTCTTCGTAGCTAAAGCCGTTGAGAATGATAACCTTGTTGTCGAGGGCGTTCGATTCTGATTCCACGCCTTCAGAATACCGAAGTGGCCGCCTTCCGGGCAAGCATCCACGGAACGCTGGCCGCCGGAGGGCGAGCGTATTATTTTTTAGACATACTCCGAAAGGATAGCTACTTCAGGAGAACTTTATGAATTACGACCGCTTTACGATAAAGGCGCAGGAGGCGATCCAGGCTTCCACGGCCATCGCCGAGCGCTACAACCATGCCAATTTAGGGCCGGCACACCTTCTTCTGGCGCTCCTCGAGCAGCAGGACGGGGTCGTACCGCCTCTCTTGAATCGATTAGGAACCAGCCCCCAGGAGGTCCGCACCGGAGCCGAGCGACTCTTGGACCAGATGCCCAAGGTCTACGGGCCACAGGCACAGCTTCAAATGGGCTCCGAGGCCCGGCAGGTTCTCTCCGCGGCCGAGAAAGAGGCAACGGCACTCAAGGACGATTTCGTCAGCACCGAGCACCTTCTCCTCGGGATGCTCGAAGGCGACGGAGCGGTTCCGGGGCTTCTGAAGAGAAGCGGGATCGAGCGACAAGCGGTCCTGAAGGCCTTACAGAGCATCCGGGGAAACCAACGGGTGACAGACCAGAACCCCGAATCTCGGTACCAGGTACTCGACAAGTACTGCCGGGATCTGACAGGGCTCGCCCGGCGGGAGAAGCTGGACCCCGTAATCGGCCGGGACGAGGAGATCCGGAGGGTGATGCAGGTTCTCTCCCGGCGGACCAAGAATAATCCGGTCCTGATCGGAGAGCCCGGCGTCGGTAAGACGGCGATCGTCGAAGGGCTCGCCCGACGGATCGTCTCCGGCGACGTTCCCGATTCCCTCAAAGAGAAACGGGTTCTCGCCCTCGACCTCGGGTCCCTCTTGGCGGGTACCAAGTTCCGGGGGGAGTTCGAAGAGCGCCTCAAGGCCGTAATCAACGAGATTGCCGCCTCCGAGGGGCAGATAATCCTCTTTATCGACGAGCTCCACACCCTGGTGGGCGCCGGAAGCGCCGAAGGGGCGATGGACGCTTCGAACATGCTCAAACCGGCCCTTGCCCGGGGAGAGCTCCGGGCTATCGGAGCCACAACCCTCGACGAGTACCGGCAGAATATCGAAAAGGATCCGGCTCTCGAGCGACGTTTTCAGCAGGTCTTTACCGGAGAACCGTCGGTGGAGAACACCATCGCCATCCTGCGGGGGCTCAAGGAGCGCTACGAGGTGCACCACGGCGTTCGAATCCGGGACGAGGCGCTTATCGCTGCGGCAATGCTCTCGGACCGTTACATCACCTCGCGGTTTCTGCCGGACAAGGCCATCGACTTGGTCGACGAAGCGGCGAGTCGTCTGAAGATGGAGATAGAGAGCCAGCCGACGGCTCTCGACCAGTTGGAGCGGCGGATTCTCCAGCTGAACATCGAGCAGCAGGCGCTGTCGAAGGAATCCGACCAGGCCTCCAAGGAGCGCCTGGAGAAGATCACGCGAGAGCTCGCGGACCTGACCTCCGAGCGGGACGCGAAGCAGCTGCAGTGGCAGACCGAGAAGCGGATTATCCAGGAGATTCGGGAGCTCAAGCAGCGGCAGGAGCAACTGAGCATCGACGAGACGCGGTACGAGCGGGAAGGGAATCTCGCCAAGGCCGCGGAGATCAAACACGGGTTGATGCCCCAGACCGAGGCGGAGCTCGCGGCAAAGAGCGAAGAGCTCGAGCGGGTCCAGGGCGAGAATACGCTCCTCCGGGAAGAGGTCTCCGACGAGGACATCGCCGAGGTCGTCGCGTCTTGGACCGGGATTCCGGTTTCCAAGATGATGGCCTCCGACATGGAGAAGCTGCTCCACCTCGAGAAGACGCTGTCCCAGCGGGTTGTGGGGCAGGACCACGCGATCACCGCCGTCTCGGACGCTATCCGGCGCAACCGCAGCGGTATCGCCGACGAGAACCGCCCCCTCGGTACCTTTCTCTTTATCGGGCCCACCGGCGTCGGGAAGACCGAGCTCGCGAAGACCTTAGCGGATTATCTCTTCGACGACGAGAAGGCGCTTACCCGGATCGACATGAGCGAGTACATGGAGAAGTTCTCCGTCTCCCGGCTTATCGGGGCGCCCCCGGGGTACGTCGGCTACGATCAAGGGGGGCAGCTCACCGAGGTCGTCCGGCGACGCCCCTACTCGGTGGTCCTCTTCGACGAGATCGAGAAGGCCCATCCCGACGTGTTTAACGTCCTTCTCCAGCTCTTGGACGAGGGGCGTCTGACCGACGGCCAGGGAAGGATGGTCGACTTCCGGAACGCCATCATCATCATGACCAGCAACCTCGGAAGCGACCTGATCCTCGGAGCTCCGGACCTCTCTGAAATTACCGAGCAGATCCAAGGGCTTCTCCGGGCTACCTTTAAGCCGGAGTTTCTTAACCGCTTGGACGAGGTGATTACCTTCAACCGTCTGGCGAAGGAACAGATTCTCGCGATCGTCTCGATCGAGCTCCGTCGGCTCGAGCGGCGCCTCGCCGCGCGGAGAATAGAGCTCTCCGTTACCGACGATGCTAAGGCCTTGATCGCCGACGCGGGGTTCGATCCGGCCTTCGGCGCCCGGCCGCTTAAGCGGGCGATTCAAAGCCTTCTGCAGAACCCGATGTCGAAGCAGATTCTCGCCGGGAAGGTCAAAGAAGGGGACCGGGTCATCGTCGGACGGAAAGGAGACGAGCTGGTCTTTAGCCGTAAGGCCGGCACCTGAGCCTGGGCCTAGTCGACGGCAGCCTGCGAGACCCGTAGAATGCACCCATGGCGAAACTCTGGGATAAGGGAAAAGAGACACGGAAGGTTGTCGAGCGCTTTACGGTTGGGAAGGACTACCTCTACGACCGGCGTCTGGTCCCGGCCGATTGCCTCGGAAGTATCGCCCAGGCCCGGCAGCTCGAACGGCTCGGGATCGTCGACACAGACGAGAGAGACCGCCTCGAAGCGGAGTTGCGCTCCATAGCTTTCGAGGCGGCGGCCGGGAGCTTCTCGGTGACGCCGGAGGACGAGGATTGCCACACGGCGATCGAGAATCGGCTGACCGCGCGGATAGGCGAAGCCGGAAAACGGATCCACGCAGGCCGCTCCCGGAACGACCAGTCTGCTACGGCTCTCCGGTTGTGGCTCCGGGAAGGGCTCCTGGACCTTATCTCGGAGGTCCTCGAGGTCGCGTCGGTTCTTACCCGGAGGGCAGGGGAG
This sequence comes from Spirochaetaceae bacterium, assembly GCA_046541715.1. Taxonomy (GTDB): domain Bacteria; phylum Spirochaetota; class Spirochaetia; order DSM-27196; family PWMO01; genus CAYPUT01. The sequence continues at coordinate 6,715 of JBKHCS010000095.1, forward strand.
TTGCGGCATCTTCCGATGGTCGGTCGGACGCACCTTCAGCCGGCGATGCTCTCCTCGGTGGGGCTCTGGTGCGGGGCTTTTGCCGAAGAGCTCTTGGACGACGCCGAGCTCCTCTTCTTGGTCTACGATCAGGTCGATCGTTCGCCCCTCGGGGCCGGGGCGAGCTACGGCGTGCCCCTCCCCTTGGAACGGGAGTATACCGCCGCACTCCTCGGGTTCCGGCGGGTCCATACGAACGTCCTCGCGAGCCAAAACGGCCGGGGGAAGCTCGAAGCGCTGTCAATCGACGCGTTTGACCATCTGATGGTAACCCTTAGCCGCTTTGCCGCCGACATCATCCTCTATTCCTTGAAGGAGTTCGGCTATTTCGTTCTTCCGGAAGACATCGCCACCGGGTCGAGCATTATGCCCCAGAAGAGAAACCCCGACGTCCTCGAGCTGATTCGGGGGAAGGCTGCGGCCGTGGGTGGGATCGCCCAGGGTGCGAAGAGCCTCCTGCGGGGGCTGAATAGCGGGTACAGCAGGGATCTTCAGGAGACCAAGGCGATGGTCATCGACGCCTTTGACCTTACCTCGGCGTCCCTCCGGGCCGCCGGGCTTGTCGCCCGGGATTTCCAGGTGGACCCCGAGGCGCTCCTCGCTCCCTTCGACCACGAGGTGCTCTCCACCGACGACGTCTTCGCCCTTGTGGAGAAGGGTGCCCCGTTTCGGGACGCCTACCGTCAGGTGGCGGAGCGCCTCGAAGAGATCCGTTCCGGCCGGTCGGTCCCGCCGGCGATTACCGAAGAAGCGCTTCTGGGCCTGCTCAGAAAACGAACCGCCACCGGCTCTCCGGGGAACCTCCGACTCGACGAGCTTACCGGGCGGATCCAGGGGCTCGGGGCAGCGGCGGAAGAGGGACGGCAACGGCACGACGGCGCGGTCCGGGAGCTTCTAGGCCGCCCCGTCTCCCTGGTTTCCGAGGGCGATCCGCCTAAGGACGGCGTAGAGGATGAGTCCTCCGAAGACGAGTAGGTAGGGCAGGCTCAAGAGCAGCGTAGGAGATGCGGCCGCGAGGCCCTGGGCCCGAATGGCGAGGGCTTCCGCGAGGGCGAAGAAAACCGTTGCGACGAAGACCCCGACCGGACGGCGGTACCCAAGGAATATAACGACCAGGGCGATCCACCCCCGGCCTCCGGAGACCCCCGGCAGGTACGCCCCGAGTCGAAGGGCGATGCCGGCACCGGCGAGGCCGCTCAAGGCGCCTGAGAGAATCAGAGCGAAGCTCCGGGGTCCGTCGACGCTGATCCCCCGGGACTCAAGGAGCTCCGGGGCACTTCCGGCGACCCGGATACGCAAGCCGAGGCGATGCCGCCTTAGAAAGAGGGCTATCGCCGGGACCAGGAGCCAAGCGAGATAGGTTACCGGCGAGTGCCTCAACAGGGCGCCTTCGAGAAGTCCCGCCGTCTGCCCCGCGGTTGTTCCCAGCAGCCGGAAGTCGCTTCCAAGCTGGATAACTCCGGAGGTGCCGAATATCCAGGTGGACACCACCTGGTTGACACCCAGGCTCAACAGGTTTATTCCCAGCCCGACGATAAAGATGTTTGCCCGGAACCCGAGGGCCAAGACGACGAAGAGAAGCCCCAGGAGGGTTCCCCCAAGGACGCCGGCGGCGATTCCGAAGACCGCGCTTCCCGTCGCGGAGACCGCAACCACGGCCCAGAACGCACCGGTCAAGACCATCCCCTCGAGGGCGATGTTGAGGACGCCCGCCCGTTCGGTCAGAAGGCCCCCGAGACCCGCGAGGAGAATAGGCGTCGCCGCCTCGAGTATCGAAAACGTCATTCCGTGTTCCTCCGACTCCGGAAGCCCCGGACGGTGACCGCGAGGAGAATAACCGCCTGAATTACGGTGACGACCTGAGAAGGAACTCGGGAGGAGACGGATACCGCTCGGGCGGCGGTATCCAGGAACGCCAGAACCAGCGCCCCGATCGGCACCGCCACGGGACTGAGGGCGGCTATCAGCGCGACGGCGATGCCGTTCCACCCGAAGCCGGTGCCGAATCCGACGATCGCCGAGCCCCGGAGGCCGGTTACCAACAGTCCGCCGCTCAGTCCGTAGAGGCCGCCGGAAATCGCGATCGCCAACGTCCGGTACGCGCCGACTCGGAGGCCGCCGTACCGGGCGAATTCCGGAGCATCCCCTACCAGCCGGAGGCGGTAGGCCCCGGTGCTTCGTCGATACCAGAACAGGGCCGCGGCAAAGATCAAGAGACTCACGAAGAGCCCCCCGCTCAAGCTCGACGGAGGCAGAAGAGGGCCGAAGCGGAACGACTCGGGTATCGCCCGGGTGGTAAGCAGGTTGCTGCCGGTATCACGCATCACCGAGACAATCAGATAGTCCACCAGAGGGATACTTGCGGCGCTCAAGAGGTAGCTGGAGATGATCTCCGGAACGTTGAGGCTCCAGCGAAGGAGTCCTGAGATTCCGGCCATCGCGGCCCCCGCCACAAAGGCGATTCCAAGGGCCGTCAGCGTGCCGATCCAACCGAGACCCGGGGGCATCCACAGAAGAACCACAACCGTCAGCAACCCCGGCAGGTAGACCTGTCCCTCGCCGCCGAGGTTAAAGCTCCCCCCCCGGAAGGAGACGGCGATTCCCAATCCACCGAGTAAGAGAATAGAAGCCGTGGCTACCATGCTTCCGAAGTAGAATCGGTTCGTAACGGGCGAGAGGAGGAAGACGCGGATCGCGAAGAGGGGCCGGTCGCTCCCGACGCCGACCAAAAGGAGCGCCACCAGCAGTCCCAAGGCTACGGCAAGGACGCGGCTCGTGGGGCGGGCCGGGAGCTTCATGTGGTCAAGAGCTCCATTAACCGGCCCTCCGTCAGCCCCGAGGTCGGAACCGGCTCCCCGAGGACGCCGCCGGAGACGACCCGAACGGTCGAACAGAGGGCCAGAACTTCCTCCGGATCCGAGGAGAGAAGGAGGACCCCGGTTCCCGTCCCGGCGAGGCGCTCCAGGCGGTGTGCGAGCCGCTCGACCGACCGGCTATCGAGCCCCGCCGAGGGGCGCGCCAAAAGCAGAAACGATACGTCGCCGGCCGTCTCCCGGTGGAGAATCAGCCGGCCGCGGTTCCCGCCGGAAAGGGTTGCCGCCGGGGCCCCTGTTCCGAGGGGGGCTTCGACTTCCTCACCGAGACGGGCGAGTGCTCCGGGAAGGTCCGCCGGGTTCATGGGAATGCGCACGTTCTCCTCGATCGAATAAGAGAGGGCGAGGCCCCGCGTATCCCGGTTCCGGGGAACGTACCGGAGCCCCTTGCGTCTCAAGCTCCCCGGGGAGGACCGGCTTTCGGAGGCGAAGCCGCTTAAGAGGTCCTCGGCGGTTCTCAGGAGTTTTGGATCCTTCGACAAGAGCCCCAGGCGCTCCCCCGGGGCCACCGTCAGCTCTGCAAAGCTTACCCGGCGCCCCTGGGCATCCTCGACGTTCCGGTTCCCGATGCGGAGCACCGATTGCGTCCCGGCGGGATGGGGCGCCTCGATCTCCTCGTCCACGGGCTCCGGCTCCCGGGGCGGAAACATGGCTCGGTAGACATCCTCCGGGGTAAGCCCCTCCCGGGGGCGCGAAAGCGTTATCGACCCTCTCCTCAGGACGGTAACCCCGTCGGCAACATCCATCGCCTCGCGTATCCGGTGGCTGGCAAGGAGTACGGCGGTCTTCCCGGCCCTGAGGGAAAGGATGATCCTCTTTAGGATCTCCGCTTCACGGTTGGTGCAGGGAGCAAACGGCTCGTCGAGGATGACGAGATCCGGTTCTCTCGAGAGCCCCGCCGCGAGCGAGATGAGGTAGCGCTCCCCGGGGGAGAGGGTTCCCACTCGCTGCTCCTGCCGGAGGCCGAGGTCTCCGGACAGACCGATCGCCTTAAGGCGCCGGGCCGCCACCCGGGGAGTGATCGAGCCGAAGGGCTCTTTTCCTTCGTACCCGAGAAGGAGATGCTCCCACACCCGGAGGCGCGGATCGTAGCGGGGTTCCTGCCGGACGTAGCAAAGGCGGAGAAACCTGCCCGGGGGAAGGGCGCTATCCTGGGACCCTTCCCCGGATCCCGGGTAGGAAAAGAGGCCGGAGTCACCTTCGATATCACCGGCGAGAATGTTGAAGAGGGTCGACTTGCCTGCGCCGTTCTCCCCGAGCACCAGGTGGACTTCGCCGGGACTTACCGACAGAGAGACTCCGGAGAGGGCGTGGACGGCCCCTCCGGCAAATTGCTTCGAAATGTCCCGCCCGGCGAATAGCATCTAGAACCGGGTCGGCATATCCAGGACAAGGTCCCCGGTCCGGAGTCTCCGGAGCATCGCAATAAGCTCCTCTCGAATAGGCTCCGGAACGTGGCGCTCGAATTCCCGGTGCTCCGTGTCGTAGGTTACGTAGTCTTCCCGGGCGCCCAGGATGACGGCCTCGCCGTAGGGAAGGACCCCTTCTATGGCCTGGAGGGTCTTTTCGTAGGCCGCTCGATCCAAACGGACCATAGAGCTCCCGATGACAATCCCCGGGGCCTCTTCGTATCCCGAGGTGTCGTACCAGAGCACATAGGCTCCCCTCTGCCGGGCTGCGGTAATGACACCTTGGTTTCCTCCCCCGGCGATCGCCAGGATGGTGTCAACGCCCCCGTCGATCATGTTCGACGCGAGATCCGAGGCCTTCGCGCCGTCGTACCAATTCCCGAGGATGCGGAAGTCGACGGAACCCTCCGGATCCGCCGCTTTCAGACCAAGCTCGTAGGAGGGCAGGATTACCCCGTTCATAATCGGAAACTCCTGTCCCGCCAAGAGGCCGACCCGGGGTTCCGGATTGGCGTGCTCCATGTCGGATGTGGTTACCAGCCCCGCGAAGTAGCCGCTCAAGAACGCCTGCTCCCGTTGGTTAAAGAGGACCGTATGGATGGCGTCGTTGCCTTCGAGGTAGCCGTCGAGGACCAAGAAACGTTGTTCGGGAAAAGACTCGGCTACGGCTGCGGCGATTTCCGGCATCGACGGGTTGGAGGTTACGATCAAGTCGAAGCTTCGGGATGCCGCGAGGGAGGTGACGCCCTCCTGCCAGAGCGATTGATTGAAGCCACCCTCGACAATTTGGACCGTGGCGCCCTCCGCCTCTTCGACCGCCCTCTCGACCCCGGCGACGAGAAGCTCGTAGGTCGGGCTCCCTTCGACTACCCCCGGGACGAACACGGCTACATCGAAGAGATCGCCGGTCGAGGTTTCGCCGGAACCGGCACCGGAGAGCGAGGCACCGAGCAGGGTGAGGAGTAGAGTCGCGGCGGCCACCGT
>JBKHCS010000096.1:0-11886 GCA_046541715.1 Spirochaetaceae bacterium
GACCAAAAACCCATGGCCTTCGGCGCCGACGTCGGGGTCGGGATGGACTTCCAGGTTCTTCGGGGGGTTTTAACGACAGACGTACGCTATAGCCTCGGTTTCACCCCCTGGGACGACAGCGACGCCGAAGACAACACGAAGCCCCAGAGCGTCCGGCTCTTCGTCGGGTACGGCGTGGCGTTTCTGTAATGGCTACGCAGAAGAAGGCCGCCGGCAAGGCGGCCCCGGCCAAGAAGACGACTGCCGCAAAAAAGCCGGCGGCGGCTGCCAAGAAGCCGGCCGCCCGGAAAAAGCCTGCGGCCGCCAAGAATCCGACCGCCAAAGAGATCGTTGCCCTCATGGAGAAGATGAGCGACGACGCTCTGGCGATGCTTAAGCGGCAGGCGGAGGTCTTAGCCTACGCCGAAGAGCTGGAAGCGGCCCGGAGTAAGATGAAGGAAGCGGTCGATAAGGGGTTGGAGGAGAGGGCCGTCGCCGAACAGCCCACCGAAGAGACCTACATCGACCAATCAGGACCGGCGAGCTTCTTTATCGGCGCCCGGGGCAAGCGCGTCTTCTTTTCCCGGGAGGAGCTCAGGAACCTGACGAGGCTCTCCCACGGCGCCGAGGATGCCCTAGCCGGAGCTCGGAGAATCTTTACCTGGTTGGAGCGGGAGCGGCAGGACTTCTTGAACGATACGGGAATATCCCAGCCCGGGGACCGATCCCTCCAACGGCTCTGGGAGATTATCGTGACGACCTACAAGGCTCCGTAGTTCCCCCGTTCCCTCCAGAGGCGGGTCAGGTATTCGGCGAGCACACCCGGAGCGATGGGCTTTACGAGCACCTCGTCGAATCCCGCCTCGATAAACCGTACTTTCTGCTCGTCCAAGGAGTAGGCGGTAACCGCGAACACCGGTAGCCGCTCCCCGCCTTTTTCCGTTTCTCGGATTCGCCTTACTACTTCAACGCCGTCCATATTCGGCATCTGAACATCCAACAGAGCCACGTCGAAGTCTTGTTCCTTGTGGCGGTCCAGTGCCTCGAAGCCGTCCCGGGCGACGGTAACCTCGTGACCCGCCCGTTCGAGCTGAACCTTCATAGCGAGAAGGTTGATCTCGTTGTCCTCCGCGAGAAGAATCCTCAAACCTTCCCTCAGCTCTAGATTCATCTGTTTATCCTCGTGCCGGGGCCTACTTCGTCTATCCATAACAGCGTCCACGGTAAAGGTAAAGGTGCTCCCAACCCCCGGTGTGCTTTCGACGACGATCGCCCCCCCCATCATTTCCACCAAACGTTTACTTACCGCAAGTCCAACCCCGGCCCCGCCGTACCGCTTGGCGTATCCCTCCTCGACCTGTTGAAAGAAGCCGAAGAGCTTTTCCCGGTTCTCTTCGGAGATCCCGATCCCCGTATCCCGAACCGCGAAGCCGACGGTCACCCCGGAATCCCGGTCCTTGCCACTGCGGTCTTCGGCATTTTGGTCTCCGGCCTGCCGGAAGGCCCGGACCGTTACCCCTCCGACATCGGTATACTTGACCGCATTCCCTATCAGATTGGTAAGCACCTGTTGGAGCCGGACCCGGTCGGTCACGATGGTCTCCGGGGTTGTCTCGTCGATCTCGACCGAAAGCGAAATGCCCTTTCGTTCCACGTCCGCGGCGAAGAAGGAGCTGACGTGCCGGAGGAGCTCCCGGACGGAAAAGGCCTGGGGCATCAGTGTAAGCCGGTCCGCTTCTATCCGGGAGAGATCCAGAATGTCGTCTATAAGCTGCACCAGGGAGGAGGATGCCTCCTCGATAAGGCGGTAGTAGGTCTCTTGAGTCCCCGGGTCGGCATCGGGAAGGAGCCGAAGAAGCCCGAGCACGCCGTTTATCGGCGTCCGGATCTCGTGGCTCATATTGGCCAAAAAGACGCTTTTCGCCCGGCTTGCCTCTTCGGCCTGCTGCTTCGCCCGGACGAGCTGCGCTTGGTCACGCTTCTCCTTGTCCAGGTCGACGTGGATAAGGATAGTGCCGATTACGGTACCGTCGGAATCGACGATGCTGTTTCCCCGGACCAGAACCGCGTGCTCCCGGCCTCTCTGGTCCCGGACGAACTGTTCCGTAACCAAGGCGCCCTCTCGGAAGAGGCGCTCGGTGTCGGCGCGCGCCTTCTGCCGGTCGGCGTAGAGGGAAGTCAGGGTCCGGCGTCCCCGGAGGTCCGCCAGGCTGCAGCCGGTTAGCTCTTCCATCGCCCGGTTTACAAAGGTAACCTCCCCGGCGCCGTTCGTTATGACGACCGCGTCGTTGGTCTGCTCGATCCCCCGTTTAAAGAGGGTCAGGCTATGCTCGAGCGCTTTGCTCTCGTCACGTTCGGTACTCTCCGGGACGACGGCGCTCTGCCGCGGGAAGCCCGGCAACAGAAGTCCAAGTACCGGCGCGAGAAGCAGCACGGCGCCGGCCGAAAGCCAGAGCCATAGCCAGAGCCAGAGGGGTCTCGGAATCTCCTCGGCTGCGGCCCAGGCGATTGCCGGGTAGGATAGAAGGACGGCGCCGATAGCCGGAAGAATCACCAGGTAAGAAGCGGGAGCTGTACGGGTCTTCTCGGGGGACGCCATCTTGTCTTGGAAAGACTATCCGATTTTGCCGATAATCACAAGTAATCGATTCTTTCGGCTATTTGATTATTTTGTTTATTTTTAGCAGGAACCCAGACTTAAGTCGAAGCCGACCTCCGGCGGGAGCTCAGCCGCCGGGCCCAGGGTCCGGTCCCGGAAGAGCGGGGCAATTCCTGACTCCCACGCCAGGGGATTGTCACGCAGGGCAGATATCACTACCTTTGGCCCGAAAATGCCCTAGATAACTGCCGTAGATAAAGGAGAAACGATGACTGTCGTCGTTCCAAAAGAGGCCTATCCGGGAGAACAGCGGGTCGCCCTCGTTCCGGCTCACGTCCCGGCGCTTACCAAGGCCGGCTATTCGGTCCTTCTCGAGTCCGGCGCCGGGGTTCTCTCGGGGCACGCCGACGAAGAGTATTCCGAGAAGGGTGCCGAAGTTGTCGCCGATCGCCGGGAGTTGCTGTCCCGGGGGGATCTAGTCCTAACGGTCAGAAGCGCCGCCGCCGCCGGCACCAACGGCACCGAGACGGCCCGCCTCGTCAAGGAGGGCGCCGTCGTCATCGGTCACCTCGACGCCTACGCGCCCCACGAGAGCTTCGGGGAGCTTGCCGGCCGGAAGGCCACCATCATGTCGATGGAGCTTATCCCCCGTATTACCCGCGCCCAGAGCATGGACGCTCTCTCGTCGATGGCGAACCTCGCGGGCTACAAGGCGGTCATCCTCGGGGCCGAGGCGCTTCCAAAGATCTTTCCGATGATGATGACCGCCGCGGGTACCGTCGTCCCGGCGAAGGTCTTTATCGTCGGAGTCGGCGTCGCCGGGCTTCAGGCCATAGCGACGGCCAAGCGCCTCGGGGCGGTGGTCAGCGCCTACGACATCCGGCCGGCTGTCAAGGAACAGGTCGAGAGCCTCGGCGCCCGGTTCGTCGAAATGGAGCTCGACACCACCGAATCCGAAGGCTCCGGGGGCTACGCCAAGGCGATGGACGAGGAGTTCTACCGCAAGCAGCGGGAGCTCATGACCAGTGTGGTCGCGGAAACCGATTTGGTCGTTACCACCGCCGCCATCCCGGGCAAAAAAGCTCCCATCTTGATAACCAAGGAGATGGTCGAGGCGATGCCCCTCGGCTCCGTCGTCGTGGACCTTGCCGCCGAGCGCGGGGGGAACTGTGAGCTTACCGAACCGGGGAAGAGCGTCGTCCACTCAGGCACCACGGTCATCGGCCCGGTAAACCTGCCCTCGTCGATGCCGTTCCACGCGAGTCAGCTCTATTCGAAGAACGTCGTCGAGCTGGTCCTCCACTGTACGACCGGCGGGGTCTTCGCGCCCCCGGAGGGAGACGAGATCGCCGAGGCGATTACCCTGCTGCGAAACGGTGAGCCGACCTCTGAAGCGGCGGCGGAACAGATGGGTATTCAAAGGAGCACCTAATGGCTGAAACACTGGGCTTTATCAACATACTTACCGTCTTTGTCCTGGCGATCTTCGTCGGGTTCGAGGTTATCACCAAGGTCCCGCCGATTCTCCACACTCCGCTGATGTCCGGGTCGAACGCCATTTCGGGTATCACCATTATCGGGGCCCTCTTGGCCGTCGGGAGTGGGCAGCAGACCCTGACCATCGCCCTCGGCCTCGCGGCGCTCATCTGCGCGACCGTAAACGTCGTGGGCGGTTTCCTCGTTACGCACCGGATGCTCAAGAAGTTCAAGAAGAGGGACGCCTAATGGATAGAGCCGTTATTCTCAATGCCGCCTACCTCGTCGCCGCGGTCCTCTTTATCGCAGGGCTCAAGGGACTCACCCACCCGCGGAGCGCGGTCCGGGGTAACGTCCTCGGGGCCCTCGGTATGCTCATCGCCATCGTCGTTACCCTCCTCGACCAGTCGATTCTGAGCTTCGAGTTGATAGCCGTCGGCGTCCTCGCCGGGACGATCATCGGCATTATCTTGGCACTGACTATCCAGATGACGGCGATGCCGCAGTTGGTTGGGCTCTTCAATGGTCTCGGCGGCGTCGCCTCGGCGCTCGTCGCCGGGGCGATTCTCTACCAGGCGGTGGTCGTCGCCGGAACGGCCGAGGCCTCGAACAGCCTGCAGTTTCTTATTGCCACCGTCGCCTCGGGGTTAATCGGGTCGGTCACCTTCTTCGGAAGCTTTATCGCCTTCGGAAAGCTCCAAGGCATCGTCACCGAGAAGCCGGTGCGCTACAAGGGCGAGCAGATCGTAAAGATTCTCTTCTTCGGCGGCTCCATCGCCGTCGGGGTCTATCTGGTGATGAACCCGGCGCTTTTCGACGTCTACTGGATTCTCGTCGGTCTCGCGGCGGTCCTCGGGGTGCTCCTCGTCATCCCCATCGGCGGAGCCGACATGCCAATCGTCATCGCCCTTCTTAACTCCTACTCGGGACTTGCTGCGGCGGCGACCGGGTTCGTTCTCTCGAACAACATCCTCATTATCTCCGGTTCCCTCGTCGGGGCGAGCGGCATCATCCTTACGCAGATTATGTGTAAGGCGATGAACCGCTCCCTTGCCAACGTCCTCTTCGGGGGCGTCGGGGCCGTCGTCGAGCAGGAGGATCAAGGGGACATCTACGCCGGACGGGTCAAGTCGACCTCCGCCGAGGAGGTTGCGATGATTCTAAAGGCGGCCCGGCGGGTGGTCTTTGTCCCCGGCTACGGTATGGCGGTTGCCCGGGCCCAGACGCCGGTACGGATGGTAACCGAGTTGATGGAGGCAGACGGTATCGAGGTGGAGTTTGGAATACACCCCGTCGCCGGCCGGATGCCGGGGCATATGAACGTTCTCCTGGCCGAGGAGAATATCTCCTACGACAAGCTGAAGGAGATGGACCAGATAAACCCATCCTTTCCCCAGACCGACGTGGTTATCGTTCTCGGAGCCAACGACGTCGTAAACCCCCTCGCCCGGGAGGCGAGTGGATCCCCGATTTCCGGCATGCCGATTCTGAACGTCGATCACGCGAAGACCGTCGTGGTCATCAAGCGGAGCCTAAGCCCCGGCTTCGCAGGCATTCCAAACCCGCTCTTTGCCGCGGATAACACGTTGATGCTCTTCGGGGATGGAAAGACGGTGATGGAGGACTTAGCAACGGCCTACAAGGACGCCTAGTTCTTGCTGTGCTCCGAGAGGCTTCCGTCGGGGTCCGGGGTAGCCGACAGCTGGTCGTCCGAATACTTGTCGGTTATCGTCTTGATGTTCGGGAGCACCTTCAGAAAGATGTCCACCAACTCCGGGTCGAACTTTGTCCCGGCGAGCTTGGTCATCTCGTTTATCGCGTCGTCTTCGGTCCAGGCCCTCTTATAGATCCGCTGGGACCGGAGGGCGTCGTAGACATCGGAGATCGAGACGATTCTCCCGAAGAGGGGAATCTCCTCCCCCTGCTTCCCAAGGGGCCTCCTGGTGCCGTCCCACTTCAGTGGCTCCCCGGTTTCTATATCCACGTGCCCCGGGTAGCCCGTCCCGTCCCAATTCTCGTGGTGGTTCAGGGCAACCTCTTGGGCGAGCTCGTCGAACTCTGACTGCTTGTTGATAAAGAGCCGCGCCCCGAGAATGGTGTGGCTCTTCATCACCTCGTACTCCTCGTCGGTAAACCGATCCGGTTTTTTCAGAATAAGGTCCGAGATCGCCACCTTGCCGACGTCGTGGAGCATCGCCGCCATCCGGAGGGTATCCCGAGTCTTTTCGATCTCCTCGTCCGAGATGTCGTGTTCCTTGGCCCAGCGCTCGTAAATCTCAATGGCGTAGCCTGCCACCCGGTTAACGTGGGGGCCCGTCTCCTTGGGGTCTCGGAGCTCGGCCATCTTGATCATCCGTAGAAGAATGGCCCGGGTCATCTGCGCCCGCTGCATTGCAACGGTCGCGTTCGTGGCAAAATGCGTCAACACCAGTTCATCCTCCTTACTAAAGGGTATGACTGCGCCTTTGACGCTCATCTTGTTGATTAACTGGATAACACCAAGAATGTCGTTTCGGTTCGTCTTTAGGGGGATTGCGATCATCGACCGGCTACGGTAGCCGGAGAGGTTGTCGTACGCCGGATCGAAGCCGTAGGGTGCGTCTTCCCCGATCTGATAGACGTCCCGGATATTTACCGGTTCTCCGGTGGCCGCCGAATAGCCCGAGATGGTGTGGGTAGTAATCGGAATCCGGAAGACGCTGTAGATAAGCTTCTCCCCCGGCGGCAGCTTCGCCTGGAGGGTAGCGTTCTGGGCGTAGTTGATAATCAGATTGTCTTGATTGCGAATGTAGATGGAACCGGCATCGGCGTTGGTTACCCGCCGGGCCTCGGTCAAGATACGCTCCAAGAGAACGTCGAGGTCTTGGAGTTTGTTTAGTTCCGAATCGAGACTAATAACATCCCGGAGCTTTCTATTGCCGGTAGACATAGTTGTTCCTTATTTATTGTCGGCTCGGATTCTATATCATACACTGCTAATTCTCTACGGCTGCGACGTTGTGCCTTTGTGCACCTGCGGGGGCGGCCTTGGTAGGGGAGCCTCCGGAAGGCAGCGGACCTGCCTCCCGGAACCGGTCCTAGGTAGCGATAAACTCTTTGACCTTTTCCCGGATCTGATCGCCCTGGAGCCCGTAGAGGCCAAGAAGCTCCTCGTAGGGACCGTTACTCGCGAACATGTCGTCGACGCCGATCATCTTCATCGGTGTGGGGTGGTGCTTAGCCAGGACTTCCGCGACCGCGCCGCCGAGGCCCCCGTGGAGGTAGTGCTCTTCGACGGTGACAATCTTCCCGGTCTTCCGGGCGCTGTCGAGAATCGCGTCGACGTCGATCGGCTTGATCGTATGCATGTCGAGGAGCCGGACCGAGACGCCTTCTTCCCGGAGCCGTACCGCGGCATCGTGCGCCTTCGAAAAGACGGTACCGCACCCGATAATGGTCACATCGTCCCCGTCGAAGTAGCGAATCGCCTTGCCGATCTCGAACTCGTCCCGGTCCGCCGAAAGAACCGGCATCTTCGGACTTCCGATTTTGATGTAGACCGGCCCGACGTGGGCAACCGCCGCCCGGACGGCCCGCCGGATCTCCAGGGGACACCCGGGGGTTATTACGACGACCCCCGGAATGGTCCGGATAATCGCGATGTCGTCGAGGGACTGGTGGGTCGCCCCGAGGTCGGAGTAGGTCAGCCCCGAGGACCGGCCGACCACTTTGACGTTCTGTCGCATGTAGCCAAGGTCGTTGCGAAACATTTCGAAGGGGCGGGCGGTTACGAAGGGGGCGATGGCGGCGACGAAGGGAATCAGGCCCGTCGTAGCGAGGCCCGAGGCGTAACCGATAATTCCCTGCTCCATAATACCCATCTCGATATGACGGTCCGGAAACTTCTCCTGCATGCCGGTCATGCCGGAGCCCGAGGAGCTGTCGCCCGAAAGCGCCACGATCTTGTCGTTCTGTTCCGCCATTTCTAACAGGGCTTCACCGAAGGTGGCCCGGGGATCCATCATCTCAGCCATGGTTGGCCATCTCCTTCTTAAGCTCTGCTTCTGCGGCCGCCAGCTCGGCCTCGGCTGCGTCCAACTCTTCGGGCTTTGGCTTCCAGTAGTGGAAGCTCGCCTTGTCTTCGCCGAAGGAAATGCCTTTCGCCTTTACCGTGTTCAGGATAATCATCGACGGCTTCCCGGGCTCGAAGGGAGCGGCGTTGATCGCGCTAATGAGTGCAGGCATGTCGTGGCCGTCGACGCTCTGGACGACCCACCCGAAACTGGTAAACCGCTCGGCCAAAGGCTCGTAGTTCATGATGCTCTGGGTCCGACCGCCGATCTGAAGCCCGTTCCGGTCGACGAAGCCCACCAGGTTGTCCAGCTGATGATGGCTCGCCGCGGCGGCTCCTTCCCAGTTGGAGCCCTCGGCGAGCTCTCCGTCCCCGAGAAGAACGAACACCCGGTTCGGCTTCTTCTGGATCTTGAAGCCGAGGGCCATTCCCCCGGCGATCGACATTCCGTGCCCCAGGGCCCCGGTATTCGACTCTATCCCCGGCAGCTTGTGCATGTCCGGGTGGCCGGGAGTCTTTGCGTTCAGGGCCCCGTAGGTGTCAAAGATGGAAGTATCGAAGAACCCCTTCTCTCCTAATACGGCGTAGACCCCGAGACACTTGTGCCCCGCCGAGAGGACGAAGCGGTCTCGCTGCTCCCACTTGGGGTTCTTGGGATCTACGTTCATAATCTTGTAGTAAAGGACGGTCAGAACTTCGACAATCGACATTGCGCCGCCTACGTGACCGGCTTTGCCGGCTCGCAGCATCCGGAGGATGTGCTTTCTCAAGTTTAGGGCGTGTTGCCGCAACTCGAACAGCTCGGCGCTTGTAGCTGCAGTGGACATCTGGTCTCCTTTTGCGAAGAATCTGGTGCAGTTGATTCTATCTTTTTGTGCAGTGCTTAACAACGAGGTACACCATGCAAGCGAATCCATCAGACGTTAGAACGTATTCCATGCTCATCGACGGGGCCTGGGTCTCCGAGGGCGACGGCGGTTTTATCGAGGTCGAGAATCCCGCCCGGGAGGAGGCCTTCGCCCGGGTTCCCGCCGCAGGGCCCGAACAGATAGACGCGGCGGTAAAGGCCGCCGACCGGGCCTTCGGCACCTGGAAACAGGCAGGTCCCCTCGACCGGGCCAGGCTTCTCTTCGACGCAGCCGCTCTGGTCCGGGAGCGAGAAGGGGATCTCGCGGCTCTTATGACCCAAGAGGAGGGAAAGCCCTATAACGAGGCCCTCGGGGAGGTCAGAAAGGGGGCGGAAATCCTACAGTTCTACGGCGAGGAAGCTAAGCGCCTCGACGGGCGCTACATCCCGGGGCACGATCCCACGACGACCAGCTACGTCGTCTACGAGCCGGTCGGGGTTGCCGCGGGCATCTCTCCCTGGAACTATCCCATCGAGCTCGTGGCCTGGAAGGTCGGCGGCGCCCTCGCCGCCGGATCCACCCTGGTTATCAAGACACCCTCGGAAACGCCGCTCTCCCCCCGGGGCTTTATCGAGTGCGTCCACGACGCCGGGGCGCCCGCAGGAGTTATCAACGTGGTCTTCGGCCGGGGGAGCGTCGTCGGTCCCCACCTGGTAAAGCATCCCTTGGTCAAGAAGGTTGCCTTTACCGGGTCGACCCAGGTGGGAAGGCAGATCGTCCAATGGTGCGCCGAAGGGATGAAGAAGCTTTCCCTCGAGCTCGGGGGGCACTGTCCGCTGATTGTCAGCGACAAGGCGGACCTCGCCGAGGCGGTCAAAGGTGCCACCCGGAGGAGCTTTCGGAACATGGGGCAGATCTGCATCGCCATCAACCGGATCTACGTTCAACAGTCCGTCTACGAAGAGTTCCTCAACGCTTTTGCCGCGGAGACCCGGAAGCTCTCCATCGCCGACGGCATGGAGCGCAAAGACGCGGACCTCGGTCCGATGGCCTCCCGGTCCGGCCTCGACAAGGTTATCGAACACGTCGAAGACGCGAAGGCTAAGGGCGCGCGGCTCTTAACCGGTGGAAAGCGCCCCGAAGGGTTTGCCGCCGGCTACTTCTACGAACCGACGATTCTCGCCGACTGCACCAAAGAGATGCTCATTATGCACGAGGAGACCTTCGGACCCGCCGTCGGGGTAGCCCCCTACAAGACGGTCGACGAAGCGATCGCCCTCGCGAACGACACCCCCTACGGCCTGGCAACCTACGTCTACACCGACGACCTCCACGAGAGCGACGCCTTCATGCGGGGGCTTGAAGCCGGGAACGTTTCGATCAACAATCCTGATGCGGGTGTCATCAACGCCCCCTACGGCGGCTTCAAGGAGAGCGGTATGGGGTACGAGCACGGCCCGGAGGGGCTCTCGGAGTATCTCCAGGCCAAGCACGTGCGGACCCGCTACTTCAACCGTCGGAGGTAGGACTATGCCGTTGGTAATGGGAATCGATATCGGGACCTCGGGGTGCAAGACGGTTCTGGTGGATCACGGCGGCGCCGTCGTCGCATCGGCTTTCGCAGAGTATCCCCTCTACAGCGAGCGCCACGGTTGGTCCGAGCAGGACCCCGCCGACTGGTGGAATGCCGTCAAGGACACCATTCGCCTCGTCCTCGCCGCCCGGCCCGATGCCGCGAAAGAGCTCATCGGAATCGGTCTGACAGGACAGATGCACAGCCTCGTAGCCCTGGACCAGGAGCACCGGGTGCTCCGCCGGAGCATCCTCTGGAACGATTCCCGGACGGGTCCCCAGTGTGCGGAGATTATCGAGAAAGCCGGGGGCCTCGAGGGGCTTCTCTCCATTACCAACAACCAGATGCTCCCGGGCTACACCGGGGGAAAGATTCTCTGGCTAGCCCAGAAGGAGCCGGATACCCACAAGCGGATGCGCTCCTTCGTGAACCCGAAGGACTTCATCCGGCTTAAGCTAACCGGGGAGCTGGCTACCGAAGTCTCCGACGCCTCGGGCACCGGAATGTTCAACGTCGCCGGGCGTAAGTGGGCTCCCGAGCTCTTCGACATCGTGGGGCTCCCCCTCGAGAGCGCTCCGAAGGCCTACGAATCGACCGAGACCAGCGGCCTAATCCGGGACGCCGTCGCGACGGAGCTCGGCCTCCCGCCGGGGCTCCCGGTAGTCGGGGGCGGCGGAGACGCGGTCATACAGACCCTCGGGACCGGGGTAACCTCCGGGGACGTCCTTATGACCACCATCGGAACCTCGGGCATCGTCTCCACCGCCCTCGACGAGTTCAAGCCGAACCCCGGAGGAAAAATACAGGTCTTCTGCAACGTCATTCCCGGAACCTGGCACGCAATGGGGGTCACCTTGTCCGCCGGCGCCTCCCTCAAGTGGGCCCGGGAGCTCTTCGGATCCGCCGAGGAGGAGGTGGCCCGGGCCCTCGGGGAAGACGTCTACGACCTTATCAGCCGGGAGGTCGAGAAGAGCCCCATCGGCTCCCGGGGACTCTTCTTTCTGCCGTATATCAACGGCGAGCGGTGTCCCTATTCGGATCCCCACGCCCGGGGCGCCTTTGTCGGCCTAACCCTTGGCACCCGCAAAGGGGACCTCTACCGCGCCGTCATGGAGGGGGTCACGATGAGCCTCCGGGACGCCGGGACCATCTTCGACGACATGGGCACAAGCTTCGATCTTATCCGGACCTCGGGCGGTGGCGCACAATCGGAAATCTGGCGGCAGATCCACGCCGACGTCTTCCGGCGCCCGGTGGAAACCTTGAGCGGCAGCAGGGAGGGGGCGGCCTACGGCGCGGCGATGGTCGCCGGCGTCGGCCTCGAGCTCTGGTCCGGCTTCGAAGAGATCGTCGGGCTTCT
>JBKHCS010000097.1:0-11816 GCA_046541715.1 Spirochaetaceae bacterium
CTCTCCGGTATCTTTCACTACGTAGCCATAACTGCTGATTGCTTTGGCCCGGTCGACGTACTCCTTCTCCATGTGGGAGGTCAGAAAAGCGATCGGAACGTTTCGCCGAAGGAGTATCTGTCGCGCGGCCTCGGTGCCGTCCATCCCGTCGCCGAGATCGATATCCATCAGAACGAGGTCGAACCCGTCCCCCCGGTCCATGGCCCCCAGGGCGTTCTCTCCGCGAATCCTGGACGGGACGCGTCTTTGGTGCGAGCTTATAAGAAGAAGAGGAGAGAAATGGGAAAACGTAAGCACTGTTCGAAAGATCCGGAGCTCGAGGGTGGTGCAACGTGCCGTGAGGTGAGCCGCCGCACCTTTTTGAGAACGGCCGCCACGGCGGTGGCGTCCGCGGCCGGGCTCGTCTTCTTCGGTTCCGCCGTCTCGGCGCAGGCGAAAAACGCCCATCCCGCCGAAGCCCGAAACGTCCCGGGGGAACGCGTACCGATCCCGTCTCGGGCCCTGGGCAAGACCGGTCTCGAGGTCAGCATCCTCGGTCTCGGCGGCGCGGTCGCCGTCGCGGAGAGTCCCGACCGTGCGGAGGCCATCATTAGCCGTGCGATCGACCTCGGCATCAACTACATCGATACGGCCCATCAGTACGGTCCGAGCGAAGCCAATATCGGGCGGGTGATGCGGCGCCGCCGCGGCGAGGTCATTCTGGCGAGCAAGACCGACGACCGGACCTACGATGGAACGATGCGTCAATTCGAGGAGAGCCTCAGACGGCTTCAGACGGACTATCTCGACCTTTATCAGCTTCACGCGATGCATTCCGAGGGGGACCTCGACGCCGCTCTGGGTAAGGGCGGGGCAGTCGAGGCGATCGAGAAGCTCCGGGAGGAGGGCGTCGTGAGGCACGTCGGAATCACCGCGCACAAGAACAGCCGATTCCTGGCTTCCGCCCTTAGGCGCTACCCCTTCGACTGTGTGCTCCTTTCCCTCAACGCCGGGGACGTTCACCACGACTCCATGATCGAGAACGCGCTCCCCGTCGCGAACGAGAGGGAGATGGGGGTGATCGCGATGAAGGTCTGCGCCTACGACGGGCGCATCTTCCGGGACGACGGTCTCTCGACGATGCGCGAAGCCCTCGGCTACACGCTGTCGCACCCCGTATCGACTGCAATCGTCGGTATCTCTACCCTGGCCGAGCTCGAGGAGAACGCGCGCATCGCCCGGGAGTTTCGCCCCTTCCCGCCGGAGGAGTTGCGTCGCCTCGAAGGTCTCACCCGGGCCTACGCCGGGGAGGCGAACTTCTTCAAGCACCGGTGGTAATGCGGGCCTGAGTCAGCTGAAGCGCTCCTTTCGCCTAAGTGCCTTCGTAGTACTCGAGGGCTTGGGGCATCTCTTCCTGGAGCTCTTCTATCCGATTCTCCGGGTGGGGGTGCGTCGAAAGGAATTCCGGCGGACGCTCCCCTCCCTGGGAGGCCATCCGCTCCCAAAGGTCTATCGCTGTCCGAGGGTCGTAGCCTGCCTTGGCGGTTAGAATAAGACCGATGGTATCGGCTTCGTGCTCGTGGGCCCTGCTGTAGGGCAACAGGATGCCGACCTGGGCTCCGGCTCCGTAGGCCGCCAATATCAGATCCTGCGTTGCTTCCGGCTGCTCCGCCGCCGCGGCCGCCAAAGTCGAAGCACCTAGCTCTACCACGAGCGCTTGGCTCACCCGTTCCTGTCCGTGCTGCGCGATGGCGTGGGCTACTTCGTGCCCCATTATCACGGCGAGTCCTGCTTCGTCCTGCGTCACGGGCAGAATGCCGGTGTAGACGGCAATCTTGCCGCCGGGCATACAGAAGGCGTTTACCATCTGGTCGTCCTCTATCAAGTTGAACTCCCACGAGAAGAGGGCAAGCTCCGATTCCATACCCTGATCCCGCATGAACTCCTCGGCCGCTTCGGCGACTTGCCGTCCGACGCGGCGTACCATCTCCGCCTCGGAGGTTCCCTCTACCACCGTCGATTCCGCGAGAAGCTCGTCGTAGCTACGCTCGCTCTGCTCGGCCAACTCACCGGCCGGGACAAGGGCCAACTGGGGCCTGTCGGTAACCGGGGCCGTGGCGCAGCTTGCCAATAAACCCAAGGATAGAATCAAAACCGGAACAACCAGAACTCGTGAGGCTTTCATAAGGAAAAACGTACGGCTTCGGGCTCCGATGAGCAACCAAAGAATAGGCTGTCCCGACGGCGGGACTTCAAAAAAAGGCCGCCCGGCCGGCAAAGCCGGGCGGCCTTAGTAACCCAGCCCCAGGATAGCCCCGGGGCTAACGATAGGGGCGGAACCTTACTCCATCTCCAGCCGCGCGGCCGCAAGCTGAATCAGGCTGAAGTAGTCTTTGAAGTCGGAGGCGGTGGCGCCGGTGCCGGCGTCGGCAAGCTCCCACTCTCCGTTGGAGGTCATCTCATCGAGGGAGTAGCCCACACCGTAGCGAACCGCGGCCTCCTCGATGGCATCCATGTTACCCTGCCAGGTGAGTCCGTTGGTCCAGTACTGGGATCCTTCCTTGTAAAGACTGCCGTAGGAGGTGGTGGTAACGGGCATCGCGTCGCCGCCGAACTCGGTGTGGATGGCAAAACCGCCGTCGGCGATGCTGGTCCACCAGGTTTCCATGTTCGCCTCGTTCCGCAGGATCATCTTCTCGATATCCGTGCCACCGGCGGGATTACCGTCTTCGTCGGCTTCGACGTAGATAAGTGCCGTACCGACGGTCTCACCGACGTAGTTGGTGTCGTTGTAGGACACGTACTTAGCCACGTGGACCGTATTACCCCGGATGACGTAACTCGCGGTATTGTCCTCGTTCCAATCGGCGGCTTCGATGTCGACGATGGCAAGGGTATGGGGCAGAAATGCCTCATTCAGGTTGAACGAGGGGTTGCCTTCCGCATCGGTGGTCGCCTCGGCTTTGCCGACATAGCCACCGTGAACGTAGGCGTAGGCCTCGACGCTCTGGTTCGGTGCGTATCCGGTGGGCGCTACGGGCTCTTCCCCGCCGCATCCGATAAGAGCGAAAGACACAAGAGCTGCGATAAGTAACAATGCAAGTTTGCGCATAGTGAATCTCCCTTATTCCTTCCAGGCAATCCTGACCCGGTTACTATATTTTATACCATAAATGCTGAAATAGAGTGAGATTTTGCCAATCCTTCTTTATCGATAATCGCGTGATCTAATGCCGGCGAAGTCTTCCGGAATACGCTGCCACCGCTCCGGCAACGACGTACTATCCGGGGCCGGCCTAGTGTGAGCGACGGTAGAGCACGGCGCCCGTCGCGGATATCCGCTTCGTGATGTGATCCGGAAGGCGGCGAAGGTTGACGATGTCTACGGGCCAATCCGAGAAGGGTGGTTCTTCGGTAAGCGCCACCGCCGTATCAATGTCCCCACCGTCTATCGCCAAGTCGATGTCGAAAGCTCGGCTCCGGGGCGAGGGTTGGAGAAGTGAGCCGAAAAGATAGACTCGCTCTACCTTAGGATCGGTCGATCCGATTCGCTGGGCAAGGTTCTCCGCGACCTTCCGCGCTTCGTCGGCCCGGCTACGTATCTCCTCTTCTTCCCGGCGGTTAAGCCGGCGAAGCCCCGCGGCGTAGCGCTCGGCGTCAAAGGGCATCGGCGATACCCCGGAGCTTGTCGATGAATCGCGAGTGAAGGGCGGGAAAATCCGCGAAAAAAGCCTCTACGGTCTCCTGTACCGCTTGGGTCTTCTTCGGGTCGAGGTCCTCGCCGTACAGATTCCGGAGCCGATGACGAAAACGCATGATTTCCTTCACTTCCCGGGTCCGTTCCGGTTCCGTTAGAAGTGCCGGACGCAACCCGGGAATATCTACCGCCATCTTATCCACCAGGGCCTGATGCCAACGGTCGGCGGGCAGACTGTTTTCGAAATACTTGGACACACGAAGGAAGTAATTCTCCAAGACGCCGTAAACGGTCTGAATGGTAAATCCGAGGGCACCCCAGTCGACAGGGTCCGACGCCCCGGCGGCGATACGCCTCCAAGCGGTCCGGTTTCGTGTAAGCACCCGTTCGATCTCCGTCGCATCACCCTCGAGCTCTTGTATTAGCGTCAACAGCGATTCGTAGGTCCGCATTCCGCTGGTAGTTTAGTCCTCCCATCCGGAGACGGCAAGCTTTCGCTCTTGCACCCCTCCTTCCGGAGGACTACTTTTTAGTCATGAATGCGGTAAAATGGGGCGTCTTGGGCGTCGCCGGAATCTTCCGCAAAAAGGTGTTCCTTCCAGGGAGGGATTCGGACGTGGTGGACTGGGACGCGATTGCCTCCCGAAACAAAGAGAAGGCGGTCCGAGCGTCGGCGGAGTTTGGGATACCCAAAGCCTCCGGAAGCTACGAAGAGCTTCTCGAGGACGCAGAGATCGAGGCTGTCTACATTCCGCTGCCGCACCACCTCCATTTTGAATGGATCAAGAACGCCGGGGACGCCGGAAAGCAGATTCTCCGCGAGAGGCCCCTTGGTCGCACTGCGGCGGAAGTTACCGAGGCAATCGACTACTGTAAGGCGAAGGGGTGCTCCTGATGGAAGCCTTCATGGACCGGTTCCATCCCCAGTGGCTCCACGCCCACGACCTTATCAGGACCGGCGCGATCGGCGACGTCCGGACAGTGCAATCGGCCTACTTCTACGACTTCGGCGACACTCATGCAACACTAACCGCCGGAACACTCACCCCTCTCTCGGATGCCTTGGCGAACCAGCGGGTCCTTGACGCCCCTTTTGCGTCCGAAGTCTCGGGTAACCGGGAACCGATTTAGGAGGAGTCATGTTTGATCGTGCCGTGGCAGAAGCCTACGACAGCTGGTTCGACACGCCCCTCGGGGGCTTTGTCGATCAAACCGAAACTCGGTGCGCCTTCGGGCTCCTAAAGCCGCTCCCAGGGGAACGTATTCTCGACGTCGGGTGCGGCACCGGGAACTTTTCCCTGAAGCTTGCTAGGACCGGTGCCCGGGTGACCGGCGTGGATCTCTCGGAGGACATGCTTGATGTGGCCCGGAGGCGGGGAGCCGAGGAGGGGCAGAGTATCGAGTTCTTCCGGACGGCCGGAGAAAGCCTGCCCTTCGATGACGGGAGCTTTGACGCCGCGATTACGATGGCGACCTTGGAGTTTGTCGACGACCCGGAGAAGGTGTTGGGGGAGATGCTCCGGGTAACCGGCCCCGGGGGACGCGTTGTCGTCGGGGTCATCAACCGCGACTCCCCCTGGGGGGAGCTCTACGCTCGACTAGGAAAAGAGGGAGACCCGGTGTTCAAGGACGCCCGGTTGATGAACCAGTCGGAGGTCACCGCCCTTAAGCCGAAAGAGAGCCCGGCCGCAACGCCCCCGGAGGCCGTGGGCGCCTGCCTCTACGTTCCCCCGGACGCCTCCGAAGAGGCGATCGGCTGGGTCCAAGAGGACTCCGGCCGGGAGGCGGGAGCGTCGCCGGGGTTTCTCTGCGTCCGCTGGAGGAGGGCCACATGATTTCGTGCCAGATAAGCTACTATCCGTTGCGCCAAACCGAGTTGAACGCCGGCGTCCACGAGGTATTGGAGATGATTCAAGCC
This sequence comes from Spirochaetaceae bacterium, assembly GCA_046541715.1. GTDB lineage: Bacteria > Spirochaetota > Spirochaetia > DSM-27196 > PWMO01 > CAYPUT01. The sequence continues at coordinate 5,595 of JBKHCS010000097.1, forward strand.
TCCGGCCTGCATGTCGACGTCGGCAAGATGTCGACCGTCGTATCCGGGGAGACGGCGGCGGTCTACCGCCTGCTTCAGGAGCTCACCGAGGCGATGGCTGCCAAGGGGCGGGAGTTCGTCCTTTCGATAACCGTCTCGACAAGCTGTCCCCTTTAGGGTATCAACGTAGGCGGTACGGTTGGGGTAAACGGTGCGTTTAGGCGTTTTTTCGGACACTCATGGAAACTCGGTTGCGTTGCAGGCGGTGTTAGCCGACGCGGCGGAACGTGGCCTCGAGCGCTTCATCTTTCTCGGGGACGCCGTGGTAAACGGTCCTGACCCGCAGGCCGTCTTCGACACGCTGGCAAAACTCGAGATGCAGGCCTGGGTCCAGGGGAATACGGACGGCTTGTTCGACCACGTCACCCCCGATTGGGAGCCGACGACTCCGGAGGAAGAGAGGGCCCTCGAATACTTCACTTTCGCCAAGGACCGCCTCTCACCGGAAGCGGTTAATCACCTCGGGCAGCTTCCCTTTTCCGCGTCCCTCGAGCTCGGGTCACTTAGTGCCCTCTGCGTCCACGGCTCACCCCGCTCCTCTTCGGAAGGGATAGGCCCGGCGGTCGCTACGGAAGAGATTCTGGATATGACCTTCGACGTGTCCGAGCAGATAGTCCTCTGCGGCCATACCCACGCACCCTACGACGGCTACGTCGGCGACCGGCGGATCATCAACCCCGGCGCCGTGGGGTACTCCTACGATGGGGACCCTCGGGCCGCCTACGGCATTCTAACCTTGACCAAGGGAGGAGACGTCGATTTCGAGCACATTCGCGTTCCCTACGATAGAGACGAGGCGATCGCCCGGGCCCGGGCCGAGGGATTACCCTTTCTCGACCGTTACGAATCGCTCCTGCTCCGAGGGCACCGGGTTTAGGAGAGACGATGGGGTCTGAGAAAGGACGGACAGCGTCGGCTCTCGAGACCTACTATCCTGAGGTGTTCGACTGTATCGAGAGGCGCGATATCAACAGCCTCAACCCTCTCTCCACCAAGATCTGTTACGATGCCCGCCTCGCGGCTTTCGCTTACAACCAGCGGCGCTACCCGCCGATCTATCGAGCCGGGCCGATAACCCCGGAAGACCTTTCCTCCCTCGAACGATTCGCCGGAAAGGCCGACCGTACGGACCAGATATACGAGGACGATCTCGGGGATCCCATACGGAGTCTTCTTTTCGTTGCCCTTTGGAAGGACGGTAATCTAAGGCGGATTCGGGATCTTTGCGACGGCGCTCGGGACACCGTTGCCGGCACTCCTTACGAGCCGGGGGACCATTCAAAGGGGTGGTATTCGTTGGGCCGTCATTGGGGTTCCGGAGGGAAAGAGCCGCTCCTGGATAAGAATGTTGTTCGAGCGTTCCTTGTTTATCGTCGGAATTACCGTCTTGTGGACGAGGAGATTAGGTCGCCGGGCAAGGAAGACTTCCGGGAGTACCACGACTGGTTGGCCGCCAAGGGCTTCGACCCGGACGAGCTCTTCGTCGTCCATAAGACGCTCTTTACCCTCGGGCAGGCCACCAAAACGTTAAACTAGGAGTCTTTAGTGAGCCCAACGCATCTTCTCTTCGATGTCGGCGATACGCTTCTCCAAACCCGGGAGTACAATCTCGAGCGGGGAATCGAGGCGATGCTCCACCGGTCGGGAAACGCCGGCCCAAAGGACCTTAAGCGCGCCATGGAGCGGTCCCGGGCGCTTAACGACCTCTTCAACATCCGGGCCTCGGAGTCGGACCTTGAGTACTCTCAGCAGGCCTTCCACCGCCTCCTCTACGAAGGTCTTGGTATAGAGTTCGATGACGACGCCCTCGAACTCGAGATGGTCTACTGGGATGCCACTTTCCGTTTCGACCCCGAACCGGGGGTCCATGACGTCCTCGCGGAGCTCGGTCGCCGGGAAATCCCGATGGGCATTGTCAGTAACGTCTGTTTCTCCGCCGAGGTGGTCCGCCACGAGCTCGAGAAGCACGACCTCGCTCGCTTTTTCCCCTTCATCCTCGGTAGTGCCGATTACGGAATCCGAAAGCCTCAGCCGGTGCTCTTCGATCTCGGTGTCTTCAAGCTAAACGCGGAGGGCCACAAGACCGCGTATACCGGAAACATGGTCCCCTACGACATCGTCGGCGCTGCGAGGGCGGGGCTGCTCCCGGTATGGTACAATCGATACGGACATGAGGCGGAGTTACCGGAGGGCACCATCGTTATCCGTCACTGGGAAGACTTTCTCGAGGCCCTGGAATTCGACACGCCCGGAGGCGGCTGATGTCTGAAGCACGCCGGGGCATCGTTGGACCGAATCTGTTTCTCAACACCGCCGAGCTCTACGATCTCGACGTCGCCTCGATCGCGGAGCACGACCTCCCCTTCTATCGCCGGGCGCTGCAGGGGGTCCAAGGCCGGATTCTCGAGCTTGCCTGTGGGACCGGCCGGGTGACGATACCCCTCGCCGAGGCGGGGTTCGACGTGGTGGGCCTCGACTACTCGATGCCGATGCTCGACGTATTCCGTCGGAAGATCCGCAAACTCCCGAGAAAAACCGCCCGGCGGGTCCAGCTCTTCCATGGCTCGATGGCGCGGTTCTCCCTCAACGAGAGCTTCGGGGCGGTCATCTGTCCCTTCCGGGGGTTTCAGGCCCTTACGGACCCCGGGGAGATCCGAAGCGCCCTGGCGTCGATCCGCCGGCATCTCGGACCGACAGGCCTGGGGATTATCGACCTCTTTTTGATGCCGAATCCACCGGGGAACAATTGGTACGGGGAGCACGTCGACTGGGTTCGCAAGATGCCCGGTTCCGACACTACCGTAACCCGCAGCCGGGTGGGGCGGGCCGTCGACGAGGAGGCGCAGATTCTCTACTCGGAGATCGTATTCTCCATTTCGGATTTGGCGGGAACGCGGAAGCGACTGACGGACGATCTCGCCCTACGCTACTACCAGCCGTATCAGTTCCAGACGCTCCTGTGCACCTCCGGCTTCCGCATAAAAAAGGAGTACGGGAGCTACCGTAGGGGGCCCCTGGAATCCGGTCCGGAGCAGATCTATCTCTTCGAACGGCTCTAAACCCCAGCCCTCCCATTCCAAGGCTCCCGGTGGCTTCCCGCCCCAGGACGCGATAGGCGACTACGCCTATCTCCGGGACCGGGGCTATTCTTCGCGCCCCGCGGTTACCCTAGTCGGGGATCGCTACCGATTGTCTCGGCGTCAGCGGACCATCCTCTACCGAGGCGTTTGCTCCGAGGAAGAAGCCCGGAGCCGGTGGCGTCGTATCGCCCTGCCGGCCGCGGCGGCGGGCTCGACACTGAACGTCGACGGGTACAACATCCTGCTTATCGTCTACCACTTTCTCGTGGGGTACCCGGTCTTTCTCTGTCGGGACGGACTGGTTCGGGACGCCGGTCTTTCCCGGGGACGAAGCGCCCGTCCCGAGAAGCTCGAGCAGGTTGTCCGGAGCCTCGTTGCGACCCTCGAGACCGCGCCGGACCCTCCGAATACCGTGCGAATAGTCCTGGACGAAGCGATGTCCCACAGCCGGGACCACGCCGGCATTCTCCGGTCGGTCTGGGCCCAGGCGGGTGCCGACACCGAGAACCGGCTTCCGCGCCTGGAGGTCCGTCTCTCACCCGGGGCGGACGGGGAGCTCGCTGCAGCCGACGAGGGGCTTCTCGCAACCTCCGATTCCCAGATCATTGACCGCTCGAGGCTCCCGGTGGTTGATCTTCCCCGGTGGATCCTCGAAGAGCGCCTAGGGGTGTCTCCGGCGGGATTGTGGAACCCGGGCGAACCCTTGCCGGGCTACCGGGGCGGCCTGTAACGCACCCGGGGGGCAAACTCGCTTCGACGGGAGCCGGAAACCGGGCGTACGAGGGTTAGAAAGATCTCGGTCTTGGCCGGTGCGACGAAGGACTGGGGAAAGTCCCCGGAGGTTTCCATCCCCCGAAGGTCGAAGCTTACTTCCACCTCCACGTCCTCGCTGTAGCCGTTGGCAAGGTAGACTACGAAGGTCGAGTCGACCTGCTCGGTTCGGATATCGAGCCGGCCGCTCACCTCGAGCTCCCGGCTATACGCGGCGAAGTCCCGGTTCGAAAGGGAGCTTCCGAAGGCGACCTCGAAGGGTTCTCCCCCGGGGTGATAGGCGTAGTAGTAACGCCCCTCGTCGGGATCGACCGCTTCGCCGTCGATGCCTCGGAAGCGCATCGGGATCGACCGCATGCGGCCGTCTTCCGTCGGGAGGCGCACGTCGAAGTGGAGGTGAGGGCCTGAGGACCGGCCGGTGTTGCCGCTGTACCCAATCAATTGTCCCGCCGAGACGGAATCTCCGACCTCTACCAAGGCACCGTTAAACGACAGATGGACGTAGTTCCCAAAAGATCCATCGGAGTGCTGGATCAGGATATAGTTTGCGTGTTGCCCGTACTGAACATTAGGTCCACCGATGGTCGAGTCTTCCTTGATCTCGACAACGCGTCCCGCCCGGGCGGCGAAGACCTCGGTTCCTTCGTCGAGATCGAAGTCGACGGCGTATTGGTTCTCGCCGAAGTGCGTAAAGGAGCCGTTGAACCCCTGAGTAATCTGGTGCTTGTTCCCGTGGGCAAAGGGAAAGAGATAGAGGTAATCGTCGTCGTGCCGGGCCGTTTCCGGGTTACCCCGGGCATAGGCGAATGAGAGGTCGAATCCCCGGCGTCCGGTCCGGGAGGTTGGGACCAAGGTCGCCACGGTTACCCCGGCCGCACCGGGGGTGATAAGCCGGGCTACCGGCTGTGATTCCCGGACTTCCAGATTGACCAGCCGATCGAAGGTGAGGTGTACGTAAACGGGGATGATATGATCGCTGTCGACGAGGAGGCGGAATCCCCCTTCGTCGGTTTGCTCGCTGCGAATGCGTACCAGCTCCTGGTCTTGATCCTGGCCGAAGGCCGGGGAAACCAGGAGCCCTGCAAGAAGAAGTAAGAGTACAAAACGCTTCATCGCCTAAAAGGATACAAAGGAACCGTAGGCTTTTCCATCCGATTTGCTCTGTTGTATTCTCTCCCATCATGAGTCGCTCGCGAATCGGCCGGTTGATCCTCGGTTTCCTGCTCTTGATTCTTGTTCTTCCCGGGGCAAACTCCGGGGAGGTACTTACCTTCTCCTTTGTCGGGGACATCATGTCCCACTCCGTCAACTTCGAAATGCCGGACTACGACCGAATCTACGATAACCTCCGAAGTCTCCTGTCGCAGGACCACGCGAGCTTCGCCAACCTCGAGTTTCCCATCGACGAGAGCGCCCCCTACGCGACCTATCCCCGGTTCAACGTCCACCGCCCCTACGTCGAAGCGGCAATCCGGGGAGGCTTTGACGTGTTTTCCCTGGCGAACAACCATTCGACCGACCGCTTCGCCCAGGGGGTCTTGGAAACCCTCGACGCGGCAGACGCGCTTTCACAGGCCTACGAGGTCCGCTTCTCCGGCCTTCGGCGGGACGCCGAAGCCCCCTGGGATCTCGAAATCCTCGAGATCGAGGGAGTCCGGGTCGGATTCGTCGCCTTTACCGGCTTTCTGAACGATCCCTGGAACGGCGCGGACCTCGTCTACCTCGCCGACTACCGGGTGGCGGCCTCACGGTCGGCTCTCCTTCAGGCGGTCGAAGCCTGGGATGTTGAATGCGACGTGTTGATTGTCTCCTACCACGCCGGAGTCGAGTACGTCGTCGATCCGGATCCCGGAAAGGCAGCCTTCCTCCGGGAGCTGGTAGGCGCCGGTGCCGACGTGGTGTGGGCTCATCATCCGCACGTTCTACAGCCCTGGGAGCTGGTCACCGGGCCCGATGGGGGAGACAAGCTGGTTCTCCATTCGCTGGGAAACTTTATCTCCGGCCAGACGTGGCGCCTCTCGGCCGGGGACTACCGGCGCCGCCGGGCCTTTACCGGGGACACCGCGGTGGTACAAGTCCGGCTCCACGCCGACGCCAAGCGGTCCACCGTCCTGGAGGTCGCTCCGCAACTCGTTACCACAGTAAACGACCGGGTGACCGGACCCATTGTCCGGTCGCTGTCGGCGGTAGCCGCCGACCACCCGGAGGAAGCCTGGCGGCGCTTCTTCTACTTCCGCCGTCGTGCGGTGGCCCCGTACCCCTCGGGCGGGCGGCTGAGGGTCGAGTAGCAGGCCCCGACTACGGAGCCCGGCCCAGGCCAAACCCCCGGCCC
>JBKHCS010000098.1:0-11633 GCA_046541715.1 Spirochaetaceae bacterium
CCATCAATCTGATTACCGAAGAAGAGCCCGCGACCGAGGAGAGCGTCGAAACCGCCGAAGGGGCTCCGACCACCGAGAAGGAGCTCTTGCAGCAGAAGCTGCAGAAGGCGATCGACGAAGAAGACTACGAAGAGGCCGCGCGTCTCCGCGATCAAATGAAAGAGCTTTGAGCCTTACCGAAGACATCATCTCGCGACGCCGGTCCGGTGTCGCCGTACCTCTCTGGTCGCTGCGCCTCGACGACGACGCGGGAACAGGGGAGTTCCGCCACCTCGTTCCCTTCGCCGACTGGTGTGGAACGGTGGGGCTCGACCTTATCCAACTCCTTCCGATCCACGACTCGGGGACCAACACCAGCCCCTACAGCGCCATCAGCGCCTTCGCCCTCAACCCGCTCTATCTCGACCTCTCCGGTCTTCCGGGGTCCGGGAAGATAACCGAAGAGATCGACACCCTCCGCCGCCGGTACGGCTCCCGGGAGACCCTCGCCTACGGCGAGATCCGCAAGGCGAAACTCGATCTCGCCCGGAGGCTCTTCGATGAGGCCGAGAAACCGGCCGGTGACGGCGGGGGCGGGGCCGAGGCGGCGAATCTCGACGCCTGGATGGCTATCCGGCGCTGGGCCCGTCCCTACGCGGCCTACGTCGTTCTGAAGGAGCGCCACGGTATGCGTCCCTGGTGGGAGTGGAGCGACGACGCAGAGCCGAGCGCCACCCTCATCGACGGAATCTGGAACGACGGGGCTACCGGTGCCACCTGCCGCTTCCTGGCGTGGCTCCAATACCACCTCCAACGGCAACTCGACGCTGCGGTCGTGGCCCTCAAAGAGCGACACATCTACCTAAAGGGAGACGTCCCGATTCTGATGAGCCGGGACAGCGCCGATGTCTGGTGGGAACGCCGGGTCTTCGACCTTACCTACCAAGCCGGGGCGCCCCCCGACATGTTCAGCGAAGACGGGCAGAATTGGGGCTTCCCGGTCTACAACTGGGATCTCCTGACGGACGAAGACTACAAGTGGTGGCGGGAGCGGCTGTCCCAGGCGGAGCGGTGGTTCGACGCAATCCGGATCGACCACGTCTTGGGCTTCTTCCGTATCTGGGCGATACCCGACGGCGACTTTTCCGCCCAACGGGGCCACTACCGCCCGGCCAAGTATCTGACCCGGGACGACTTCGTCCAAGCCGGAATCGGTGCCGAGCGCGTCGACTGGCTCGCAGAGCCCCACGTAACCGGAAGCGACCTCCGGGAGCTCCTCGGAGACTCCTTCGCCACCGTCGTCGACGCCCTCTTTTTCCGGCTTCCGAACGAGGAGCTCTACCGCTTCCGCCCGGACATACAGGGCGAAACCGCCATCGCCCGGGCGACCCCCGAAGGGCCGGTCCGGGATACCCTGATCCGCTGGTTCCGGGACCGGGCCCTCATCGACCTCGGCGGAGACCTCTACGCCCCGGCCTGGTTCGCCGACCACTGCACCCGCCTTTCCGCCCTCTCGGAGGACGAGGGGGGACGCCTCTTTGGCCTCTTCGACCGGGCCAACCGGGAATCGAGCGCCATCTGGCGACGGGCAGGATACGAGCGGCTCCGGACCCTCGCTGCGGAACAGGAGTTCCTCGCCTGCGCCGAGGATCTCGGCGCGGTTCCCCCGGTAGTCCCCGAGGTCCTCAAAGAGCTCTCGATTCTCGGATTGCGCATTCCCCGGTGGACCCGCCTCTGGGACCAGCCGGGAGAGCCCTTTAAGGCCCCGGAGGAGTACGAGCGCCTTACCGTCTGCGCCCTCTCGGTCCACGACACCTCGACGCTGCGAGGCTGGTGGGAGGAGGAGAAAGACCGGGCCGCCTTTTGGGGTACCTTCGGCCTCGACTACACCATGCCCGACTCCCTCGGTGCCGCCGACGTCGAGGCGGTGCTTACTGCGGTCTACTCCCGGGTTGCCTCGACACTCTGCATCTCTCAACTCCAGGACTACCTCGCGATGGACCCGGCGCTCGCGCCTCCGTCGGTAGATGCAGAGCGCATCAACTGGCCTGGAACCACTTCCGAACGCAACTGGGTCTACCGGATGCCCAACTCGATCGAGGACCTCGCCCGGAACGAGGGGCTTGCCGCCGCGGTCCGCCGGGTCACTCTTCGTTGACCAACCCCGATGCCCCGAATACGATAGCCGAAGATGTCGACGGCCCTACTGATCGCCGGTTTCTCCGAACAGCTCATCCGCGCCTGCGTCTCCGAAGGGCAGCGTAAGGGCTTTGAAATCCTCGCGGCCCTCCCGGTTAGCTCTTCCCTTGCGGAGTTCGCCGATCCCGCCGTCACCGCCATCACCTGGACCCCCCGGTCCGCTATCTCCGCCAAATCACTGATTCTCAAGGCGTACAACCGCTCCCAGAACCTCTCCGAGGCGCTTCTCGTAGTCGAGATTCCCCAGGTGTCCCGGGCCTTCCACGAGGCCTCCTATTCGGATCTCGACCAGATGATCGACACCTACGTAAAAGGGCCGGTTTTCCTGGCCCGGGAACTTCTCGGCACCTTCGTCGATCGGCGGAGGGGAGGGCTCTCGGTGGTCATTCGCTCCTCCGGCTACGAAGCCTCACCAATCGCCCGGTCCCTCCGGACTGCCCTCGAGAGTCTCTTCGATTCCATCCTGAACCTCTACCAGCGGGAGTCCGTCGTTCTCCGGGGCTTTCTCGCCGGGGCCGAGGACGAGGCGGAGATAGCCCGGCAGGTTCTCGAAGAGATCGCGTCGTTTGACCGCAAGCCCCAGAAGAGATTCCGCCGCCTCGGGGGAAAGTCGGGGCTCTTTCCCGTCCGAAAATAGCGTTCGAGATCACGCGATATCAACAGGCATGTTGACACCCCACCTCGATTGACCGCCTCCGGTGTGCTGGTCTAAGGTTGCGCCCATGAAACTATGGCTGCGCTTTCTCCTCGGTGCGATAATCGGTATCGTTCTCGGCCTCTACCTTCCGGAATCCGGCGGGGATACGGGTCGCCTTTTTTCCGGTTTGTCGACCATCGTCATCAACCTCGGCCGCTACCTCTTGGTGCCCCTGGTCATCTTCGGCGGCGCCTCCGGAACCTACGAGCTCCGGCAGACGCGCCGGGTCGCCACGGCCCACCTCCGGGCGCTCCTCTTCGTTCTCGCCGCGACCGCCGGCGCCATTATCCTCGGAACACTCAGTGTCTTGGTTATCTCCCCAAGCCGTATACCGCCGATCTTCCAGGAGGCCGTCGGCCGGGAGTTCCCTTCCGTTTTCGACTTGGTCTTGCAGACCTTTCCTCGGAACCTCTTCCGGATCTTCGCCTCCGAGGGCTCCTTTCTCCTGCCCTTCTGGGTTCTCGGACTCCTCCTCGGCCTCGGCATGTCGGCGGATGACGACGGGAAGAGCCCGGTCTTCGTCTTTATCGACGCGGTTTGCAGGATCTTCTACCGTATCAACAAGCTTGTTGTCGACTACCTTGCGGTCGGCCTGATCGCCCTTGGTGCCGCGTCGCTCCTCCACATCCGGGACGTCGCGGACCTCGACATCTACTCCCAGCTCCTCGTTACCCTGGTCTTCAACTCGATCCTGATCATCTTCGGGATACTCCCCCTCGTTCTCTACTTCTTCGGCGGCCGGGAGAATCCGTACGTCTGGCTCTTCGGGATGATGGCTCCGGCCCTCGCAGGAGGGGTATCCGGGGACAGCTACTTTGCCCTCCCGACCCTTATCCGGGCGGTCAACGAGAACGGCGGTATCCGGCGCCGGGTGGCCGGGAGCATTCTTCCCCTCGCGGCGACCATCGGCCGGGGAGGAAGCGCGATGGTCTCGGCGGCGGCCTTCGTCGTCGTCCTGCGCTCCTACACGGCCTTAGAGATTACCTTTCTTCAGGTGTTGTGGATCCTCGGGGCCGCCTTCGTCCTCTCCTTCCTCCTCGGGGCGCTACCCGGGACCGCCGTGCCCGTTGCCCTCGCCGCCATGAGCTCCGCTTACGGTCAGGGGATGGAAGAGGTCTACCTGATTCTCCAGCCGATCTTTCTCATACTGATCAGCCTCGGAACCCTTCTGGACACGGTTATCGTCGCCTTCGTGGTTCAGATGGTCGGGCTCTACGAACGGGGCCGCCGCCGGGTGGATATCGAGGAGTTCGCCTAAGGGTCGGCTCTCGGAGTGAATTAGGAGTGAATCCGCACCGCGATCTGCGGAAAGATCATCAGCTCGTCCCAGAAGGCCACGTCGTACTCGTCCCAGAGGTTGTGAACCGGGACGAAGATACGCAACGAGAAGCCTAGGGAGGCGGTGTCGGTAAGGCTGTAGAAGAGTTTGGTCTGAAGCTCCGGGTAGAAGAAGCGGCCGGAAGAGTAGAAGTAACTCGAGAGCTCCCCGGTGTCCGACCCCTCTATCGGGCGCAGGGGAAACCGTAGGAGAAAGCTCGGGGAGGCGCCTAAGGCGAGCTCCAGCTCCTCCGAGACGGTTATCGAATGGACGTAGGGAACCGAGAGAATAATGCCGAGACTACCGGCGATGGGGCCCACGGCGGTGCCGGTTTCGATCTGCGTCGGCACAACCTTCCCGGACTCGGTCAGAAGGTACTCCTGCCAGAAAAAGTCGACCGCCGGGTTCAGCGTCACCCCGGGGACAATCTCTACCAAGGTCCCTACGCCCCCTGCCAGGTTCAGAGGACTGACATCGCTTCCCTGAATCGGGTCCCCGGCTTCGTCTTCCTTGTAGGCGTTTCCGATCCACAGTTGACCGAAGTTTATGTCGAGGGTCTGAAACTCTAGGGCTGTGGCATTCCGGGGCGAAAGACAGGAGACGACGAGAAGCACTGCTCCAAGAAGCCTGGTAGGATGCCGCATCACCCTAACTATACCACGGATCGTCTAGTAGCTCTTGGCAAAGATGGCGATGTGCCGCGCCGGCTCTCCGGTGACGGTGCAGGTTTTCCCCTTCGCCTCTTCTTCGTTTCCGAAAGGGAGAACCCGGATGGTCGCCTTGGTTTCTTCCTTGACCTTCGCCTCCGACTCCGGCGACCCGCACCAGGGAACCCGGGCAAATCCGCCGTCGCCGGCAAAAAAAGCCTTTAGCTCCTCGTAGTCCTCGATGGTCCGAGTGTTCTCTTCCCGGAAGGCGAGGGCCTTCTGGTAGAGATCCACCTGTATCTTCTCGAGGGTCTTCCCGACGGTCTCCGCCGCCGCATCCCGGGAGACGAAGGCCTTCTCGCGGTTGTCCCGCCGGACAACCACCACCTGATTCTTCTCCATGTCCTTCGGCCCGCACTCGATCCGGACCGGCACCCCGACCATCTCCCACTGGCTGAACTTCCACCCCGGGGAGTTGTTCTCGTCGTCGTCCAGGATAACCCGGTACCGCCCGGCGAGCTCCTCTTTGAGCTTCCCGGCGTAGGCGAGTACCTCGGCCTTGTTCTGGTTCTTGAAGATGGGGACGATAACCACCTCCGTCGGGGCGAGCTTCGGCGGAACGACCAACCCGTTGTCGTCGCTGTGGGCCATAATCAGCGCCCCGATCAGCCGGGTCGAGGACCCCCAGGAGGTCGCCCAGACGTACTCCAGGCTCCCCTCGGTGTTCTGAAACTGCACGTCGAAGGCCTTGGCAAAGTTCTGCCCGAGAAAGTGTGAGGTCCCCGCCTGGAGGGCCTTCTTGTCCTGCATCAGCGCCTCGATCGCGTAGGTGTCGATCGCTCCGGCAAACTTCTCACTGTCGGTCTTGACCCCGGTCAGAACCGGAATCGCCATAAACTCCTCGGCAAACCGCCGGTAGACGTCGAGCATCCGCAGGGTCTCCTCTTGGGCCTCCTCGGCGGTGGCGTGGGCGGTGTGGCCCTCCTGCCAGAGAAACTCGGTGGTCCGTAGGAAGAGGCGGGTGCGCTTCTCCCACCGTAGGACGTTTGCCCATTGGTTTATCAGGATCGGAAGATCCCGGTAGGACTGGATCCACTTCTTGTACATGCTCCAGATGATGGTCTCCGAGGTCGGGCGGATAACCAGCGGCTCTTCCAACAGCTCCCCACCACCGTGGGTAACCACCGCGAGCTCCGGGGCGAACCCCTCGACGTGCTCCGCTTCCTTCTTGATAAAGCTTTCGGGGATCAGGAGGGGAAAATACGCGTTGACATGGCCGGTTTCCTTGAACATATCGTCCAATCCCCGTTGAATCCGCTCCCAGAGAGCGTAGCCCCGGGGCCGGATAACCATGGTCCCCTTTACGGGGCTGTAGTCTGCAAGCTGCGCCTGCAGCACGATGTCGATATACCAATCGGCGTAGTTTTCCGACCGGGGAGTAATGCGTTCTGCCATGCCTGGGATCTTAGAAGGGGGTTAGGGGAGCGTCAACCGCTCCTTGCGGGGAGACCGCTATTCGAGAGAGGCCGTCTCTACCATGTAGCGGACCGCCCGGCCGTTCTCGGTCGGCCGCCGCATCTCTACGACAAAGACGATGCCCGACTCGTCCGGGGTAAGGAGAATCTGCCGGATCAGGTAGCTTTGGATCCCCTCCCGGTAGAACTCCGGCAAACCGATTCGGCGGGTCTGGACCCGGCCGTCGCCGTAGTCGACCCGGAGCTCGATGTGGAAGGCCGCAGACACGTCGGTTCCGCTTCCCCGGGCATTCTGCCGCAGCTCGACGTCGTACCGGACATCTCGCTGGAAGTCCCGAAAGGAGAGGCTCGGGGCCGGAGTAGCCCCATCGATCAGTACGTAGACCATACGCCCCTGGTCGAGATGGTCTACCTCGTAGCTGCTGATAAGCGCCGCCTGTTCGCGCACCAAGCGATGGAGTGCCGCGCTCCCGTCGTGGCCGAGAGACACCGGCGTCTCGAAGACCCGGCGGTGTACGCCGTTTCGAACAAAGTCGTTGGCCGGGACATCGACCAAATAGATTTCTGCGTAGGGGCGGGAGCTGTCGTCGAGAATCCCGTACTGCCCGAACATAAAGATTTCGGCGTCGTCGGAGAAACCAAGGTTAACAAACTGGGCGACATCGCCGGCGAAGGCTGCCGAGGCAATGAGAAACACGCATGCTGCTGCCACCCACTTCTTGTTCATGCAGAATTCCCTCCCTGCTACGTTTAATATCGAACGATTTTCGAATTCCTGTAGTTCTTTTTCTCGAATTGATATACTCAAGGCCTAGTGACAATATCGGTACGAAACACCCTGCTTACCACTCTCGCCGGCATCTCCGGGATCGTTCTCGTCCTGTTTCTGTGGTTTGCCTACCGGGTAACCCAGATGAGCGTCGATCTCGAGGCGATGAACCTGCTTACCGAGAGTCGAGCTCTCTTTTGGACTGTTACGGGTCGGCCGGGAAGCACCCCCTGGCGTCTTGGAGCCCTCGCCTCCCTGGGAGTGCTCAGCCTCGCCGGTCAGCTCGTGATTCTCCGGCTTTTCCGCCGGACCTCGTCCGCCACCATGCTGTTTCTGGCGCTCTTTTTGGTATCGTTGATCCTCGACCTGGGGAAGGTCGGGTACCTCTTCTTTCTATCGCAGGGGATGACGCCGATGCGCTTGGTTATCCTCTCGAGGACCATCCGATTCGGATACTTCTTCGGGCTCTTCGCGCTCCTGGCCTCTTCCCTCTACCACGCCGGGGTCGACTATCCGAAAACCGGGTCCGTGGCACTCGTCATGGGGGTCGTGACCGCATCCCTGGTCTACATGCTGCCGGTTGACTCTCTCTCCCTCGAGCCGCATCTCGTTCACGGTGCCGGGGCGCAGAACAGCCTCCGGATGGTCGAAACGGCCCTCGGGCTTATCGTCGTGGCTAACGGCGTCCTCGGTGCTCTCCAGCGGCCCGAGAGCCGGCTTTGGCTCGTTTCGCTTGCCTTCGCCTCGCTGGTTGCCGGGCGGGAGCTGGTCTTTTTTCTGCCGAATCCGGAGTTGACCTTTCTCGGCCTCGGGCTCCTTGGGGCAGGGACCGCCCTGGCGATATACAGAACGAGGAAGCTGGTTTTGTGGCAGTAGGTCGGTCTTAAAGCGTCGGTCTAAGCCAGGGCGACCACGACCGACAGCCCCGAAGTCAGCGGCAGAGCCAGATTGTCGAGGTCCCGAAGCGGCAAGAGCTCGGTCGAGGCGGCTACGAGAGCCACCGAAACGGCGGCTACCGGGTCCAATCCGAACCGCGTGGCAACCAACAGAACCGCGACGAAGCAGCCGAAGGCGCCTTCGACGGTCTTTCCCTGGGTCCCTCGAATACGGCGCATCCCGGCAAACTTGCCGATAATGCTCGCCGCGGAATCCCCGAAGGCCAGGGCGTAAATTGCGATTGTCGCCGCCGGGTCAGGATAGATGAGGAGCGCAACCATCGCACCGAGGCCCAGGGTAACGGGGCCCAGGACAAAGTGTCCGTTGTCCCGGGTGCGGGCGGCTTGTTCGGTAATCCGGGAAATCAGAAAGACGCTGTGCCCCTGGAGGCGCAAGGTTTCGGCAACGGTGTAGACCACGGTACCGGCACCGAGGAGGCCCAGGGTAGCCCCCCGGCCGACCATCCCCGCGAGGAGAGGAACCAAAGCGATGAGGAGATGGATTCCCTTTCGTAGGAGCTCCCGGCGTAGCTCTTCGGTAAGACCAAAGGGCCGGGTAACCAGGACTGTTCTGCTTTCCGCTAGGACTAATCTCATACTACTATCTACTACGTGTACTACCGTGTGTACCTGGGCGAATGAACTGCGCTTACAATACGCAAAATAACACCAATCTGTCAACCGGTTCGGCGACAAAACTTAGTCGTTTCTTTCCGGCGCTTCTCGTGATCCTATCCGTACTATCGGCCTGTTCCACAGCGCAGAACATAACTCATACGCCCGGCGAAATCCAGGGTACCCGGCAGGCCCGGCAATCTTCCCCGGAGGACGTAGAAGAACCCATTGCCGAACCCTATCGGGTCCGCCGGGAGGCCGCGATCGACCGGGCCCTAAAGGAGATGCCTCTCGACGCCAAGATCGCCCAGCTTATCGTTCTCGAAGTACCCCCCCTTGGGGGGCAACCGGACCAAAGCGTCGAGTATCTCCGGCGCTACTTCTCAGTCTACTACAGCCGGAGCGATTTCGGAGGATTCATTCTCTTCGAGAACAACCTGCGGAGCCTCGAGCAGCTCCGGGAGCTTTCGGCCACCCTTGCGGCGCTCCCCGAGATCCCGGCGTGGGTCATGGTCGACGAGGAAGGGGGCGCGGTCTCCCGCCTCGCTAACGCCGGAATAGGGGTCTCGGTCCTCCCGGCGCCCCGGGCCGTCGGGGCCCTCGAAAGCCAGGAGGAGGTCCGGCGCCTCGGAAGCCTCGTCGGGAGGGAGCTCCGCTCCGCAGGCATCACCATGAACCTAGCCCCGGTGGCCGACGTCTCCCCGACCGGGGCCGAGAGAAGTTACGGCCCCGAGCCCTCCCGTGTGGCCGACTCCGTCACCGCCTTCGCCGAAGGGCTTCAGTCGGAGGAGGTCGCGGCGGTGGCGAAGCACTTCCCCGGCATTGGGTCCGTCGCCGGAGATACCCACCTCGGCCCTGTCCGTTCGGCCGTCGACCTCGCCGACCTCCGGACCCGGGATCTCGTGCCCTTCGAAGCCGCTGTCGCCGCCGGAATAGACGGCATCATGACCTCCCACGTCATCTACCCTGAGGCATGCGACGATAACCCTGCGGGGCTCTCGGAGTGCCTCGTCACCGACATACTCCGGAACCGCCTCGGATTCTCCGGAGTCGTCATAACCGACGCCCTGAGCATGGGGGCCCTCGCGTCGGAGGAGTCGGTTGCCCTCCGGGCGATTCTTGCCGGAACGGACCTCCTGCTTATGCCCGAGGATCCCGGGGCTACCGTCGAGAGCCTTCTCGCGGCGGTGGAAGCCGGAAAGCTCTCCGAGGCGCGGATCGACGAGTCACTCCGGCGGATCTTGCGCCTAAAGATCGACCGGTACGTCTGGGTGCCCCGGGACCCTTACTTAGAAGAACGGTGGGAACGCCGGCACACGCCGTCGGACCGCCCAGGGGCTACAGGCTGATGCGCGTCGCGGTCGTCGGTGCCGGTCTCGGGGGCCTAGCAGCAGCCATCCGCCTGGCGTCCGGCGGCTACGAAGTCGATATCTACGACAAGCAGCCGGGTCCCGGGGGAAAAGCCTTCGTCGAGAAGCTATCCGGTTACCGATTCGACACCGGACCCTCCCTGGTGACCATGCCTTGGGTCTTCGAGGAGCTCTTTACCGCCGCCGACCGCCGTCTCTCCGACTACCTTACGCTCATCCCCCTCGAGACCATCTGCACCTACTTCTGGAGCGACGTCGGGCCCCTCCGGGCCTACGCGGATATCGACCGTTTTGCCGACGAGACGGAGCGGGTCCTCGGGGAGCCCGGGGAAAACGTGGTCCGGCACCTGGCCTACTGCCGGAAGATCGAGGACATCGCCGGGGAGCTCTTTCTGACCAAGAGCCTCCACGAGGCCTCGACACTTGCCACGGGGCTCTTCTGGCGCTCTCTCTTGCGGATCGGGGGGATCGACCCCTTCCGGACCATGGCGGGAGCCGGGAAGCGCCACTTCCAGACCGAAAAGGCTCGACAGCTGTTTAACCGCTACGCCACCTACAACGGCTCGAGTCCCTACCGGACCCCGGCGACCTTGAACATCGTCCCGAGCGTCGAGTACTACGGCGGCGCCTACGCCGTACGGGGCGGCATCTATGCAATCCCCGAAGCCCTCGACCGTCTGGCCGGGGAGCTCGGGGTCCGGCGCTTCTATTCGACCCCCGTCGACCGTATTCTGTTTCGGGACGACCGGGTCATCCGGGGACTCGAGGTCCACGGGGAAACCCTGCCCTACGACATCGTCGTCTCCGACGCCGACGCCATCGCCACCTACGAGCGGCTTCTCCTCGACACCGAAGCCCCGGACTACCGGCGCTACCGCCGGTTGGAGCCCTCCTCGAGCGGCCTGGTCCACTACTGGGGTATCTCCCGGCCCTCGCCTATTCTCGGGCTCCACAACATCTTCTTTAGCGACGACTACCCCCGGGAGTTTGCCGAAATCTTCGATGCCCTGGAGGTCCCGGAGGATCCCACCGTCTACGTAAACATCACATCGAAGGTCGATCCGGAAGACGCACCAAAGGGATGCGAGAACTGGTTTGTCCTCATCAACGCCCCCCACAGCCGGGGACAGGACTGGGCCCGGGAGGTCCCCCGGACCCGGGAGGCCATCCTCCGGCGGGTCGGTGGGGCCCTCGGTTTCGACGTCGGGGCCGCCATCGACGTCGAGGGGGTCATGACCCCGGCGGATATCGAAGCCAAGACCGACAGCCACGGCGGGAGCCTCTACGGAATCTCCTCCAACAGTGTCAACGCCGCCTTCTCCCGGCACCGCAACCGCTCCCGGCGCTACCCGGGCCTCTATCTCTGCGGCGGAAGCACCCACCCCGGCGGCGGCATGCCGCTGGTCCTCCTTTCGGGGCGCATCGTCTCGGAGCTTGTGTGCCGTCATCATCCGATACGTTGATTTTGCTCAACCGTGAGCTACACTTTAGTCCTAGGAGGAGCAGAGTGAAACGACTGACCGCACTATTGATTGTTCTCTTGTTCGTTGCCGGCGGGGCCTTTGCCTTGGAGCTGACCCTGGGCCTAAAGGGCGGCGTCGGCCACTTCGACGCCTGGGGCAGCGACTA
>JBKHCS010000099.1:0-11623 GCA_046541715.1 Spirochaetaceae bacterium
CCAACGTCAACACAACGGGTTTCAAGAAGGGCCGGGTGAATTTCCAGGATATGATCTCCCAGACCCTTCAGGGCGCGGCGCGTCCTCGTGTCGAGGTCGGCGGCGTAAACCCGAAACAGGTCGGTCTGGGAATGATGGTAGCCTCCATAGATACCATCCACACCCAGGGCTCCCTTCAGACCTCCGGAGTCAAGAGCGACGTCGCCCTCCAGGGCAGCGGATTCTTTGTCATGCGAGACGGCGACCAGAATCTCTACACCCGAAACGGAGCCTTCGGTCTCGACGAAGATGGAAGCCTGGTAAATCCGGCAAACGGAATGCGGGTGCAAGGTTGGATGGCCCAGGTTATCGACGACACGGTGTTGATAAACCCGTCCGGCCCTTTGGAGGACCTGACGATCCCCATCGGGTCGAAGGATCCGGCCCAGGAGACGACCGAAGTCTTTCTCGCGAGTAACCTCAACAAGAATACGCCGATTATCCCCCCGGGGGCGACCGAGGCGGAGATTCAAGAAGGTACCTGGACCGTGGAGTACGACATCTACGACTCCTTCGGCAATACCCACACCCTCCGGATCAATTTTTCCCGGGTCAACGGCGAGCCGAACCAGTGGCAGGCGCAAATGCTCGTCAACCCGGAAGGCGATATCCCGGTAGCTCAGAACGTATCGGTCGGTGGGACGGAGAGCGCCGACGGCCAGACTTTTCTGCTTAACTTTGCCAACGACGGTACCATCGAGAGCGTAACCAATCCGCAAGGGGGTATCGTCGATACCGGAGCGCTCTCGGTGCAGGGGAGCTTCGAAGTTCCCGAGGCCTCCATTCCCGTGGACGCCGACACCGGCGAACCGGGGGCTCCGGTAACCCAGACCTTCAGCCTAAACCTCGGAGAGGTGGGTGCCTTCGTCGATTCGATGACTCAGTACGCCTCCGAGAGCTCGACCAAGGTCTTTAGCCAGAACGGATACGGCATGGGCTACCTCGAGGACTACCGGATCGACCAGTCCGGTGTTATCACCGGTATCTACTCCAACGGTACCAACCGGGCCATCGGCCAGATTGCCCTCGCTTCGTTTACGAACCCCGGGGGACTTGAGAAGTCCGGAGAGAATAACTATCTTGAGACCATAAACTCTGGAATCGCCAATATTGGCGCTTCCGGAACCGCCGGGAAGGGCAAGGTTGTAGCCGGGACCCTGGAGATGAGCAATGTCGATCTTGCGGAACAATTTACCGACATGATCGTCACCCAACGGGGATTCCAAGCCAACTCTCGGACAATCACGACGTCCGACCAGATGCTCCAAGAGATTCTGGGTCTCAAGCGGTAAGATATGGACGTAGATGATTACCGTAACAAGACTTGATGGAAAGGTTTATCACGTAAATCCACATCAGATCGAATACATTGAGTCGAATCCCGATACTACTCTGGTAATGCTTTCCGGTAAGCGTCTCGTGGTCCAAGAAGACTACGAGACGCTTCTGGACCGTATCATCACCTACCGCAGCCGTATCGGCGCATTCAAGAACGAGGAGTAGCCGGCCGTGGATCTCGGAACAATTATAGGCGTCGCGGCGGGGTTTATTCTCATCCTGATGTCGATCATCACCTCGGGTGGTAGCCTCCTCTCGTATTTGAATCTTCCGTCCTTTATCATGGTTCTCGGCGGATCCTTCGCCGCGATGCTGGTCGCCAACCCGATGAGCCGGATGCTGGGGCTCATGCGCTACGTCAATCATGCCTTGCGGACTCCCGACTGGCAGGAGGAGCGGATAATCAACGAGCTGGTCGGCTTCTCCGAGCGCGCGAGGCGTGAGGGGCTCTTGGCGCTGGAGGATAACCTCGACCAGGTCGAAGACGAGTTTATGCGCAAAGGAATCCAGTTGGTCGTCGACGGAACGGACCCGGATATCATCAAGAATATTCTCTACAACGATCTGAATCAGATTCAGAGCCGACACGAAGTCGGCATAAAGATCTTCGACGACTGGGGGAAGATTGCCCCGGCCTTCGGTATGATCGGAACCCTCGCAGGGCTCATCGCGATGTTGGCGAACCTCGAAGACTCGAGCGCGATCGGTTCCGGTATGGCCTTGGCGCTCATTACCACGATGTACGGCGCCATCTTTGCCAACCTCGTTCTGATACCGATAAAGAGCAAGCTCGAGGACCGGGACCGGGAGGAGACCCGGGTAAAGGAGGTTATTATCGAGGGGATTCTCTCGATCCAGTCCGGGGATAATCCTCGGATTCTCCTGGAGAAGCTCGTCTCCTTTCTCCCGCCGCGGCAGCGAGAGGTCATCCGGCAGGAATCCGGTAAGGACTGATTATGGCTGAGAGAAAGAAATGCAAGAAGTGTCCCCCTGAAGGGGCGGCCGACTGGCTGTTGACCTACGGGGACATGACCACGCTGCTTCTTACCTTCTTTGTTCTGATGTTTACCACGGCGACCATAGACGGTTACGAGCTTCGGCTTATCCTCGCTGCCTTCCCGGGTCTCGGCTATTCCGAAGGGGGAAATACCCTTCAGGAAGGGCGCCTCGCCGAGTTGGGGAACACCGTTATGGCGCTTCCTTCGATGCAGCGGGGGAGGGCCCTCGACGAGGCCCGACGGAACGCCGTCAGCATCTTCGAGCCGGAGATTCGCTCCCAACGGGTACGGATCCGGGAAGACGAGAGAGGGTTAGTCATCTCACTCGCATCGGACGGCTTCTTCGAGCCGGCCGCCGCGGAGGTCAACATCGAGGAGACCCGGGAGGTCTTTATAAAGCTTTCCCAACTCCTCGGCTCGGAGGAGCTCGACGGCAGGAAGTTTCGAATAGAGGGACATACCGACAACATCCCTACGGACCCCAACGGCCCCTGGGAGAGTAACTGGGACCTTTCGGTCGCCCGGTCGCTCAGCGTTTTTCGGCTCTTGCAGGACTACGGGGTGGAGGAAGAGCAGTTTCAGGTGATGGGGTTGGCCGACACGGTCCCGCTCTTTTCCAACGATACCGCCGAAGGGCGGGCATACAACCGCCGGGTGGACGTGATCATCCTTACCGAAGGCCACCTCTAAGGAGGAGCAACGCATGTCAGACGAACTGTTCGATACCGAAGAAGAAGTAAGCGGCGAAGAGGCAGCCGGGGCGGGACGCTCCGTCGGCTTTCTCCCGGGGCTTCTTATTCAGATTCTCAAATGGGCGGGCATTGTCGTCGGGGCGATCATCTTTATCGTGACGGTGGTCGTTCTAACCCTTGAGTTTATGGGTGATACGAATCAGTCGCAGACGGTGCTTCCTCCGGATAGTCCGGAGCTCTCTACCGAGCGCCCCGCGATGCTCACCTACTTTCAGGCTATCGGCGAGATCCGAGGGGTAACCGCCGACGAGCCCCGGCGCACCTTTATTATCGAGCCGGTCCTGGGGTACAGCCAGGATAACCGGCAGCTTCAGACGGAGCTTGTCCAACTTACCATCCCGATTCGGGAAGAAATAGACTTCTACTTTTCCGAGCGCACTGCCGACGAGCTCTTAGGGCCCGAGCAGCGCCGGCGGGTCAAGGAAGACTTGGAGACCCGGATCAACCGGATGCTCCGAAGCGGTGAAGTCGAGGATGTTGCGTTCCAACAGTACCAGATCGTCGACTTCTAAAATTTGAGTTAGTCTTGCATTTTGGTTGCAAGTGTGAGAGAATTCTTACCAAACTGTTGGGGGGAACAGATTAAGTAATGACCGAGGTCCTTTCTCAGGACGAAATCGATCAGCTCCTTACCGCTATATCCTCTGGGGATGTCGAACCGGAAGAGGTTCATCAACCCACGGACCAGCGGAAAATCAAGATATACGACTTCAAGCGGCCGGATAAGTTCTCGAAGGAGCAAATCCGGACGGTCTCGATTATGCACGAGACCTTTGCGCGGCTGACGACAACATCCTTGAGCGCCCAACTGCGGAGCCTGGTTCAGGTACACGTCGCCTCCGTCGATCAGCTGACCTACGAAGAATTCATCCGCTCGATCCCGAACCCGACGACCCTTGCGGTTATCAACATGGACCCCTTGAAGGGATCGGCCATTCTCGAAATAGACCCCGCGATTACCTTCTCGATAATCGACCGGCTCTTCGGCGGTCAAGGGGAGGGAACCAAGGTTACTCGGGATCTCACGGACATCGAACAGTCGGTTATGGAGGGAATCATCGTCCGGGTTCTCGGAAACATGCGGGAGGCGTGGAGTCAGGTTATCGACTTGCGTCCGCGCCTCGGGCAGATAGAAACCAACCCTCAGTTTGCTCAAATCGTCCCCCCGACGGAGATGGTCGTTCTGGTCACCCTGGAAACCAAGGTCGGTGACGTGGAAGGGATGATGAACTTCTGCATCCCCTACCTTACCATCGAGCCGATTATTTCCAAGCTTTCGGCGCAGTATTGGTATTCTTCGGTCCGCCGGGGAACCACCACCGAGAACCTGAACATACTTCGGGAGCGGCTTTCCACGATCGAGGTGGCGGTCGTCGCGGAGATCGGCGCGATGGATCTGACGGTTCGGGATGTTCTTTCGCTCCGCGCCGGGGACGTTATTCGATTGCAGCATACCCGGACTCGGGATCCGATGATCGTAAAGGTCGGGAATCGCCCCAAGTTCCTCGGCAAGCCGGGGCTCGTCGGAAACAAGCTCGCCGTCCAGATAATTAAACAGCTGGAGGACATCGAGCAGGAGGAGTTCGAAGAACTGGCCATTGAAGAAGGAGAAACCTTATGAGCGACGGCTCGCTATCCCAAGACGAAATAGATGCATTGCTCCAAGGCGGCTCCGGAATGGATTTCGGGGGCGGCGGCAGGGGCGCAGGCGGCTCCGAACAGCAGGTTGAAGCCTTCCGAAACATCGTGGCCGGTACGCTCGAATCTCAGCGATCCAACTTTTCGATGCTTCTCGGAAAGCAGGTATCGATGCAGGCCCCGACGGCGGAGCTGGTCGACGCCGACGGCTTGGTTTCTCGTCTCGGCGCTCAGGTCGTGGAAATCCGGCAGGATCTGACCGAGGGCATCCAGGTATCCCACTTCTATCTGATGGCTCCCGACTCTGCGGTAAAAATCGCCGAGCCGCTGATGGGGCAAGAGGGCGTCGAAATAAACGACGCCGCCATCAATGCCCTTCAAGAAGCCATACAGCAGGTTTCCGGTCCTGTCATTACCGCCCTCGGGGACGCAACCGGTGAGACCGTCATGACCGATCCGCCGGCGGGGCGTATGACCGATCGGGGAGAGCTTTCGTTTCCCGGAGATTCTTTCGTCAAGCTGACTTACCACCTGAGCGTTGAGGGCGGCCCACCGGCGGAGCTCGTCGAAGTCTACGACGCGTCGGTGCTTGCGGCCGTCGCGGCGCCGGCCCCCCAACAGGCTCCGGCAGGGGGCGCCGGCGGAATGGCCCAGAACGCTCCCGCAGCGGATCCCTTCGCCGGGCTGACCGGTGGTGGGGGAGGCGGAGGCGGATTCGGTATGGGCTCCCCGGGGCAGTCCGGCGGCGGCCCGACGGTACAGTCCGTTCAATTCGGTGACCTGCAGGGGCAGCCGGTGCAGCAAGAGTCGGGTAACATCGGCCTCTTGATGGACGTCTACATGGAGATGACCGTCGAGCTCGGCCGGACCAAGAAACTGATCAAAGAGATCCTCGGGATGGGGGAAGGCACCATCATCGAGCTGGATAAGCTCGCGGGTGAGCCTGTGGATATTCTGGTTAACCACAAGCTCATCGCCAAGGGAGAGGTCGTCGTTATCGACGAGAACTTCGGCGTGCGGGTGACGGAGATCGTCTCGCCTATGGAGAGGGTTGGTAATATGACGTAGTCTGGCCCGCCGCTTTCGGCCGGCTGTTTCTTGGGAGGGGAACGCTGAAAATTTTATGTACCATTGCCCTGACTCTTGGGGTTGTTCTGGCCGCCTATGGGCAGGCCGATTCCGTTAACGAATCTACACTATTTCTCGATAACCCGAGCGAGGCCGAGGCTTCACAAGGTGAGGGCTCCTCCGACTCGACGGAGCTGGGCCCCGCCTTCGGATTCGGCGACATCATCAGAATGATCGTCGTCCTCGGAGGGGTTCTCGGCGCCATCTACGGTGTCTTCTATTTGTTGCGCAGAGCCACCCGGGGGGGCGCCGCCGAGTCTCCCTTGATCGACATCATCGGAAGCCGACAGCTTCCCGGGGGTAAATCGCTCCACCTTGTAAGCGTCGGGACCGAGCTCTATCTGGTTGGGGGAGCCGACGGGGGCGTTAACCTGGTTTCGAAGATAGACGATCAGGAGAGCATCGACGAGATCCGTCTCCGGGCGTCTCAGGCGACTGCGCAACCGAAACAAACCTTCGCCGAAGCCTTGGCCTCGATCATGCCCTCCCTCGGGATGGGTGCCAAGGGGCCGACCAAGTCGATGCTTCAGCAGCAAAGGGACCGTCTGAGGCGCTTGGGATGACGCTCTTGATTCGTGCGACGGCTTTGGCTGTTCTTCTGTGTGCCCTTGGGGCGCCGGTCTTCGGTCAGGCGGCTCCCGGGGGGGCGGATCCGGCGCCGGCGCCGGGGCTCGGTCTCGGGGAGCTGAATCAGGGCGAGGAGGGGCTCCAAATACCCTTCGTCGACCTGACAATCCGGAATCCCGAATCGGATCAGGAGGTCGCGCTTTCGCTGCAGTTGCTCCTTATCCTCGCGGTCTTGAGCCTCGCTCCTTCGATTATTATCCTCCTTAGCTCTTTCCTGCGTATCGCGATCGTCTTCGACTTTGTAAAGCGCGCCCTTTCGCTCCAACAGGTTCCCCCGACCCAAGTCCTGATGGGGGTGGCGCTCTTTATGACGGTCTTTATTATGTGGCCGACCCTCTCGAGCATCTACGAGGACGCCTTTGTACCCCTCTCAGAAGGGGAGATCGGCATCGAAGAAGCCTACGGCAACTTCGAGGGGCCGATCCGCGTCTTTATGTACCGGCAGATGCGAGCCGACCCGGAGAACATTCGTCTCTTTATGCGGATGAGCGACCTCCCTCGGCCGAATACGCTGGCCGATGTTCCGACACGGGTGTTGATACCGGCCTTCATTCTCCACGAGCTTACCGTCGCGTTTAAGATCGGTATCCTCCTCTTTATTCCGTTCATCATCATCGACATGGTCGTTGCGTCGACCCTTATGTCCATGGGTATGATTATGCTTCCCCCGATCATGATCTCCCTCCCGTTCAAGCTGATTCTCTTCGTACTTATCGACGGCTGGACGCTGATTACCCAACAGCTCGTCACGAGCTTCGGAGGCTTTTGATGGATCTCGGTTTCGTGGTCTACATCTTCCGTTCCTCGGTGCTCCACATCCTTCTGCTGGGGGCGCCGGTTCTCGGCATCGGCATGGGGGTCGGGTTGATCGTGGCGATCTTCCAGGCTACCACCTCGATTCAAGACCAAACCTTGAGTTTTATTCCAAAAATCGCCGCCATCCTCGGAGCACTCATCCTCTTCGGCCCCTGGATGATTCAAACCCTCGTCAGTTTCTCGGCAATGGTCTTTGCCCAGATTCCGAATATGGTCCGGTAGGAGGTGTAGGTGGGGTTCAATCAGTTTGTGACCGACGCACAGGTCTTTCTGTTGATCTTTGCCCGGATAATTGCGCTGATTCTCGCCGCTCCCCTTACCTCCTCCTCGTCGATACCGAGCCTGGCCAAGGTGGGTTTGGCTCTGCTGTCGGCGACCCTGGTCTTTCCCGGGGTAAGCGCCGCGGGATACCCCATACCGGAGAACGGCCTGGCTTTCGGGCTTCTACTCGCCGGTGAAGCGATGGTGGGACTTTCCATGGCTTTCTTCCTTGTTATCGTCTATGCGATCTTCCAGCTTGCGGGGCAGATGTTCTCCCTGCAGATGGGTTTCGGCGCCTCTCAGGTGTTCGATCCGCTGGCGCAAATCGAGATACCCTTGATGGGACAGTTCTTGAACATCATAGCGATGTTCGTCTTCGTCACCGTATCGGGGTTCCAACGCATCTTTCTGATCGGGGTCGACCGCTCTTTCCGGGTCTTTCGGGCGGTGGACCTGGTTCTGATTCGAGAGGATATCGTCTTCGAGGTAATGGGACGCCTCGGGCTCCTCTTCGAACAGGCGCTTATCATTTCTTTTCCAGTTCTCGGGACCCTGGTCTTGGTCTACGTGGCGATGGGTCTTATCGCCAAGGCCGCTCCCCAGATGAACCTGCTTATTCTCGGGTTCCCAATCTCGATCGGCGTTACCTTTTTGGTTATCTTCGTGGCTCTTCCCTTCGTAGTCGAATCGTTCGACCGGGTCATCGAAGAGGGCTTCAGCATTCTGCTGCGGGTCTTTGCGAATCCGGAGGCCCTGCGGTGATGCGCTTCGACGAGCTTCTCTTCCGGGCCCAGCTCGAGGCAATGCACCTTCAGTGGTTCGCCGCGGAGGACGAAGGGCGCACCGAGGAGCCGACGGAACATAAGATCCGGAAGGCCCGGGAAGACGGCAAGGTTGCCAAGTCGCAGGACGTTACCCAGGCGATCGTCCTCCTCTTTACCGCCGCAACCTTGGCGCTCGTCGCCGGATTCATGTTTCGGGAGATGGGGCGGATGGTCTCTTTCTACTTCTCCAACCTAACGGAAATCGACGTCACCGAGACAGGCCGGATCGCCGGGACCTTCCTTCGCTTCTTTGTGCGTCTGACCCTCCCGATCGGTGCGGTGGCCTTTGTTGCGGCGGTCATGGGCAACGTCCTTCAGGTTGGGCTTCTGTTTACGGTCAAGCCGATAACCCCGGATTTCAAAAAGATTGCGCCGAACATACCGCGGTTCGTCCAGAAGTCCTTTATGTCCACCGAAGCGCTCTTCAACCTGGCAAAGGCCCTCGGCAAGGTGCTGATCGTCGGGGTCATCGCCTTCGTGAACATCCGGAGCAGAATCGACCAGATCGCCAACCTCCTCTGGGTGCCCTTTCTTCAGTCGGTCAGGTTTATCGCCCTTACCGGTTTGAGCATTGTGCTCCAAGTCTCGGTGGTCTTTCTGGTTCTGTCGATTTTCGACTACTACTTTCAGCGCCGGCAGCACCGGGAATCCCTCAAGATGACCCGGCAAGAGGTAAAGGAAGAGCGGAAGACCTACGAAGGCGACCCTTTGGTCAAGAGCCGGCTTCGGCAACGGATGCAAGAGGTGCTATCCCGGAACATGGTCCGGAAAGTCCCTGAAGCCGATGTGGTGGTCACCAACCCGACCCATTTTGCCGTAGCGATGGAGTACAAACGGGAGCTCATGACCGCCCCGATGGTTACCGCTAAGGGACAGGATTTGGTCGCGCAGCGAATTCGGGAGATCGCCGTGGAGAGCGGTGTGCCGATTATTGAAAACCGCCCGTTGGCCCGGGCGCTCTATCACGAGGTCGATATCGGGGACGAGATTCCTCAGCAGTTCTACGAAGCGGCCGTCGCGGTTCTCAAGCAGGTTTACACGATGAAAGGCCAGGTGGGGTAACGGAGTATGTCCGATATACAGTCGATATTTAGTAATGCGTTCCTCCGGCAGCGGACGGATGTCTTCGTAGCCGTCGGCGTCATCGCCGTCGTCTTAATGCTGATCGTTCCGCTGCCGATGGTAATCCTCGACAGCTTGATGGCCCTGAATCTGGTCGTCAGTCTCTTGGCTATTCTCATCGTCCTCTACATTCGTTCGGCCCTGGAGTTTTCGGTTTTTCCGACCCTTCTCTTGGTCTTTACCGTCTTCGGTCTGGCGCTTAACGTCTCGTCGACCCGGTTGATCCTCGCCCAAGGCGAGGACTTCGGCGGGCAGATCGTTCGGGCCTTCTCGGAGTTTGTCGTCGGATCGACCGGAACTGAAGGCCTGGTCATCGGAATTATCATCTTTATCATCATCGTCGCCGTTCAGTTTGTCGTCATTACCAAGGGCGCGACCCGGGTTGCCGAGGTCGCCGCCCGCTTTACCCTCGACAGCCTTCCGGGAAAGCAGATGTCGATCGAAGCGGAGTTCAACTCCGGCTCGATTACCGAGGAAGAGGCTCAGAAGCGGAAGATGGACCTGGAGCGGGAGGTCGACTTCTACGGCGCCATGGACGGTGCCTCGAAGTTCGTTTCGGGGAACGTCCGGGTCGGCATTCTCATTACCGCCGTCAACATCGTCGGGGGGATTGTCGTCGGGATGACCATTCGGGGCGAGACCTTTGTAAGCGCCTTGAACACCTACATCTCGTTGGCGATCGGCGACGGCCTGGTTACCCAGTTTCCGGCGCTTATCGTCTCCACGGCGACGGGGCTTATCGTCACCCGCGCGGTCTCCGACGGAAGCTTCGGCGAGGACATTACCAAACAGTTCTCCAGCCAGGCGCGCATCTACTGGATTGCGGCCTTCTTTCTCTTCGCGATCTCTCTTCTTCCGGGGTTTCCCTGGTACGTGTTGATTCCGATGGGTATTCTTTCGGCTTTACTTGCCTACCGGCTCGGGCAAAAGCAAGCGGCGGAGGCGGAGGGTGCCGGAACGGAGGCGCCTCCCCAGGAGCAGGCGGCGGAGATCCCGGCAGTTGCGCCCTTGGATCCTCTTTCTCTGGAGCTCGGGTACGCCCTGGTGCCCCTCGTCGACAAGGACAAGGGGGCCGAGCTTCTCGACCGGATAACCCGAATACGCCGGGAGGCCGCCCTGGACCTCGGACTCGTCGTCCCGAGGATCCGGATTATCGACAACATGCGGCTTGAACCCTCCCAGTACAGCTTTAAGATTCGAGGGGTCGAGGTCGGAAGGGGCAGCATAAAGATGGGACACTATCTTTCGATCAACCCCGGAGGGGCCACCGAAGAGATTCCCGGAGAAGAGACGACGGATCCCGCCTTCGGATTGCCTTCCCGGTGGATAACCGAGGAGTACCGGGATCGAGCCGAGCGGGCAGGGTATACGGTCGTCGACGCACCGAGCATCATCGCCACCCATCTGACGGAGATCATCAAGCATCATGCCGCGGATATCCTCGGCCGACAGGAGGTCCGGGGTATGCTCGACGGTCTACGGCGGGACTACCCCGCCGTGGTCGAGGATGTCCAGGCGGCCCTCGGCGTCGGGGAGATCCAAAAAGTGCTCCAGGGGCTTCTTCGGGAGCAGGTCTCGATCCGGAACATGGTTTCCATTCTCGAGACGCTTTCCGACTATGCCTCGGTCAGCAAGGACACCTCCTTCTTGGTCGAGAAGGTGCGTCAGGCCCTCAAGAGACAGATTTCCCTCCAATACGCCGGCGGAGACCGGGTGCTAAAGGTCCTGACCATCAATCCGAGGCTCGAGCAGGCGATTATAGAGAGCCGCGTCGAAACCTCCGGGGGCGTCGTCCCGGCCCTCAAGCCCGAGCTTCAGCGGCGGTGGGTCAACGCTCTCGTCAACGCGGTTCGGAACGTCCAACAGCAGGGCGAGTCGCCGATTATTCTCTGCTCCGAAGCGGCCCGGCCACTCGTCAAGACGAGCGCCTCCCGGCAACTGCCGGACTTGGTGGTGCTTTCGGTACCGGAGATTGTTCCGGAAGTTCGGGTCGAGAGTCTCGGAGAAGTCGCAATTGAGCAGTCGGCTCCCGTGGAGAGGTAAGAATGCAGTACTTTGTCGAACAAGCGCCGAATCATAC
>JBKHCS010000014.1:0-41179 GCA_046541715.1 Spirochaetaceae bacterium
TAGACTGCCCTCGTTTCCCTGCTGATTCATCCGTCACCAAGGTTCGGACCAGTAAGAGATGCTTGCGCCAACCAGGCCGGGCGAATAGTATCAAGGCATGGCTTACTGCTTCAGCTGCGGCGGAACTCTCGACGAGATTGGCCGGGTGTATCGGAACACGCTCTGCCCTCACTGCGGCGCCGACGTAAAGGTCTGTTTGAACTGCCGGTTCTACGATCCATCGGCTCACTGGCAGTGCAGGGAGACTATTCCGGAAGCGGTCCGCGATAAGGACCGGGCCAATTTCTGCGATTACTTCGTTCTCGCGGCGGAAGGCTCCGGTGCTCCTTCGGTAAGGGCGCGAAAAGGCGAGAAACGACAAGAGGCCCGAGAAAGCTTCGACTCGCTTTTTGGTGGGGGCGAGTCCGCGGGAGATGCATAGAGCTACCGTCTGCTTTCTCGACTCGGGTATCGGTGGGCTTCCCTACCTCGAGGCTGCGAGGGTCTATCTGAAGGGATATCGTCTGGTCTACCTTGCGGACCGGGAGTTCTACCCCTTTGGAACCAAGGATCCAGAAGATCTTCGAAGCCATCTCGTCGAACGGGTTGGCCGTCTCATCGATCTCTACGACCCATCCTGCGTGGTTCTCGCCTGTAACACCGCCACGGTCGTGGCCCTCGAGGAGCTCCGCCGCCGCTTCTCGGTGCCCTTTGTGGGGGTCGTTCCGGCTATAAAGCCGGCCGTGGAACACACCGACGGCCGGGGTATCGTCGTTCTCGCGACATCGAGAACCGTTCGAGAACGCTACGTCGCGGACCTCGTCGAGCGCTTCGCCTCGAACCGGGAAGTCGTCGGCGTCGAGCGGGGTTCCACGGTAGACTTCGTCGAAAAGCGATGGGGCAAAGCCCCCGATGCCGAACGCTTTGAGGCCGCCGCCGAGGCCCTCTCTTCGGTGGATCTCGATCGAACCGACGCCGTGGTCCTCGGGTGCACGCACTTCGTTTTTCTCAGGCCCTACATGGAGCGCCTCGTCGAGGGAAGGGTCAGGATCGTCGATTCCGTCGAGGGAGTTTCGAGACAGATCGGAAGAGTCTGCAAGATGCCGGCTCCCGCCCTCGGCTCCGAAATTGAGGGCGAGCACCCGGACCTGCTTATCGTCACCGGGGACGACGCTCTTCACGGAGGGTACGGCGAGCTGGCCGAGCGTTTCTCCTTGCGGCTTCAGACGGGCTTATGAGCAACCGGGAAGGCCGGATCCTCTTCGGCATAAACAATATCTACGCGGTCTTGATCCTCCGGGGCTCCGTAGACCAGCCGGAAGTGCTCCGGTGCCGGATAAAGGGAAAGATTCTTCAGGGCGTCGAGGGGGAGTACAATCCCTTGGCACCGGGAGATATCGTCGAAGTAGAGGAATCCGGAAGCGAGGGGATGATCGTCGCGAGACGTCCCCGGCGCAATTCCCTCTCCAGGTGGAACCGGAAACGGCACCGGCTCCAGGTGCTCGGGACGAACCTCGACTGCGTGGTGGTCATCTCCTGCACCGGGACACCGCCCTTTCGCCCTCGGTTCGTCGACCGGGCTTTGGCCCTCTGCGAGCACGAGGCAATCGACGCGACGATCGTCGTCAACAAGGTCGACCTGGGCCTGGACCCCGGGGCGGAAGACAGGATTGCCGACTACCGTTCCCTCGGATATCAGGTCGTCTTGACCTCGGCCAAAGAAGGCTCCGGATTCGAGGCGCTCTTCGAGATGGCCCATCGGGAGACGCTTCTCTTTCTCGGCCACTCGGGCGTCGGAAAGAGTAGCCTCCTTAATCGTCTCCTTCCGGATGCCAACCAGCGGGTGGGAGACGTATCGGTCAAGTACCGCCGAGGGCGACACACGACCAACTACGCGATTCTGCACCCCGTCGCCGAAGGGGGAATCGTCGACACACCGGGTATTCGGGAGCTCGATCTCTATCCGCTGTCGATTCTCGAGATTTCCCACGGGTACCGGGAAATTCGTCGATTCGCCGGGGAGTGCGGCTATCCGAACTGTACCCACCTCCACGAGCCCGATTGCGCGGTGCTTCAAGCGGTAAAAGAGGGGGCGATCAACCTAGACCGCTACCAGAGCTATCGTTTTGCCGTAGAAGACCGGGAAGCGACGGCCTCCCGGGAGGAACCGTGATGAACCAGCACACCTTCGACGTCCTCGAGTTCTCCCGGATTGTCGATGAAGTTCTCGAGTATTGTGCCACGGTTCCGGGGGTTCATCGTCTCGCCTCGGAACGGCCCCGGGATACGATCGAGGGCGTTGCTCTTCTGCACCGGCAGGTCACCGAATGGCGGTCCTTAGAAGAGGGAACGGACCCCTTTTCGGATGCGCCCCTTTTGGACCCGGAGGAGCTCCTCGGCCGGTTGAGCCGGGAAGGAACCGTGCTTGAAGGGCATGAGCTGACGGGGATCCGCCGGCTGGCTACGACGGCCCGCCGGGTCTTCGCCGCAATTCGGGGCGCCGAAGAGGTTCCGGAGCTCGTTGCCCTCGTCGAGGGAGCTCCGGACCTGTCGGAAACCACCCGGGCGATCGGCGCAGTCCTGGACAACGAGGGGGAGGTCAAGGATTCGGCGGTGCCGGCTCTCAAGCAGCTCCGACAGACCCTTATTCGGAGTAGGAAGACGCTCCAGAAGGAGGCCCAGCGGCTTATCCAGGACCCGGCGCGACGGCAGATCTGGACCTC
Organism: Spirochaetaceae bacterium; assembly: GCA_046541715.1. GTDB lineage: Bacteria > Spirochaetota > Spirochaetia > DSM-27196 > PWMO01 > CAYPUT01. The sequence goes on from JBKHCS010000014.1 coordinate 2,703, forward strand.
GGATCAACCGGTTATCCGAGACGGGAGGGTTGTGCTTCCCCTGTCGGCCAACCACCAGGGGGCGATAAAGGGGATCGTCCACGAGCAGTCGGGCACCGGGCAGACGGTGTACATCGAGCCCTTCGACCTCGTCGAGAGCAATAACCTGGTGCGGCGGACCCTCGACCAGATCGCCGCGGAGGTGCAGCGAGTGCTCCGGGAGCTGAGCGACCGGGTACGGCGGGACATTCCCGAGCTCCGGCAGGTGTTCGACCTAGTCGGCCACATAGACGCCCTCCAGGCCCGGGGGCGCTACGGCCGGATACACGACACGCTCTTTCCGGACCTCGGTCCCCGAATAGAGCTCCGGGGCGCCCGGCACCCGATGCTCGGTTCGGGTGCGGTTCCCATCGATGTCTACTTCGAGGACGGTAAGCGCATTCTTATTATTACGGGTCCCAACACCGGTGGAAAGACCGTCGCCCTCAAGACAGTGGGGCTTCTCGCGTTGATGAGCCAGTTCGGAGTTCCGATTCCCGTGGAGCCGAAGTCGGTGTTGCCCGTCTTCGACGGCATCTTTGCGGATATCGGCGACGAGCAATCCATCTCTCAGTCTCTCTCCACCTTTTCCGGGCATATGACCAACATTGCTTCGATTCTGAACGTCGCCGGCAGCGAAACGCTGGTGCTTCTCGACGAGCTCGGCGCCGGGACCGACCCGGAAGAGGGATCCGCCCTTGCCATGGCAATTCTCGACCGTCTCCGATCCGCCGGATCCTGGGTTCTGGTCTCGAGCCACCACACGGCGCTCAAACACTACGCCTACCGGGAAGAGGGGTGCATCAACGCCAGCGTCGAGTTCGACGAAGCTCGCCTTGTTCCGACCTACCGGCTGCGGATCGGGATTCCGGGAGAGAGCCACGCGATCCGTATTGCCGGGCGCACAGGAGTCCCGGGGGACGTAACCAAGAGCGCTGCGGAGTACGTCCGGGAGGGGCAGACCGAAGGTACGAGGCTCATCAACGCCCTCGCGGCCCAAAAGGCGGCGGTCGAGGAGCTCGAGGAAGAGCTCCGGAAGGAGCAGCGGGCCCTCCGGCGGGAAGGGGACCGTCTCTCGGAGGAGGCGGAGCGGTTGACCGCCCGGGAACGGGAGCTGCTACAAAGGGAGAGACAGGCACTCGAAGGCTTTCTGTCCGAGGCCCGAAAGAAAATCGAGAGGACGGTCCGGGAAGTTTCCGAAAGCAGACGAAGCCACACGGTCGCCGAAGCCCGGGGCGTCGTGGAAGAAGTCGCCGGGGTTCTCAAGGATCGGAAGGAACAGCTCGCGGCGCGGAAATCCGAAAGAGATACGGAGTACGTCTTTGCCCCGGGGGACGCCGTCAGGATCAAGTCCACCGGCGTCCGGGGCGTTCTCAAGGAGCACGCCGGGAGTACGAGCTGGTACGTCCAAACCAGCTCCCTCCGGTTTGTGGTAAAGGAGTCCGAGCTGATCCCCGACCCGGCGGGGAATGTCCTCCCGGCGACCGGCCGGGTACACGTAGAGGCGCCCCGGTCGGCGGTTCCCTTTCAGATAGACCTCCGGGGCGAACGCCTCGACGAAGCCCTCAAGAAGGTGCAGCAGCAACTCGACGCCGCCTTGGTAAGCGGAACCCCTTCCTTTTCCATCGTCCACGGAAAGGGAAACGGGGTGCTTCAGGAGGGGGTGCGCCGGCTCCTGAGAGAGTACGAGGCTATTCTCGATTTCGAGTACGCCCCTCCGGATCAGGGGGGCCACGGAAAGACGGTAGTCCACCTGAAGGCCCTCAAATAGCGTCGGCGGCTTGAAAAGGAAGCGACGGAAAGGCTAATGTACCGGCGTGGTTTCCCCGAAAGCGCTGCGCCGTTTGGCGTTCGGTCTCTTTGCCGTCCTGCTCCTGTCCGGTTGCCTCACGCTGGAGTCGACGGTTCGTCTGAACGACGACGGCTCCGGGCGGCTGAGCCTGGTCTACAGCGTCTCCGAACAGCTCTACGACTACGGGGTCTTCGACGAAGAGAGTACTCACCGGGTTCTTCCTTTGAGTCGGAGGGACTTCGAGCTGTCTGCGATTTCCACTGAGGGGGTGCGCCTCGCCGATTATGACAGCTCCCGGCGGGATGGGATCGTCACGATCGAGGCGGATCTGGAGTTTGAGACCGTCGAAGGGCTTGCCGGACTCTTGAACGTATCCCCGGAGACCCTCGCCTCGGGAGACGGCGGGTCGATTTTGCGGCTTCCGCTCTTCTCCGGTTTCGAAGGGCCGGTGGACACGGATATGGTCGAGGAGTTCTGGAACGAAGTCCGGTTTGTCCACCGGGTGGCCCTCCCGGATCAGATCCGCTCGGTTAACCTCGGCGAAATCTCCGAGAACGGGCGAGAAGCCGTCGTAGACGTGCGTCTTATCGAGCTCATCGAAGTAGGCGGTCCGGTGGTGTGGGAAGTAGCTTGGTAGTGTGCAGCACCACGCATCGCGGAAGATCGAGCTGAGCCTCCGGCATCTTTTTGGAGAGGTTGACGCCTTTCTAGAGGAGAAGTTCGGCGACCGGTACTCCCTGCACCCGGCGCGAGCTCCCCGGGGCACGACATCGCACTACGCCCACGACGGCCTCTTCGACGTTGGGGCTTCCTTTTCCGCGGGGTACGGAAGTCGATTCGGGAGGGGCTACGTTATCGATGTCCGGATGGTGACTCTCGAATGGGTTCCGGAGGCTGAACGAGAAGAGATAATCGACGCCGCCGTGGAAAAGGTCCGGGAACTTCTCCCGCGCTACTTTCCCGATCGGGACCTTGCCGTATCTCGAGACCGGCAGGTCTTCAAGATTCACGGCGACTTGAGTCTCGGGCGGGTCTAAGGGCAAAGCGAGGGCCGATCGGTGTCGCTGGATAGTCCTTTTCGGGACGAAATCGCCCTGTGAGTCTTGAACTGTCGAAATCTATGGGCTACACTGCCCTTAACATTTTGTAGATAGATGATGCTTTGAAAGGAATAGGTATCTATGGACGCCCAATTACAGGAACTCTTAGAGTCGATTAAGAAAGAGGGCATCGAAACGGCCAAGCAGGAATCCGAGCGCATCATAGAAGATGCCCGGAAAGAAGCTGCTCAGATCGTCGCCGATGCCGAAACCCAGGGTAAGACTATCGTGGAGAAGGCCAAGAACGAAGCCGCCCGGTTAGAGGCGACGGCCAAGGATGCTATCCGCCAGGCGGGGCGGGACTTAGTCCTCTCTCTCGAATCGCAAATCGGCCGGATCTTCGAGCGCATAGTCCGGGAGACCGTCTCCGCGACCTACGACGAAAAGGTGCTCCAGGATGCCATTGTCGGTATCGTCTCGGCGTTCCCGAAGGCGGAGGCTCAGGACCTTGAGGTACTATTGTCGAAAGACGATCTGGACCGGGTCGAATCAAGCCTCCGAGGGCGCCTCGGCCAGGCGATCGGCGAGGGAGTCGAAATCGCCATTGCCGGCGGCCTCGACAGCGGTTTCCGCCTTTCGGAAAAGGAGGGGCAGGCGTACTACGACTTCTCCGCCGAGGGTATCGCGGAAGCCCTGAGCGCCTACTTGAATCCCCGATTGGCTTCCCTTATCCGGGGAGAGAGCGAGTAGTGGCGCAGTATTACTACGCGGTATCGACACTCCCGATGCTCTTTTTCGAGGGAGACCCCGCCCAGAGCGAAGAGTTCTTTCTCGATTTCTGCCGGGATCAATTGACCACCTCTGATTTTGCCGCCCTCGAAACGACCCGGCTTCTGATGGACGAATCCGTCGCAGCCTCGACTACCCTCGGGAGGGAGTGGTTCGTCCACGAGCTCGGACTCCGTAACACGCTCGTGTCCCTCCGAGCATCGGGCCTGGGGTGGGACGAGGAGGAGTATCTTCAACGGGACTCCGCAGGCAGGACGTGGACGGACCTTCCCCGGGTTGAAGAGGTCGTCCGGGCGGCAGTCGCCGCCGGGGACCCCTTGAAATCGGAGCTCGCCCTCGACCGTTACCGGTGGGAACTTCTCGACGAGCTCGAAGTCGGACACTACTTCGATCTTACAAAACTACAAATCTACTACCTCAAGCTTCAGCTTCTCCGGCGGAAGGCGCTCTTTGGCTCCGAGGTGGGGCAGGAATCCTTTGATGCCGGCTACGAAGAAATTCGAAGCGCGGGACTCGCGACCGCATTCAACCAAGAAACGGAGTAAGAGCGAATGGCACAAACGGCAGGAACAGTTGTCGGTGTAAACGGAAATATGGTGAGCGTAAAGGTCGACGGCGAAGTATCCCTCAACGAGGTCGGATACGTCGTAGTCGGTGACAAGCGTCTCAAGTCCGAGATTATTCGAATCCGGGGAGATCAGGCGGAGATCCAAGTCTTCGAGATGACCCGGGGAATCGGTGTCGGAGACCCCGTAGAGTTCACCGAAGAGATGCTCGCCGTCGAAGTGGGCCCGGGACTCCTGGGTAAGGTATACGACGGTCTTCAAAACCCCCTTCCGGAGCTCGCCGAGCAGAGCGGCTTCTTCTTGGAGAGGGGACTCTACCTTGAAGCCCTCGACAAGACCCAGAAGTGGCATTTTACCCCTAAGGTGTCCGCCGGGGACCGCGTTGTCCGAGGGGATGCCCTAGGGAGCGTTCCCGAGGGCATTTTCGAGCACCGGATCATGGTCCCCTTCGGCCTCCAGGGAAGCTACACCGTCAAGACGATCGTCCCCGAGGGCGACTACGTGATTACCGACAAGATATGCGAGATCGAAGACGATCGTGGAAACGTTCGAGAGCTCACCATGAGCTTCGAGTGGCCGGTAAAACGGGCGATCGACATCTACGATGAGCGTCTTAAGCCGACGGAGCCGATGGTCACCAAGGTTCGGATTATGGATACCTTCTTCCCGGTTGCCCGAGGCGGTACCTACTGCATTCCCGGTCCCTTCGGAGCGGGGAAGACGGTTCTTCAGCAGATAACGAGTCGAAACGCCGACGTGGACATCGTCATCATCGCGGCGTGCGGCGAGCGGGCCGGCGAAGTCGTCGAGACCCTTCGGGAGTTTCCGGAGCTTATCGACCCGCGGACCGGGCGAACGCTGATGGAACGGACCGTCATCATCTGCAACACCAGTTCGATGCCCGTCGCCGCCCGGGAAGCCTCGGTATACACTGCGGTAACCTTGGCGGAGTACTACCGGCAGATGGGGCTGAACGTGCTGCTCCTCGCCGACTCGACCTCCCGATGGGCCCAGGCGATGCGGGAGATGTCCGGGCGTCTCGAAGAGATTCCCGGCGAAGAGGCCTTTCCGGCCTACCTCGAGTCGACTATCGCGGCGTTCTACGAGCGCGCCGGGGTCGTACGCCTCCGGGACGGCGGAACCGGAAGCGTCACCATCGGCGGCACGGTAAGCCCCGCCGGCGGTAACTTCGAAGAGCCGGTTACCCAGGCGACCCTAAAGGTCGTCGGGGCGTTCCACGGGCTCTCCCGGGAGCGCTCGGACGCCCGAAAGTATCCGTCGATTCACCCGCTCGACAGCTGGAGCAAGTACGAAAGTGTCGTCGACTTCGACCGCGTCGAGTACGCCCGAAGCGTTCTCTTCCGGGGGGACGAAGTCGGACAGATGATGAAGGTCGTCGGAGAAGAAGGGACGAGCACCGAGGATTACATCCTCTACCTAAAGTCGGACTTTCTCGACGACGTCTATCTTCAGCAGAATGCCTTCGACCCCGTTGACGCCGCCGTCGGTATCGACCGTCAGCGCCACGTCTTCGACATCATCTTCTACATACTTGCGGCAAAGCTCGACCTGCCGACGAAGGAAGACGCCCGAGGCTTCTTTAACCAGCTTCGGCAACGCTTCCTCGACTACAACGGCGCCGAATGGGAGTCCGACGACTTCAAGCGCATCGAGGAAGAAATCCGTGGCCTCGTCGAGGGTAAGCGATCCGGGGTCGAGAGCGATGCCCGGTCGCTTCAGTAAGGCCGGAAGGTAAGGCCAGGAGATAAGGATAGAAACTATGAAGAAGGTATACAGCAGAATCGAGTCCATCTCGGGAAACGTCATCACCGTCTCGGCGGAGGGAGTCCGGTACGGCGACTTGGCCACCGTTGCCTCTCGTCACGGGGTGAGTTTCGCCGAAGTAATCCGGCTTAACAACGACAAGGTGTCGATGCAGGTCTTCGCCGGCGGCCGGGGTATCGCTACCGGCGACGAGGTTCGTTTTCTCGGTCACCCGATGCAGGTTTCTTTCTCGGATAACCTTCGGGGCCGGATTTTCGACGGGGGTGGAAAACCCCGGGACAACGGCCCGACTCTCGAGGAAAACCTCATCGAAATCGGAGGCCCCTCGGTTAACCCGGCGATGCGGATTATTCCCCGGAATATGATTCGGACCGGTATCCCGATGATCGACCTCTTTAACACGTTGGTCGAATCGCAGAAGCTTCCTATCTTTTCCGTCTCCGGGGAGCCGTACAACGAGCTCCTGGCACGGATCGCGATGCAGGCGGAGGTAGACGTCATTATCCTCGGCGGCATCGGCCTGAAGCACGACGACTACCTCTTCTTCCGGGACACTCTGGAAGAGGGCGGGGCCCTCTCCCGGGCCATCCTCTTCGTCCACACCGCGGCGGACCCGATTGTCGAGAGCCTGATGGTTCCCGACATCTCCCTCGCGGTGGCCGAGCGTTTTGCCCTCAAGGGAAGCCGGGTCCTCGTCCTGTTGACGGACATGACCAACTTTGCCGACTCGATGAAGGAGATCGCCATTACCCAGGAGCAGGTCCCGTCGAACCGGGGCTATCCGGGGGACCTCTACAGTCAGCTCGCCGCCAGGTACGAGAAGGCCGTCGACTTCGAGGGTGCCGGCTCCATCACCATCTTAGCGGTAACCACGATGCCCGGGGACGACGTAACCCACCCGGTTCCGGACAACACGGGCTACATCACCGAGGGACAGTACTACCTCAGAAACGGCCGTATCGAGCCTTTCGGCTCTCTCTCCCGGCTCAAGCAGCAGGTCAACAAGGAGACTCGAAAGGACCACCGGGCCCTTATGGACGGTATGATCAAGCTCTACGCCGCCTACAAGGAGTCCCTGGAAAAGAAGTCGATGGGCTTCCGGATGACCGACTGGGACGACAAGCTCTTGAAGTACGGTGAGGCCTTCGAGCGGGAAATGATGGACTTGAGCGTGAATATTCCCCTGGAAGAGGCCCTCGACCGAGGCTGGGCGATTCTCGCGGAGAGCTTCGATCCGGACGAGACCGGGTTCCGGACCGAGTTGATCAACGAGTTCTGGCCCAAGAATCAAGCTCAGGAAGCGGTGTAACGTGGCAAAGGTCAAGCTGACGAAGAATGAACTCAAGAAGCAACGGGACCAACTGAAGCGGTTCCAACGCTATCTGCCTACTCTCATTCTTAAGAAGCAGCAGCTTCAGATGGTGTTGCGGCAGATCGAGGCGGCAATCGCCGAGCAGAAGGCCAAGCGAGACCGTTACAAGGACGACATCGGGGGATGGGTCGGCGTTTTCGCCGAAGACATCGACGTGACGACCTTGGTCGCCCTGAAGAGTGTCGACACCGAGGTTGGTAACATCGCGGGTATTGATATTCCGGTATACAAGGCGGCCCACTTCGAAGAGAAGCGGTGGGACTTGTTTCGCCTGCCGCTCTGGGTCGACCAGGCTATTGTATCGATGAAGGAGCTCATCGCCTTGGACATAGAGGTCGAGGTCCTCCAGAAGCAGCACGACTTGGTTTCCGACGAGCTTCGTGTTACCACCCAACGGGTCAATCTCTTCGAGAAGGTCAAGATACCGGAAACGAAGGAGAATATTCGAAACATCCGAATCTATCTCGGGGATCAACAGACGGCCGCGGTCGTTCGGGGCAAGATTGCCAAGAGCAACCTGGTCGAGGTGTAGTCATGATTGAACGCATGAAGAAGATATCCGTGCTTTCCCTCGATTCGAAGCGGGAGAAAACGGTCGCCGAGCTCCGGGACCTCGGCGTTATTCACGTACAACTCGAGGATATTCACAGCGAGAGCGTCGAGACGCTCCTTCATCACAGAGCCCGGATCGATCGTGCGATTCTTGCGCTTCCTTCCGAGGAGACCGGGGTCGAGGAGGAGGATCAGGCTCTCACTTCCCTGACGGTGGAAGAGGGCCTCGCGGAAGCCGAGTCGATCGCCGACTTGCTCGAGGAGCGGCGCCAGATCGAGGAAACCCTCGAACGGCTCAGCCGGGAGGCCGCACGCCTCGAGCCCTGGGGCGATTTCGATGTCGACCTCGTCAGGGAGCTCGCCGAGGCGGGAATCGTCGTCCGTTTTCACCTCGTCGGTGACAAGGAGATGAGGAACCTCCCGGGCGATAGGCTTTTTGTGATCAACCGCACCTCGACTCTCGTCTACTTGGTTTCGATCCGCCGGGAAGGTGAGCAGGCGCCGCAAATCGACGCGATGCCGACCCCCGAGCGGAGCGCCTCGGAGCTGCGGGGGGAGGTTGCCGAGCTTCGCCGCCGGCAGGATGCCCTCGAAATCGCCCTGATGGAAAAGGCGCGCTCCCGGAAGGCCTTGGAGAACGTTCTCGAGGATATAGACGCGCAGATAGAGTTCGATCGGGTCCACGACGGTATGGACCGGATGGAACAGGTCGTTGTCCTTACCGGCTTCGTCCCCGACGGAGACGTTACTACCTTCCGGAAAGAAGCCGCGGACCGCGGGTGGGGTGTCCTCGTCCGGGAGCCCGGACCCGAGGACTCGGTCCCGACCAAGGTCAAGAATCCGAAGCCGGTGCGGATTATCCAGCCGGTCTTCAACCTGATGGGGACCACACCCGGATATCACGAGCGGGATATTAGCTTCTGGTTTCTGCTCTTCTTTAGCGTCTTCTTCGCGATGATTATCGGGGACGGCGGCTACGGATTGGTGCTTGTCGGATTGAGCGTTCCGGCGGTCGTTGGGAGCCTTAAGAAAACGGGAGCGGTCTCCGAGGGGGTGCTTCTCCTTACGGTTCTCTCGATCGCTACGGTCGCCTGGGGAGCCGTTACCGGAACCTGGTTCGGGTACGAACCCTTGGCCGAGTTGCCGGTGCTCTCCTCCCTCGTGGTCCCGGAGCTTTCGAGTTTCAACCCTCGAAGCACCGAGGTGATCCAGCGGCTCTGCTTTATCCTCGGTACGGTGCAACTGACCATTGCCCATGTCTGGAACTTCGTAGACGAAGTCCGCTCTAAAGCGGGTATTCGGAGCCTTACGCAAATCGGCTGGCTTGTTATGGTTCTCGGGCTCTACCACTTGGTACTGAACGTCGTCCTCGGCCAGGCAATGGTGGACTACGCCCTCTACCTGATAATCGGCGGTTTCGGTACGGTCATTCTCTTCTCGAGCCAGGAACCGGGGCAGAATTTCTTCGTCGGTATCGGCAAGGGATTTGCAGGGCTTATTACCACGGCTCTCGACGGTGTGAGCGCTTTTTCGGACATCATTTCCTACATTCGTCTCTTTGCCGTCGGCCTTGCGTCGGTGGAGATTGCCAAGAGCTTCAACTCGATGGCGGAAGGTATGATGGATGGGGTCGGCGGGATTATCGCCGGTATCCTGGTACTACTTCTCGGACACACGTTGAACCTCGTGATGGGCGCCCTCTCGGTGGTTGTCCACGGCGTTCGACTGAACATGCTGGAGTTTTCCGGCCACCTCGGAATGGAATGGACAGGTACGCCGTACCGGCCCTTCGGCAAGCGGGCGGCTTCTTGAACCCAAGAATAGAAATGAAAGGAGTTGGATAGATGAACATCGGTCTTATTGGAGTTGGGGCGGCTCTTGCGTTTGCCGCTATCGGATCCGCCCTCGGCGCGGGTAGTGCAGGTATGGCAGCGGTAGGCGCCTGGAAGAAGTGTTTCGCCCAGAACCGGCCGGCGCCTTTCCTCCTGGTCGCCTTTGTAGGTGCACCCCTGACGCAGACTATCTACGGCTTCATCCTTATGAACGCCTTGATGGAAGCCTCGGCGGGAGACATCGACCCGGGCATGCTTCTCGGAGCCGGCGTCCTTGGCGGTATCGCGATGGGGTTCTCGGCGTGGTTCCAGGGTAAGTCGGGGGCAGTGGCATCGGACGCCCTTGCCGAAACCGGAAAGGGATTCGGTAACTTTATCATGGTGCTCGGTCTGATAGAGACGGTCGCCCTCTTTGTAATGGTCTTCCTGTTGGGTGTCATCGGTTAACGGGAACCTGCAAGAGTCAAGAAGAACCGGCCGACGGCCGGTTCTTTTTTTGTGCTCAGGACCCGATACTAAGGGTATGAAGGGTCCCTTGTCCTTCCGACGGCTCGTGCCGATCTCCGTAGCCATTCTGATTTCCCTCGTTTCCGTGGTTTCTCCGGAGTCCCAGGAGATCGACGACGATATGCCGGCCTGGGCCCTCTACGAGCGTGGACTGGAATTGCTGCCGTCGGCCGACGATGCCGTGGTACCCGCCGGGCCGAACGATCCCGGGGAGGCCCTCCGCATGTTTCGCCGGGCGATCGCTCGTAGAGAAGAGGAGCTTAAGGACCGGGGCGAGGTTTTAGAAACCGAGGCAAGCCTCTTTCCCGAGGCGGAGGCCGGGTTGGCCGAGGTCTACCAGATAGAAGGGAATCTCGCCTTAGCGGAGCGGCATTACCTCCGGGCCCTGGAATCGTCGGCCTTCCTCGCCATCCCGGAAACCGAGTGGGAGTTGCGTTACGAGCTCGCCGACGTCTACGAAATGTCACAACGCCGGCGGTTGGCTCAGCAGGAGTGGCTGACCATCGTCGAAGACGTCGACGATATAGATTCCCAGGAAACCCGTGAGCTCTTAGAGAACTACCGACGGATTTTCTGGGAAGAGGGCATCGACCGCCTTCTTCAACTCTATCGCCAGGAAGGATCGGCGAGCATCGCAGCGAATAGGAACCTCGGACGGCAGTATCTCGGGATGGGGCGGTACGAAGCCTCCTTCGAACACGACATCATCGCGACCGTCAAAATAGTTACCATCATTGTCGAAGAGATCCGGAGGTTCAGACCGCTCTATCGCCTCGAAACCCTCGGGGCAACCCTTTCGACGGCCGAAGAGTACCCCCAGATTGTAGGCTACCTGAACGACTCGGGTCTCTTCGATACCCTCGAGCGCCTCGCACAGGCGAGCTTCCGGCTACAGAACTCGTCGCTTCGTTCCCGGGAGCTCTGGGAGCTTGTTGCGACCTACGCACCGCCGAACTCTCTGGCCAGGAGAAAGGCGACCGACCGGGCCGCCGCTCCGGACACCGACCCCTTGGTGGTGCCCCGGTGACTCGATGCATCGGACCGGTGGTACCCCGCCTCGCCGGTTGATACTCCATACGGATTAGCTTAGGCTATCGCAACGCGATCATCCAGATGGAAAAAATCATCATCCGCGGGGCCAGGGAGCACAACCTCAAGAACGTGGACCTGGAGCTTCCCCGAGATAAGTTTATCGTTGTATCGGGCTTGAGCGGCTCGGGGAAATCGTCTTTAGCCTTCGACACCATCTTCGCCGAAGGGCAGCGGCGGTACGTCGAGTCGCTATCCGCCTATGCCCGGCAGTTTCTCGGGCGGATGGACAAACCCGATGTCGACTACATCGAAGGGCTCTCCCCGGCGATCTCGATAGAGCAGAAGTCGACAAACAGAAACCCCCGGTCCACCGTCGGCACCGTCACCGAAATCTACGACTACTACCGGCTTCTCTTCGCCCGGATCGGGGTTCCCCACGATCCGGTAAGCGGAAAGCGCATCGAAAAGCAGAGTATCGACGAAATCGTCGACCGAATTTTGACGCATCCCGAAGACTCCCGGATGATGATCCTCGCACCGGTTATCCGGGGGCGTAAGGGAGAGCACAAGAAGATTCTCGAGGACGCGAAGAAGGCCGGGTTCGTCAGGGCCCGGGTCGACGGAGAGGTTATCTCCCTCGAGGAGGAGGTGTCCCTCGACAAGAAGCGGAAGCACTCCATCGAAATCGTCGTCGACCGGCTGAAGGTCCGCAAGGACCAGCGGAAGCGGCTCGCCGAGGCCGTCGAGACGGCGGCTACGACGGCCAATGGGATGGTCGTAATTCTCCGGCAGGAGGGAAAGGAGAGCGTCGAAGAGAGCTTCTCGCAGAACTACGCGTACCCGGACAGCGACCTCGTCTTTCCCGAATTGGAGCCGCGGCTCTTTAGTTTCAACAGTCCCTTCGGCGCTTGCCCCTCCTGCTCGGGCCTCGGGATGACCCTGGAGTTCGACCAGGAGCTTATTATGCCGGACCCGACCCTTTCCTTTAACCAGGGGGGGCTCAAACCGTATAATCCGAAGGCTGCCTGGCACCGGAGCCGTTTTAACGCCTTGGCCGAGCATCTTGGGTTTTCCCTCGATACTCCCCTCGGAGAACTCCCGAAGCGGGTGCTCGATGCAATCTGGCATGGAACCGGAGAGGCGATCGAAGTAACCTACATAAACCGCGATCGAACGGGAAGGTTCGAGTACCAGGCGCCCTTTCCCGGCGTCCTCGAAGACCTCAAGAGACGCTACATCGAGAGCTCCTCCGACGGTATCAAGGAGTGGCTCGAGGGGTTCATGTCCCAGCGCCTCTGTCCGGCCTGCGGGGGTCGGCGGCTCCGGCCCGAAGCGCTGAGCGTCCTTATCAACGGTAAGAGCATCCACGACATCACCACGATGTCCGTCGAGGAGGCGCTCCGGTTCTTCGACGCCCTGAAGCTGACCGATACCGAGGTCGAGATTACCCGGGAAATCCTTAAGGAAATCGCCGCCCGGCTGACCTTTATGAAGAGCGTCGGGCTCGAGTATCTGACCCTGGACCGGAACGCCGGAACGCTGTCGGGTGGGGAAGCTCAACGCATCCGCCTGGCGACTCAGATCGGCTCTTCGCTGGTCGGGGTTCTCTACATACTCGACGAGCCGACGATCGGCCTCCATCAACGGGACAACGAGCGCCTGTTGAACACCCTCTTCCACCTTCGGGACCTGGGAAATACCCTCATCGTCGTCGAGCACGACGAGCAAACCCTCCGGCTTGCCGACTACATCGTGGACCTGGGCCCCGGAGCAGGCATCCATGGCGGAAGGGTCGTCGCCGAAGGGACTCCCGAGTCGGTGATGAGCAACCCGGGAAGCCTAACGGGGCAGTACCTATCGGGAAAGATAACCATTCCGATACCCGAAGAGCGGCGGAAGGGGAACGGGAAGCGCTTGCGCATAACCGGTATCGAGGAGCATAACCTCAAATCGATCGACGTCGACTACCCCCTTGGTACTTTTATCGCGATTACCGGCGTGTCGGGCTCCGGTAAGTCGACCCTCTTAAGCGACGTTACCTATCCAGCGGTGGCGAACCGCCTGAACCGTTCCCATTACCCGGTCGGGCGCCACAAGAAGGTCCTCGGAACCGAGCACGTCGACAAGATTATCAATATCGATCAGAGCCCCATCGGCCGGACCCCCCGGTCGAACCCGGCGACCTACGTCGGCGTCTTTACGCCGATTCGGGAGCTCTTCGCCGCCCTCCCGGAGTCCCGGGCCCGGGGATACAAGCCCGGACGGTTCTCCTTTAACGTGAAGGGAGGCCGGTGCGAGAACTGCCAGGGCGCCGGGACGATCAAAATCGAAATGCATTTTCTGCCGGACGTTTACGTGACCTGCGACGTCTGTCACGGCAAGCGCTTCAACCGGGAAACCTTAGACATTCACTACAAGGGAAAAAACATCCACGACGTCCTCGAGATGACCGTCGAGGAGGGTCTGGATTTCTTCTCGGCGATACCCCAAGTCGTTCGCCGGCTGGAAACCCTCCAAGCCGTCGGTCTCGACTACATCCGACTCGGTCAGTCTGCGGTTACCCTTTCCGGCGGGGAGGCACAGCGGGTAAAGCTCTCCCTGGAGCTTTCGAAGAGGAGCACCGGAAAGACGCTGTACATCCTCGACGAGCCGACCACGGGTCTTCACTTTGCCGATGTAAAGAAACTCCTCGAGGTTCTGAATCTCCTCGTCGACAAGGGGAATACCGTCATCGTCATCGAGCATAACCTCGACGTCATCCTCCAGGCGGACCACCTTATCGACCTCGGTCCGGAAGGAGGAAACCGCGGCGGTACCGTCGTAGCCCTCGGGCCTCCGGAAATCATCGCCGAGTCCCCGGACTCCTACACCGGACGCTTCGTCGCCGAGGTACTAAAGGCGCGTCGGTGAGACGCGTCGCTCTCGTCGCATCGGGGTGCATCTTTCTGTTCGCGGTGGCACCTCTCCCGTCCCAGGTTCCCGGGGAGACCGATGAGCCGGCCGAGAGCCCGATAGAGGAGGCTTCGCTCTTTAGGCGCACCTTGGCCCAGGATATCCGGACCGCCGGCTTTTACGAGCTTTCGTCGTGGCTCGCGAGCCTCGGACTCTCGACCCAAGGCGGCCGAGGGGACCTGGAGGCTCGGCTCTTCGATTACTACGAATTGGTGGAAACCGAAGAGGAGGCGGAAGCCCCGGAGAACCGCCGGATTCTCACCATAGACTCTGCTCTGGAGACCGAATACTTCGAAATCGAGGCGGTCGAAGAGGGCTACGTCCGGCTCCGGGGCGGGGTCGTCCTGACCCTCGAGGACCAGGAGGAAGAGGCGGTTCACCGCATAGAGGCGGAAGAGATAGTCGTGAACCAGGACGAGCAGGCGCTCACCGCCCTCGGAGGGGTGGCGTACACGATAGAGCGAACCGACGGAACCGAAACATTCAGGGGGGAGCAGCTTACCTTCTATCTCGACAGTTGGGAAGGCGTTTTTCTCGACGGTGCGTCTCGCCGACCTCGGACCATCGAAGAGGAGGAGTTGACCTTTACCTACTCCGGATCGGTGGTAACCCGGTCGCCGGAAGACGTTATTGTGATGGAAGAGGGCGTGATAACCTCCTCGGAGGCGGATCCTCCGAACTACCAGATTCGGGCGCAGAAGATCTGGCTCCTCGATGTGGGAGAGTGGGGCCTCCAACACGCGGCTCTCCACGTGGGGAGGATGCCGGTGTTCTACTTTCCCTTCTTTTTCCGCCCCGGGGACAAGCTCTTCTTTCACCCGTCGGCGGGTTACCGGAGCCGAGAAGGTAGCTACATTCAGACTACCACGTACCTCATCGGCAGTAAGGAGCAGAAGCCTTCCCCTATTTCCTTCTTGCAGATCGCCGAAGAGAATGGCGGTCAGGTCCCGAGAGAGCGGGAAGGACTTTTTCTGCGGGTCGTCGAGGAGCCGTCGGAAGAGGAAGAACCCGACTGGACCCTCAAGTTCCTCTCGGATATTTATACTACCCTCGGCGCCTACGTCGGGGTCGACGGCACCTTTGTCGATATTTGGTTTCTCGACTCCCTGGAGTTTCGAGGTGGTATCGCCGCGAGTCGGCACATCTACTCCCAGGGGCTCTTTAGCTACACGCCGTTTAGGGTTGTGGACGGGGAAACGGAAGACGACTGGAACACCTCGTACCTCGGGCCGGTTTCTCTTCCGCTCCGTTATCTTTTCGACACATCCTTCCAATCGGACCTGGATTCCGGGTCGGTCGAAGGTCAGTTCGAGCTCTTCTCGGACCCCTACATGCAGCTGGACTTTCGGGACCGAGGAGAAGAGATGGACTGGTTGGGCCTTATTCGCAGCGGCGAAGAGGAATCCCTCGAGGAACCGGAAACTAAGGACAGTCTAACCTGGCGACTCCGGGGCGACTACTCCTGGGAGATCGAATCCGACACTCCGGCGCCGGAGACCATCCAAATAGAGAACCTCGAGGCCGATCTCTCGTGGCTCAGCCGGGACGTAGAGGACGCCTTCTTGAGCGACGCGGCCCTTGCTGCCGACCGGAGTCCCGAGGCGGAGTTTTACTTTCCAAACACCCTAGAGCTTCCGGACCTGCGCCTCCGCGTAGCAGGGACCATTTTCGATACGTCGAGGAGCGCCGTGGCCGCTCCGGAAGAGGATGTGGTAGGTCGGACGCCGGAGGTGGAAGTCCGTCCCCCGTGGCCCCTCGGGGAGGGGACCGGACCCGAGCAGGAGGATCGACCGGCTACCGTTCGATACCCTGATAGGCAGGACGACGTCGTCGGAATACCCGTGGCCCCACCTCTGACCCAGTCACTCCGGTACGAGATCCTCCCCCGGTTTACCGTCGAGAACCGTTTCGACGACGACGCCTGGCAGCAACCCGAAGATGTGGATTACGCCTACGAGCTCTCTACCTTTACCACGACGAACACTCTTCGCCTTATTTACCAGGCAGACTTCTTCGACCGGTATTTGGTCTACGACGACACGGTGACCGTCGTCGGCAATTACCGGAGTCTCTACAATAGCGATCGCCTCGAGAGCGACGACTACGCGAAGGAACGGGAGCAGGCCTTCGATTTCTCCAAGGTGGAGACCCGGAACGACCTTACGCTTACCTCGTTCTTTCTCCAGCGAAATCCCTATTGGGACGCGTCGAACCTCTCTTACTCCCTCGACACCATTCTCTACCAGCGTCTCTACGACGGCTTAGACGCCGACGACGACCCGGTCTACGAGGACCGGACAATCAGATGGGACGACGAATACGTGACGGCGCATCAGGCGGAAGCGCAACTCCGCCTCGACATCTGGCAGGCGACGCAGTCCCTTGACCTCAAGGCAATTCTACCGCCGCTGACCGACGAGTACTCGAGCTCCCTCACCATGGTTACCGGAATCGTCACCTCCACCTTGAGCGTCGCGGCGGTGTACGACGATTCGGAATGGACCTACAAACCGCTGTCGAGCTCCCAAACGGTTGCCCCTTTGAGCTGGCTCTCCTTCTCTCACTCGGAGATCTTCGACATCGAGAGGGACGAGTGGACGAGCTTTACTCTGGAGAGCGTCGTAGGGCCCCTTACCGCCGAATACCTGATGACCAAGAGCAGAGACTACGAGTTTGTCGACGATTTCGTGTTTCAGGGCTTCTCTTCCCCGTGGCAACCGGCCGGCGCCGATAGCCTCAGACCAACCTCGGCGACGGTCGCAGTGGATTTCGACCGTGAGTTAGATCCCCTCTGGAAGAACCGCCTGCTCTTTTCGACGTCGGTATCCTCGGGTCTGAACATGAATCTGCTGCGCTATACGGAGAGCAGTTTCGATATTACCTTTGGATTGGGCGTAAACATTCACAAGTTTTTGGATCTAACCTTCGAGAGCGTCTCGGAGAACGACTTTGTCTATCAGTACATTCCCCGGCTCGCCGAAAAGGTCGGTCGGGAACCGCGCAATCTTTTCCAAGACCTTTCCGACTCCTACAGTTTCTTCAACCGACAAGAGCGGGAGCAATCCTTCTTCAAGCTCAAGCGCATCGTCGTCAGCGCGGTCCACCGGATGGGCGACTGGGACCTGACGTTCTCCTACTCCGGGGCTCCGGAGGAGGTAGAGGTGGGCACCGATCGCCGCCTCGAATGGGTGCCGCAAATGGAGATTGTCCTGGAGTGGAAGCCGATACCGGAAATCCGGAGTAGCGTAACCCGGGAGGACGACGTAACCGATTATGCCTTCGGCCGGGAGACGAACCCTTGACCGGTCAAAAGAGGCGCCTCTATACTTTTTTTAGGAGCATGATTGAGCGCGAACGCCACAGTCGTACTTGATAGTCCGGGCCTCGCCTCAGAAGTCTGCGGGGCCAACGACAGCAACCTCCGGGTCCTGGAAGAACTCTTGGACGCCCGGATTCATTCCCGGGGCAACGAGCTTTTCCTCGAGGGAAGTGACGGCACCACCGGAGACACCCTTCTCAGAGTCCTCGAAGAGCTGAAGCAGTACGTGCGCCTCGGACAGCCCGTCGGTCCGGAGCTTATCCGGTCGGTCTATTCGTCTATGTCCGACGAATCCGGAGGAGAGGCCCTTCGGAGTAACGCCGTCGAAGTCTCCCCCGGGGGAAGGACTGTGTACCCTCGGAGCACCGGGCAGGCCGCCTACGTCGAGGCAATGGGGACCGACGACCTGGTGTTCGGCATCGGACCCGCCGGAACCGGGAAGACCTACCTCGCGGTCGCCCACGCCCTCCGGGAGGTTCTGGCGCGTCGCAAACGAAAGCTCATCCTTACGCGACCGGTGGTAGAAGCCGGGGAGCGTTTGGGGTATCTTCCGGGGGATCTCGCCCAGAAGCTTCACCCCTATCTGCGGCCCCTCTACGACGCCATGGAATCGTTGATCCCCGGAGAGACGCTCGAACGCCTCGAAGAGAACCGGATAATCGAGATCTCCCCCCTTGCGTATATGCGCGGCAGAAGCCTAAACGACTGCTGCGTCATCCTCGACGAGGCACAGAACACAACCCGAGAGCAGATGAAGATGTTCTTGACACGCCTCGGCGAGGGAACGACGGCAGTCGTTACCGGGGACATTACCCAGATCGACCTGTCGAAGGCGAAGGACTCCGGTTTGCTCCACGTCGTCCGGCTTCTCCACGGCATTCCAAGCATTCACTTTTCCTACTTCACCAGCCGGGACGTGGTCAGGAGCCGCTTGGTAAAGCGAATCGTCGAGGCCTACGAGGCGCACGAGCAGCGTGAATAGCGTCGACGTGTCATTATCCGGTATCCAAGAGCCCACGTGGCTCGACACCTATCGTACGGCCTGCCGGAAGGTCCTCGACGGCCTCGGCGCCGAGGATTGGGAGGTTTCGATCCTCCTGTGTGACAACCAAACCATCCAAGAGCTGAACCGCCGGTTTCGGGACGAGGATTCGGCAACCGATGTGCTTTCCTTTCCCCAGGAAGAGATGGGGCCCGGATTCGATCGTTACCACGGGGTTGTCGGAGACGTCGCTATTTCGCTAGAGTACGCAGGGCGATGGCAACATCTGATGCGACTTACCGTCCACGGGCTCCTTCACCTCGCGGGATACGATCACGGTACCCCGGAGGACAAAGCCGACATGGATCGGCGGCAGGAGTCGGTCGTCGGCGACATTTCGGAGGATTTTTCGCTTTGAAACACCAGGGTTTCTTTCGCAAGCTCTTTTCCTCGGACGACCGAGAAGAGGAGGAGGAATATCCGGCCCTAACCGTCGAGAAACGGGATATGATTCGCGGAATCGTCGAGCTTTCGGACACCACGGTCCGGGAGGTCATGGTCCCCCGGATAGACGTGGCCTTTGTGGGTCTGGATTTCGAACCGAAAGAGATCGTCGAGCGGGTCGTCCAGTACGGGCACTCCCGTTTTCCGGTTTACAAAGACACCATAGACAACGTTATCGGGATCCTCTACGTAAAGGACCTCTTGAAATACCTCTTGACCGACGATCCGATCGACCTCGATACCATTATCCGAAAGGCATACTTCGTCCCGGAGAGCAAGCGCCTCGACGCCCTGATGCGCGAGATGAAGCGCCGACGGGTGCATATTGCCGTGGCGGTCGACGAATACGGCGGTGTCTCCGGGATTGTCTGCCTCGAGGACATCATCGAAGAGATCGTCGGCGACATACAGGACGAATACGACAACGAACGGGAAGACATCCTTCCTCTTGCGGAGAACATCTACCTCTGCGACGCCCGGGTTGCCATCGAGGATCTCAACGAGACCCTGCGTCTCGGCCTGCCGGAAGAGAACTTCGACACCCTCGGCGGCTTTGTCTTCGATCTCTTCGGAAAGATCCCGGTCAAGTACGAGAAGGTTTCCTTTAACGCCATCGACTTTGTCATTCAGGACATGGAGGGGCACAAGATCCGGACGGTCAAGCTGGTGGTGCCCCCGAAGTCCGATACGCCGGAGGAGTGATGTTCCGGAATGCCCTCCGGGGGACGGTCTTCTCGATAGCGCTTCTCCTCTTTGTCTCGACGGCGCTCCCGGTTCTGAGTCAGACCGCCGCGGTGGAAGCCTACCGCGAAGGGGAGGCCGCCTTCCGGCGCCTCGAGATCTTCGAAGCGTTTCAGAAGTTCGAGACCGCCTTGGACCTCAACCCGGCGTATCCCGCGCCGATGGTCGGCCTTGCGCGGCTTCTGTTTTATCTCGGTGAGTACGACGAAGCGCTGGACCACGTTGACGCGGCCCGGCCGTTGCTTGGCTTCGACCCCGAGTCGATGGCGCTCCGGGGCCGGATTCTCGTCGGCCTCGGCAGAATGGACGAGGCGGAGGAATCCTACCGAGAGGTTCTCGCCCGGCGTCCAAACGACGCCGAAGCTCTCGCGGGCCTCGCGGAGCTCTCGATAGCCCAGGGACGCATCGAAGAGGGGCGCCAACGTTTTGAGGAGCTCCGGAGGAGGGTGCCGGAGGACCGGCGTACTCTTCTCTCCCTTGCCCTCCTTTCGGAGTACCGGGGAAACACCGAAGAAGCCGAGGGTTTCGTGATGCGGGCACTCCGGAGCCACGGGCTCGATCCGGTTGTAAACGCCCTGGCGGCGGAGTTCTACCTTCGGCGGGAACGACCGGAGCGTGCCGTTGAGTTGGCACGCCGGGCCTTGGAGCTTTCCGATAGCACCGAGACCCGAGAGACCCTTCTTAGGGGGCTCCTGGAAAGCGGTGACTACGCGGCGGCGGACGAGGTCAGCCTGGAGCTACTCCGGAACGCCGAGGATAGGTCGGCCGCGTGGTATCTTCGAGGACTGGTCCTCGAGCGGCTCGGGAGAACCGAAGATGCTCTCGCGGCCATCGAGCGTCTTTTGCGTCTCGCCCCGCATGAGGAACTGCCCCGGATTGTCGCCGAAGATATCGCCCTGAACGCCCTTCCGCCGGAGGCTCCGGACCGGGGAGAGCTCGCGGAGTATCGATACTCCCGGGCCGGAGAGCTTACCGAAGAGAACCTGTTCCTCAGGGCCAAGATGGCCGCCCGGCGGGGCCTCCGTCTCGACCCCTACTCCGCCTCCGGGCGGGAACTCTATGCGGATCTCCTGCGCTATCAGGGCTACCGCTCCCGGTTCTTGAGAGAGCTGACCGTCCTCGACACCCTCGGCGAAACCGACCTCGAGACCCGGGACACGATCGAAGGCTACCAAAGCCTCCTCGTCGACGAGGTTGGGGCGTCCTGGGACCTTCCACAGTTCGACCTGGAACGCAGAAGGCTGGTCTTCGGTGTATTCGTCACCCCGGAGGGCGTTTCCCTGCCGTATCCCGGGGCCGGTGAAGCTCTCGGTCGGTACGTCGGGGACCATCTTTTCGCCCTGGAGGCCCTCCAACCCGCCGGCGAAGGAGGCGAGGTCGCCACGCTGTCGGAGGCCTTCGAGTCGGCCCGGGCGGCTGGAATGGACTACTACCTGATGGTCGAGGCGGAGGATAGGGACCGGACGCTTACCATGCGGTTATCCCTCTACTCCGGTCGCTCCGGGGGACACGTCGGGGATCTGAACGCCTCGAGAAGCGGCCCGTACCGTCTCGAACGGGCGGTCTTCGCCCTTCTTCAGGACCTCGAGACGAGGCTTCCGCGGTACGGCCGGGTGCTCAAACGGAGTCGGAACCGTGCCGCCGTATCTCTCGGGAGGGTCGACGGCGTCGCGGTGGGAGACGAGTTGATTGTTCTTCGGTCCGGGGGGCTCCTCGTCCGACGGGACGCCCTTGGATTCGAGTACTCCGAGGACGGTGTTCTCGGCACCGCTACCATAACGCGCCTCGACGACTTGGTGAGCGAAGTTACGATAGTCCCCGAGGGGTTCACCGACATTATTCTGGTCGGAGACGACGTCTTGCTCCCCGGAGAAGAGGTCGTCGTTTCCGAGAGTCCCTTATTTCCCCTGCTTTACTCCCGTATTCGGACCATTCCCTAGACTCCGGCTTCGTTGACCGGAGAACAACTTTCTTTGTATAGTCGAGTTATAGCCTTAAGACTCACGGAGGACTTTAATGAAGCTGGCAATCAACGGCTTTGGCCGTATTGGAAGAAACGTATTCAAAATTGCCTTGGAGAAGGGCGTCGACGTCGTCGGCGTAAACGATATTACGGAGAATAGCGTACTCGCGCATCTGCTTAAGTACGACTCGACCCAGGGTCGTTTTCCCGGGACCGTGGACTTCGACGACGAAGGCCTGATCGTAAACGGAAAGAAATACCGGGTGAGCGCCGAGCGGAACCCCGCACAGATTCCCTGGGGGGACGCACCGGACGTCGTCATCGAATCCACCGGTGTCTTCCGGAGCCGGGAGAGCGCGAAGGGCGGTTACGGGGACCATCTGAAGAACGAGAAATACCCCGCGAAGCGCGTCATCCTGACGGTTCCCTCGAAGGATAAGATCGACAACATGATCGTCCTCGGTGTAAACGAAGAGAGCCTCAAAGACGAAGACCTCTGCATCTCCAACGCCTCGTGTACCACCAACTGTCTCGCTCCGATCGCCAAGATTCTCCACGACAGCTTCGGCATCGAGACCGGATTTATGACGACGATCCACTCCTACACCAACGACCAGGCGATTCTCGACGCTCCGCACAGCGACCTTCGGCGTGCCCGCTCCGCGGCGGTCAACCAGATTCCCACGACCACCGGCGCGGCTAAGGCGGTCGGCAAGGTTCTTCCGGCTCTCGCGGGAAAGCTCGACGGCGTCGCCATTCGGGTTCCGACACCCACGGGATCGATCGTCGACCTCGTCGCCAACCTTTCTAAGGAAGCGACCGTCGAAGAGGTGAACGCCGCGGTCAAGAAGGCGGCGGAAGGCCCGATGAAGGGTATTCTCGAGTACACCGAGGACCCGATCGTTTCTTCGGACATCATTCATAACCCGCATTCTTCGATCTTCGACGCCTTGAGCACCATGGTCATCGGCAAGACCGTCAAGGTGTTCTCCTGGTATGACAACGAGTGGGGCTACTCGCACCGGGTCGTCGACCTGGCTCTCAAGCTCTAAGGAACAGGTATGGCACTGCGCAGCGTAAAGGAGGCGGATCTCAGCGGAAAGCGGGTTCTCGTCCGAGTAGATTTTAACGTCCCCGTGAAAGGTGGGGTAGTCACCGACGATACGCGAATACGGGCCGCCCTCCCGACACTCAAATACATCTTGGACCAACCTGGTACCACGTTGATTCTGATGACTCACCTCGGCCGGCCGAAGGGCGAGCGGGACGACGCGTACTCCCTCGCTCCGGTTGCGGAGAAACTATCCGCGGCCATGGGCCGTCCGGTCCGGATGGCACCCGATTGTGTCGGTCCGGAGGTCGAGAAGATGGTGTCGGAACTGGGGCCCGGGGGGGTTATTCTCCTCGAGAACGTGCGTTTCTACAAAGAGGAAACCGACAACGACGGTGACTTCGCCAAGAAACTCGCATCCCTTGGTGACGTCTACGTAAACGACGCCTTCGGGACGGCGCACCGGGCCCACGCCTCCACGGAAGGCGTGGCCCACCATCTTCCGGCATACGCCGGCCTCTTGATCGAGAAGGAAGTTGCCTTTTTCAAGCCGGTCCTCAGCAATCCCGAGCAGCCGATGGTCGCGATCATCGGTGGAGCGAAAGTAAGCTCGAAGATCGGGGTTCTCCGGAGTCTCTTGGAGACCTGCAAGACGATGATTATCGGCGGCGGGATGTCCTACACCTTTCTAAAGGCTCAGGGGCACGGCATTGGAAACTCGCTTCTGGAAGAGGACTACCTCGATACCGCTGCAGAGCTGATGGACGAGGCCGACCGCCGGGGCGTGGACATCGTGCTGCCCGGGGATCACCTGGTCGCCTCGGAGTTCTCTGAGGACGCTGCACCCGAAGCGGTGGACGGTGTCGATATTCCGGAAGGCAAGATCGGAATGGATATCGGTCCGAAGACCATCGAAAGAATCGGTGGCGTAATCCGGGGCGCCAAGACGGTCCTCTGGAACGGCCCCCTCGGCGTTTTTGAGTTCGACGCGTTTGCGAAAGGTACCCTGGAAGTCGGGCGTTTCGTGGCCGACTGTCCGGGTACGACCATCGTGGGCGGGGGAGACTCGATAGCCGCGGTCAACAAGTTTGGCCTTGCGGACAGAATCGACCACGTTTCGACCGGCGGCGGAGCTTCACTTGAATACCTCGAAGGCAAGGTCCTTCCGGGTATCGCCGCTCTGGAATCATAGGTGCGCAAGGAGCAGGGGTGATGCGACAGATCTATATCGCCGGAAACTGGAAAATGAACAAGCTTCGAGACGAAGCGAAAGCACTCGCAGAGGAGCTTCGGGACAGTCTTCGTGATGCCTCGGTTAAACTGATGGTCGCGCCTCCCTTTACCGCGCTGCTCGAGGTCGCCGGAGTCTTAAGAGGGACCGGTATTCGGCTTGGGGCTCAAAACATGGGGCTCGAGCTCTCCGGGGCGCATACGGGGGAAGTCTCCGCTGCGATGCTCAAAGACACAGGCGTCGAGACCGTTATTCTCGGTCATTCGGAGCGGCGCCATATCTACGGCGAAACCGACGCCATGATCAATCAGAAGGTTCAGCTTGCCTTAGCGGAAGACCTCGAGGTTATTCTCTGCGTCGGAGAGCTCCTCGACGAGCGGGAAGCCGGGAAGGCGGAGCAGGTGGTCCGGGAGCAGCTCTCCGGATCCTTGAAGGGTGTCGACGCCGGGGCCATGGGGCGGCTCGTTATCGCCTACGAGCCGGTGTGGGCGATCGGAACCGGTAAGACGGCAACTCCGCAAGATGCGGACGATATGCATCGAGCCATCCGCAGCCGGCTCGGAGAGACTTTTGGCGCGAGGGTTGCCGAGGAGACCATAATCCAATATGGTGGCTCGGTAAAACCGGAAAACGCCGCCGACCTGCTCGGAAAAGAAAACATTGACGGTGCCCTCGTTGGTGGAGCATCCTTAAAGGCGGATTCGTTCGCCGCTATTGCCCGGTCGGCATCCTAAGTCAGATCTACACCACGAGGAGATAGAACTGTGGGCTTTCTCGGAATTCTGTTACTTATCGTATTCGTTCTCGCCGCGTTACTCCTGATCGGTCTGGTCCTTATTCAGGACGAAGGCGGAGAGGGACTCGGCGGAATCTTCGGAGGCGGCTCCGCAGCCCCGGTCGGAGGCCGTTCCGGGAATATTCTTACCCGTATAACGTCCATACTGGGTGCCGTCTTTTTGATCAGTTCCTTCGGCCTAGCCTGGATAAACCGAACGCCGGAATCCGGAAACGTCGAAGCAGCGGCTCGACGGTTGCAGGCCGACGGCGACGCCGTTGAATGGTGGCGGGTGGAGGACGACCCGGTCCCCCGGGAGGATGAATCGGAAGATGTCGCGGAACCTGATGCGGCCATGGAAGAAGGAGATGATGGCCCCGAGGAATAGCCGCACCGGAGGCGCGTGGTGCGGGTAGCCGTGGTTCAGTTTCCCTCTTCTCAGCGGGATAAGATGACGGCGATCTCCCGGGGCCTCGCGAAGGGGATCGAACGTCAGGGGCATCGGGTCGACGTGATTGACGGCGACCGGCTCGAGTCCAAGGTGACGATGTATCAATACATCGCGATCGGGGTCGAGCAGACCAACGTTTTCGGCGGAAAAATACCGGACAAGGTACGGGAGTTTCTCGCGAGTGCCGGAGCGGTTGTCGGGAAGCGCAGCTGTGCCTACATACTAAAGCACGCTCTCGGAGAACGGAGAACGCTGACCAAAT
This sequence comes from Spirochaetaceae bacterium, assembly GCA_046541715.1. Classification (GTDB taxonomy): domain Bacteria; phylum Spirochaetota; class Spirochaetia; order DSM-27196; family PWMO01; genus CAYPUT01. The sequence goes on from JBKHCS010000014.1 coordinate 28,219, forward strand.
TGATGTCGGTTATGGAGAAGGAGGGAATGTTCCTTCGGATTTCCCACTCGTTGCGAAGCGGAGAAGAAGCGGAAGCCGTCGGCGCCGGCCTAAAGATAGAATGAATCTTGTGACGACCTACTACGACATTCTCGGCCTCGATTTTTCTTGTTCCGACGCGGACATCAAGCAGGCGTTCCGGAGGAAGGCAAAGACCATCCATCCGGATGTACTCGGCGGAAGCGACGAAAGCCTGGAACTGATGCAGCAACTCATCCAGGCTTACGAAGTCTTGAGCGACGCGCAGCTCCGAGAGGAGTATGACCGGCGCCATTTTATCGTTCCGGGGGAGTTTCGTTTTGACTACCGGGAGTTTCTCCGGGGCCGGCCGGAAGATCTTGCGAGCCAGGCTAAGCTCATCTTCTTCGATCTCCTGCACGACGTGACCGACGAGGCTATCGAGACGCACGAACACTACTTTCTCCAACGGGGCCGGAGAATCGGTGATTTTCTACCCCGGGAAGACTACATGGACTGCAGTTTTCTCCTCGCGGAAGAGTACCAACGCCGGGGGGCGCTTCTCCTCGCTTACCAGCTCTTGATGGATCTTGTTATCGAAGAGCAGCGTGAGTCCTATTTTCGTCACTTCTTTGTCGAGGTCGTCGATAGGCTCAAACAGCTCGTCTGCATCGAGATGCCGAGACGGTTCTCGAACCGACAGGCGCTCATCTGCATCGACGAGATGGTTTCCCAGGGTTTTTCGAACCGGGACACGGCGTACTTTCTCAAGAAGGCGGCGGAAATCCATCTCGATGATGGAAACGACGGCCTGGCGCTTACCTACGTCCGGAGGAGTCTGGCCCTCGATCCTCGGGTTCCCGGGGGACAACGGCTTTCCGAACGGCTTCAAGAGCGCCGGTTCGCCTCGTGAACTCAGGCAGGAATTGTGATAGAGTCCGGGGGATGGACATGACCAGCAAGACTGCGGTAAAGCGCGTATGTATCGGTATAGTGCTCTTTTTGGTGGGCGCTTCGGCCTTCGGGCAGCTCCTCGATCAGCCGGTTGCGGTTGTGCGACTTACCGAGACGGTGAACATTGGCCAGAGAGAGCTGCGACAACAGGTCGAGCTCTTAGAACGGCAACTCGGGAGGACACTCAACGAGGAGAACCGTCAGGAGCTTCTCGATGCCCAGATAGCCGAGGTACTTTTGAACCAGGCTGCCGAGCGGGAGCGGATCCGCGTTACCCAGGAAGACGTAGACGAGGCGATCGCCCAACAGCGGTCGGCCCTCGGCCGGCCGGTATCCGACGCCCAGTTCCGGCAGTTGGTAGTCCGGGAATCGGGTGTCTCCTGGGAAGAGTACGTCCAACAGGTCCGGGAGCGGCTTATCCAGGAGCGCTACATCATCGAGAAGAAGCGCTCGGTAATCCAGGAGATAACGCCCCCTACCGAGGCTGAGATCCTTCGGTTCTACGAGGAAAACGCGACCGAATTCGCCAATCCGGCGATGGTTCGTTTCTCCCACCTCTACATCGACACGCGGAATCTCAGTAATCAGGACAAGCAGGAGCGGAGGGAACGAGCGGAGGCCCTCTACCGCCGGATTCAGTCCGGTGCCGCGACTTTTGAGGGGCTCCTCGACGAGTCCTTGGACGATGCCACCTTCTCCGGCGGGGATTTCGGCTATCTGCTCCGTCAGGATCCCCAATCTCAGCGATTACTCGGAACCGGCTTTATCGACGCCGTGTTCGAGGTCGAAGAGGGCGAGGTGAGTGACGGCGTTCTGGAGAGCAATGTCGGTTACCACATCGTCAGAGTGACCAACAAGCGTCGTGCCCGGATTCTGGAGCTCTCGGATCCGGTGCTCCCGGGGCAGAATACGACCGTTAGGGACCAGATTCGGAACTATATCCTTTCTAACAGGCAACAGCAGGCGTTCCAGCGCGCCATCCAAGAGGTTGTGGACGAATTGAGGGAAGAGGCCGAGGTTACGGTCTTCGAACAGAACCTCACCTGGTAAGGCGATGGGTTCCCGCCGACGAGGGAGAATCCTCGCCATGCAGGCCCTCTACAGTTGGGATGTTACACATCAGGAGGAAGGCTCCCTCGGCAAATTCCCCTGGCTCGACAGTAGCTCCGACGACCAGGAGACCCTCGACTTTGCCCGGTTGCTCCTCCACGGGACTCTGGAGGAGCTTCCTTCCGTCGACGAGGCGATCAAGCGCCACCTCTCCAACTGGGACATAAGTCGCCTCGCGAAGGTTGACCTCGCGATTCTTCGCTTGAGTGCCTACTGCATCCTCTATCAGCAGGAGATTCCCGACTCGGTAACCATCGACGAGGCCATAGACATCGCCAAGGAGTTCTCGAGTGACGACGCCTACCGGTTTGTCAACGGGGTCCTCGACGGCCTCCGGAAGGAGCTACGGCAGTGAAGTTGCTCCCGGTGAAGGGGCGGGTGGTCTTCTTTCTGGTGTCCCTCGCCGTCTTTCTCGGGTCCCTCTTCGTAATCTACCGTGGAATCAGCAGCTTCAGGGAGGCCCGGGTTCTCGACGACATCCTGACGCGCGTCGATGCGCGCCTCGAGACCGGACGGTACGGTGATGTGAATGGTCTGCTCGACGAGGCATCCCGGGTGGTATCAAACCCCTCGAACGCCCTGCGGATTCTTAAACGGGCCTATCTCCTCGCCGAATTAACCGGTGACGTCGCTCCCCTCAAAATGCGAGCCACGGAATGGCACCGGCGGTACCGCGGGAATTCCGACATAGCGGCGGTCGCCGTCCACGCGTTCGTCCGATCGGAAGACACCGAGGGCAGCCGGTTGGAATTGCACGACGGTTTCTTCGACGACTACCCCCATTTGGGGGCAGCCTTCCTCCTCAGAAGCGGTGTCGAAAGCGACCGGGACGAGCATCCCTACGTCCTGCTGAGCCTTGACGACGCCTCCACCCCTGCGGCGTTCTTCGAGGCGGCCCGGGTAACCGGAAGGCGGGAATACGCCGCGGACGGAGTCCTGCAGCTCGCCTCCGGGGGCTTTCTCCGGGATGCGCAGAACCAGGGGGAGTCTTTCGACCTTGCCGGTGTCGAGCCGCTCCTCATGGCTACCCTTGCGTACGATCTCGGCGACTGGGACCGCGCGGCGGAGCTACTTGCCCCAATCCCAAACAACGAACCGGCGTCTTTGGCCCTCCGGGGAGACGTTATGTACCTTGCGGGGAAGACGGAAACGGCCCGACGGGCCTTCGAGTCGCTGTTCCTTACCGGATATCCCTTTGGTCCGGCCGGCTACAACAACGCGGCGCTTCTCTACCCGGACCGAGCAGCCCGAGTGCAAGTTCTCCGGGACGGCCTCGACCGGTACCCCGGGGACGCGACGCTCTTAGCGGCCCTTATCGATTACGAAGGACCGGAAGCCCTGGAAGAAGAGCTGTCGATTCTTGCGGGGCGCCTCTCTTCTTCGGTCGGGGTTGCCGCAGAACAGCCCACCTCGGCCCGGGACCGCCTGGTACACTACCTACTCACCCAAGCCGATAGCCGGCCCCCGGAGGCGAACGCGGCGCAGCTCTGGTCTATCGTCAATAGCTATCCGGAGGACGTGACGGCCCTTCGCTACATCGCGTGGTACCTTTCGGAGCTAGGGCGTCTCGAAGAGCTCGAAAGCCTCGTCTCAGAACGCGGTGCCGCGGTGTCCCGAAGCCTTGTCTTCTACCGTGCGCTCTTTCAGCATAGCGAGGGCCGTCCGGAAGAAGCGTTTCTCGACTTTAAGACGGCCCACGAGGGTCTTTACTCCTGGGAAGCGGCGTATAACGCTTCTGTTCTCGCGATGGAGCTCGGCCGCTTTTCCGAAGCACTGGAGCTCCTCGACGAAGCGCAAGGGGAGCCGTGGTACAACCTTACGGATAGCCGCCGGGGGCTGCTTAAGGTCTTGGAATCCCGGGTGCATCTCCGGCAGGGAGCTACCGAAACGGCTCGCCGGAGCCTCCGGGAGGCCCTCGCCCTTTCACCCGGGAATACCGCCGCGATTCGGCTTATCGATGCCCTGGAGGACCGGTGATACGCCTTAAGACCGAGAAACAGATTGCCGGGATCCGCGAGTCGGGAAAGCTTCTGGTCAACGTCCTCAAAACCCTGATTCCCGAGGTCGGCCCTGGAGTCTCCACACTCTCTCTCGACTCGATGGCCCGGAAACAGATTCAGAAGGGGGGAGGGCGCCCCTCGTTTCTCGGCTACCACGGCTTTCCGGCGGCCCTCTGCACATCGGTAGATTCCGCGGTTATCCACGGGATTCCCAACGGCACGTTACTCTCGGAAGGGCAGGTCGTCGGAATCGACTGCGGAATCGAGCTCGCGGGATTCTACAGCGACGCCGCGGTAAGCGTTCCCGTCGGTTCTGTCTCTCCGAAGATCGAGAATCTTCTTCGGGTGACGAAGGAAAGCCTCCACCGGGGCGTTGAGGCGGCGCGCGTGGGAAACCGCGTCAACGACATTTCGCGGGCCATCGAGGAACACGTATCGGCCGAGGGGTATGGAATAGTTCGTCCCTACTGTGGGCACGGCGTCGGTCTGGAAATCCACGAGGATCCACAGGTTCCGAATTACGTCGGTTCCGGCCCGAACCCGAGACTCAAGCCCGGTATGGTGTTGGCCATCGAGCCGATGGTCAACCTCGGTGACGACGAGGTTGCCGTCCTCGACGACGACTGGACCGTGGTAACCATCGACGGGTCGGTCTCGGCTCACTTCGAGTTTACGGTAGTGGTGCTCTCCGACGGACCGGAAATACTGACCCCCTGGCACGTCTAGGCGGCGGAAACTGACAGGGGCAATCATAACCGGTATACTCTACTCACGGAGGATAGATGTCTAGGCGTAGCTTTTTGGCTTCCGGCCGCTTCTTGGTCATTAACTTGGTGTTAGTCGGGGTCATTTTGGGTTTTTCCCTTTCGACTTTGGTGTTTTCCCGGTCCTCGAGGATCCAACCTGGGGACGCGGCCCTGGCTCAACAGTCCACCGGGCAGCCCGAGTTGGATCTTGGTGTGCTTCAGCACAGTTTTCGCAATGTGGCAAATCAGGTCTTGCCGTCGGTTGTTCGTATCGACGTTGAAGAAGTCCGGACCCAGGAGGTTCCCCGGGGAAACAACCTTCCCTGGTTCGATTTCTTCTTCGGGGAACCGGAGGACGACGACCGTCAATTTCGTACCCAGGGCCTCGGGTCGGGAGTTATCGTCCGGCGGTCCGGCAACACGTACTACGTGCTGACCAACGATCACGTAGTCGGGGATGCGGACAAGATCAACATCCTTCTTGACGATTCGCGGGAATTCGACGGCCGGCTCATCGGCAAGGACGCCCGAAAGGACCTCGCGATGATCTCCTTCGAAAGCCGGGACCGGGACATCGACGTCGCCCGTCTCGGAGACTCCGAAACGCTTCGGGTCGGCGACTGGGTAATTGCCATTGGAAGCCCCTTTGGGTTTCAGTCGACGGTCACGGCGGGAATTATCAGCGCCGTCGGCCGCCGGGGAGGGCCCCAGGGCAACATCAGCGACTTTATTCAAACCGACGCTTCGATCAACCAAGGGAATAGCGGCGGCGCCCTGGTCAATCTCCGGGGGCAGGTTGTCGGTATCAACACCTGGATTACCTCCCAGACCGGCGGTAGCGTCGGCCTCGGATTCTCGATTCCCGTCAACAACGTAAAGAGCGCGATCGACGACTTTATCGAATCGGGGTCGGTTCAATACGGCTGGCTCGGTGTCAGCATCCGGGACGTCGACACGGCGATGGCAGAGGACCTGGGAATTCGCCAGCGCGACGGGGCCCTGGTGCATCACGTGTTCCGGGGGTCACCGGCGGACCGGGGAGGCATTCTCCCGGGCGACTTTATCCTGACGGTGAACGGCCGGCGAATCGAGGATGCCGACGAGTTGATTCTCCGGGTTGGAGATCTTCCGGCGGGAGAGGACGCCGTCTTCGAGTTGGTCCGGCAGTCCGACGTCCGGACGCTCCGGGTGAGAATCTCGGTTCGAGAGGACGAGGAGTCCATCGCCGACCTGAATCGAAGCCTCTGGCCCGGCGTTACCGCCTATCCGCTTACCGAGGAGGTCCGGGAAGAGTTCGAGCTTCCCCGGAGGGTTACCGGTATTGTGGTGAGCGGCGTCGAAAACCGTACTCCGGTTGCGGTGGCCGGAATACGCATCGGCGACATTATCACCGGCATGAACGGGCGAAACGTAAGCTCGCTCTCCGATTTTTACCGGGAGCTTGCGGTTGAATCGGGGGAGACCGTGGAGTTTACGCTCTTGCGGGAAGGCGAGCCCGTGACGGTCGCGGTAGAGAGCCCCTAGCGTATGTCCAAAGAGTTCGTCTCCTTCGAGACGGTCCGAAATAACTCTCTCAAGTTGGCAAGAGAGATCCATGAAGGCGGATTTGAGCCCGATGTGGTCTACGTGAGCCTCCGGGGGGGTGCTTACGTCGGAAACGTGATGAGCGAGTACTTCAAGGTCGTCCACCGGGGACGCCGGCCGGTGTTCTACGCGGCGGTTGTCGCGCGGTCCTACACGGATATCCGGGAGCAGGATCTGGTGATGGTCGACGGCTGGACCTACAGTCCCGAATACCTCCGGAGCGGAGACAAGGTTCTTCTGATCGACGATATCTTCGACTCCGGGAATACGATCAATCACCTCGTAGACATCATTCTCCGGAAGGGCCTGCCCCGGTCCGACGTCCGGGTGGCCGTCCACGACTACAAGATTCGAAAGTACCTTCCAGACAACCATCTGGTACACCCGGACTACTACTGCCGGAAGCACGTAATCGAGCGGCCGGAGGACGACCACTGGATTCACTACATGAGCCACGAGCTCGTCGGCCTTACCGATCGAGAGATTGAGACGAACTACCGAGACGACCCCGATGTCGCGGAAATCCTACGGACGATTCTGCAATAGTCGACAGAGCTCCTGGAAGGGCCGATAATCTGGACTATGAGAAAAGCCCGGCTCCCTCTGTTCCTTTTTCTTGTTCTTCCGGTTTTGAGCGTCTTCGGACAGGCCCAAGAGTTCCCGATCCAGCCGCCCCCGGGAACCTACCACCGGGAGGTGTCCCTCGAAGCGCCGGAAGGGTCCTGGGAGTTCCGTTTCGAGGGAAACCGCCTCTTTCGGAAATGGGACCGGCCCCTGACCCTGTCCACGCCTTCGGGGGATCAGAGAAGCTTTCTCTTGGAGGTGCAACCCACCGGGAATCCCGCGGCGCGACAACGGCTCTCTTACACCGTAGACCGCTTACCCCCGGCGGCACCCCAGGCAACTCCTGTACCGGGTATCTATTCCGAGGAAGCTCGCATAAGCCTCGCGGCGCCGGAAGGACGCATCCTGTACCAGGTCCTGCCGAGCTCCGGAGAGCCCGTCGAGTACCGAGATCCGATAGTTCTTCCGGGTAATCCCGGGACCGTAACCAGTTACGAGATCCAAGCCCTCTCCGTCGATTCCCAGGGTAACAGCGGTCCGGTAGAGACCTACCGTTACGTCATCGACCGGTCGGAAGAAGAGGATCCGTACCTCGAAATTCTCAGTCCCGTTCCGGGGCGTTTCGCCAACCGGCAGCTCCTCTACATCGCGTCCAGGGGTTATGACGAAGTACGTTACTCTTTGGACGGTACGGACCCGCGAAAGGGGGGTGACAGGTACGTGGGCCCGGTACTGATCGCCCGGGACGGTCCGGTAGAGCTCTCGGTTGTCGGCATGACCACCGAAGGAGCGGAGGTGGAAGAGAGCGTCTCCTACCAGAGCGGAAACGGTTCCCTGGTTTCGGCCGCCCAGGGGTACCATAAAGGCCCCCTCTTCGTTGATGCCCAGGCTCTTCGTACCTATCGCTACCGGCTCGACGATGCGCCGGTATCCCGTACGGACGCGGTATTCTCCCGGACCCTTGAAATCCGCCCGATACCCGGTACCCTCCGAAGCGTCGTCTTGCGTCTAAACGATTCCCCTGAGAGCGATACGCCGGACTATCGGTACACCTTTGTCCTTGACAGCCGGGAAGTGCTCCCCCCGTCGATTCACCTCTTCGTTTCCGAGAACGACCGGGTCAACTTCGCTTTGGAGCGGGATGCCGAGGTGGAAACCGAGTACGTGCTCTCGGTTAACGGCAGACCGTACCGCTCGGGTACCTACACCGGGCCGGTTAGTCTGTCGCTTCCAAGTGGCGTCGAGGCCGGAGAAGGAGTTGTTCGGGCGCGCTCTCGCAGTGGTAGCGGCGCCTGGAGTGCATACGCTGAAGAGCGTTTTACCGTTTCGACGACGACACCCGACCCCGTTCGTTTGGAGGTTCGTCCCGAAGGTCCCGCCCCCGCGAAGGAGGTCCTCTTCGACGAGTCGGAGGACCGAGTGGTCCGGTACGAGCTGCGGCGCGTCACCGAACCGGCAAGGCGAGTGACCGAGCGGTCCGGGCGTCTGGAAAATGGAGCGATGATATCGATTCCTTTCGGTACCCGGGAACGGTTCGTCCTATCTTACGCGGTGTTCGACCCTCAGGGAGCCTTTTCGGAGGAGCGGAGCGTCGAACTGGTTTTGGACCACGAGCCGCCCGCGGATCCCGAAATATCGGTTGATAATCGGATTCTTCGCGTTAGGGGTGGGGAAGATACCTATTACCGGGTTGTTCCGGACGACGTAAGCGAAATTCCGCCCTTCGAGAATTACCGGGGCCCCGTCGAGTTACCGGTTATCGCCGGCCGCAGGGTGGGGTACTCCATCGAGGCATACGGAAAAGACTCCCTCGGCAATACGTCGGCGGTCGTATCTCGTCGGGTGTTCGTGGACGATCGGCCCTTAGAGGTCCCCGAGATAGTCGGCGTCGAGGACGGGGGGCGTTATGCTCGGGAGTCCGTATCGATATCCCCGGCGCTTCCTTCACCGGGGTTGTCCGTCCACTACACTCTGTCGACCGACGGCACCGATCCGCCGCTTCCGACCGAAGGCTCCCCCGTCTTGGAAGAGCCCCTCGAGGTCTTCGGCGCCGAAGGAGAAGCCGTTGTCGTGCGGTTGCGGCTGCGGGTTCGGAGCCGGGAAACCGGTCGTTTTGGTTCCGAGGAGGAGATACGTTTTGTCATTGACCGGGAGCCGCCGCTCCTCCCAAACCTCATTGGGGTCGAGAACAACGGAGTCTACCGGGGAAGCCGCGAGGTCTCGGTTACCGACTTCGAGAGCGACAGCCGGGTGTTCTTGCTTGTCTCTGAGGCGGAAGAGCCGGACGCCGAGGCCCGTCGGATTCCCTACCGGGGCCCCTTTGTCTTGGACGTTTCCGAGGGGAGCCGTCGTGAGTTCCTGCTGACGGTGGAAATAGTCGACTCTGCGGGGAACACCACCAGATCCGCTTTTCCGATTCGAGTCGTTATCGACCGGCAGGTTCCCCGGATGCCTGTTCTCTCTCTGGATTACCATGAGGGGCGTCCGATGCTCCGTCTCGAGGGGGGTGACGGCGATTTGTTTTACTCCCTTACCCGGGCTCCGGACCTTCCCGAGGTTCCCGGTAAGGAGTCGGAACGCTACACCGGGCCAATACCGTTGGGCCCCGGCCGCTACTTTGTCACGGCCCGGGAGATCGACCCCGCCGGCAACCGAAGTGCAATCGCCTATTCGTCGGAGATCTTCGTTCCCGCCGCCGGCGAGGTAGACCAAGCGAAGCCGGTGGTCCTTACGAGTTGGAGCGCCGGCACCGGGGTGCTTATTTGGCCCTACGCCCACCGGAGGAAGCTATTCTACCGGCTTCCGTTCCTTACCGATAGCCGGACCGAAACCTATGACGGGCCGAGGGAGTTTTCCTTGCCGGAAGGCCTCAACCGGGTCGTCGTCGAATACTCGGTCGGCCCGCAAGACGACCTCGGCCAAAGGATAAGCATCGACCGACCTACCGCGCCGGGCACCCCGGAAGTCGACCTCCCCGACGGCTATCGGGCCCGGGACGAAATAGAGGTGATCGCCCGGGGCGAAGGGACTCTCCGTTACGAGTTGTCGACAAGCGGTTCCCCCGGGGCGGTGTCCCGACGATCCCCGGAATGGCCCGGAACTCTTCGTCTACCCGGGCGAGACGGTGAGGTTGTCTCCTTCAATCTCGCTTTTCGATCGTTTACCCCCTCCGGACCCGGGGAAGAGGTCCGGCGGACCTTCGTCGTCGACCGGGCACCACCGTCGGCTCCTCGGTTGGTCAACGCCGAAGACGGAGAGTTCTACGATGAAACTCGGCAGATATCCCTTGAAACCGACGAGGGCGAGGTCTTCTACCGTCTGGTGAGAAACCCACGACCCGTCGCGCCCGGCGAGGACTTTCTCCGGTATCAGGGCCCCCTCGCACTCGACGCGGTGAGCGGCGAGCTTTCCCATTATCGAATCGAAGCCTATAGCCTGGACGATGTCGGGAACCGGAGCCCGAACACCGCGGTGTGGAACGTCTACATCGACCGGGAGATTATCTATGTGGCCCCCGACGGGAGCGACCGGGGCTCCGGTTCCCGGGAGTCCCCGTTTCAAACTCTGGGTCGGGCGGTGGAGTACGCCCGGGAAAGCGACCGGGGGACCATCTTTCTCTCGACCGGCGTCTACGAGATCTCGGCTCCCTTGCGGTCCCGGGAAGCCCTCGCGATACAGGGGCGCTTCGATCCGGAGACCTGGCGCCCGAGGGCCTCAGGAGAGACGCTGATTATTCCGGGTCAAGAGTTCGCCGGGGACGCCCTGGTCGCGAGCTACGGCGGGTCGGTGACGATGAGTCGCTTGGCGCTTTCGTCGTCTCCCTCTTTTACCGGAGCTCTTATGCTGCTGGATGACGCCGTCACCAGACTCGATTCCGTGTCGCTCTCTACCTCCGGGGGCCACGCCGTCGACGCCCGGGGCGGGAACATCAACCTCCGGAGGGTTACCCTCGATCAGAGCGGGACAACCTCCGAGGCGGTCGTCCTTCGGGGTACCGCCGGCAGTGTCGAAGACTCCGTGCTTCGGGCGGGCTCCTTCGGGAACGACCGGGCGGTAGTCCTGGACACGCGGGAGTCCGCGTCCCTGACGGTCGACGGAACCCGGATCGAAGCGTACGGGATCTCCCGGGCGACGGCGGTTTCCGCCACCAACAGCAGCGTCGAGATTACCGGGAGCACCATCCGGGTCGGGGCGTCCCGGGGGAACGCTCAGGCGGTAATCGCCGCCGACGGCGGGGTCCTGGTGGAGCGGACCGTTCTGCAGGCGGACGACCAGACGCGGGTCGCAAACCTTTTAGTTTCCCGGGACGGAACCTTGGCGGTTATCGACTCGCTCCTCGAGCTAAGCGGTAACCAAGGGGCCGTCGGGGTGGTGGCAAGCGGCGGCAGGATCGACGTACAAAGCAGCCGCTTCGTCGGCACCTCGCTAAACGACTTTACCTACGGGATCCAAGCCCGGGGCGTCGAGGGTATCTTCGTAAACAACGTGTTTCAGGCGGGGCAGGTGGGAGAGTACATCGCCGGGTCCCTTGTGGACTCACCGACTCAGTGGATCCACAACACCTTCTTGGGATACCGGGCATCGCCCTTTATCCAACTGCTCAACATTCGAGGTCACGGGGAGACCCTCTTCGGGAACAACCTGGCGCTCCAGGGGGCCCGGGGAGCCGGAACCGGACTCGTAGTCAGCGGTTCCCACCGGCTCGAGCTTACCGGAAACCTCTTCGGCGGATGGTCGAGCATCGTGGCTACCGACGAGAGGGAGCTATCCTCTCTGGGGTTGATTGAAAGCGGTCGGGTCGAAGGAATTGTCGGCCGGAATAACGATCTGGTGCCCCTCGACGAGGTTGTCGGCCGGGACGGGGTACCGTATCGGCTCTTTCCGGACTCCCCGGCGATCGACCGAGCGGTCGAGCTGCCGGGCGCGGAAGCCGTGCTCTTGGACATCGAAGGGCAGCGCCGCCCTGCGCCGGTTCCCCCGGACGGCTCCTTCCGGCGAGCCTACGAGGGCCGACCCGACGTCGGCGCCGACGAGTACTATCCCTAAAGCTCCGGGCCGGGTCCTACTCGTGGGTCCACTGCGGGTCCGGGAAAAGGGCCCCGGATGAGTTTCCGTACTCCCCTCGCCAGAGTCCCTGGCCCTGGGTTAGCACGAAAAGCGCGTTCGGAGTGGCGTCTGTGTCGACAAAGAAGTCGATAACCGTTGTCTCCGACATATCGGTAGTGCTGTAGCCGTTCCCCTCCGGCGCTACGATGGAATCGACCCCACCGCCGGGAAGCTCGTAGTAGCCCCCTTCCTCGGTCTGCCGTTCCGGGGACTGTAGGTCCTGGATGCCGACGACGACCCCGCCGGTCCCGCCGTCGAGCTGTTCAAACCAGACCATGCCCGTGTAGGGGCGCTCGTCGTCGGTGGAGGATTTGGTCCAATCGGCGCCGTCGGAATAGTAGATGTGGCCCTGGCGGGAGGAGATGTAGAGGTCGTCGGGGCCCGAGAGATACAGGATACCACCGAAGTCTTCGTTGTCTTGGAAGATGCCGTCGAAAGCGGTTGACGGATCTGTGAACGTGTTGAGATCATCGTCATCGGTGAGATCAGGGCCGTAGAAGACTCTTGCGCGCGATAGGAAGACGTAATCCCGCGCCGTACCATGACTTGCGGAAACGTACGTACCAGCGATTATCCGAGGTCGGTTTTGAATGACTGGAGTCCAGTCGCCTGGAGTTCCGGTGTAATGGAGCAAATCATACGTGCCGCCGGAATCCGACGGATCCCCCACCGCCATGAAAAGCTCGTTGTTCACCATGAACAAATCCGTAATCTGCTTCCCGCCGGTATACAGGTTCTCCGAATCCCAGGTGTCGTTGGTCGTGTCGAGAACAAACACTCCCGAACCGTCTAACTCGTAGTCGTTGTAGGCGACGTAGATGGTGCCGCCTACGTCCACTATATCGGCTGCAAGGGAATCGCCGAACCCCGGAGGGGGGCCGATGCTGTCCCAGTCGCCGC
>JBKHCS010000015.1:0-41048 GCA_046541715.1 Spirochaetaceae bacterium
CCCCGGCTATCAGGAGCCCGAGAACCAGCGCCACCCCCATCGAAATAACGACATTGACGATCTGTTCCGGCGGTAAAAGAATAATTCCCAGTAATCTGTCCATCGAAATCCTTTCTCCGCCCCACACTACGCTCCGGTGCCGTTCCTAGAGATGACCGTCGTGGTTGTGTCAGCGGCTAATGATAAACTTACTGCCGCGGACGGGAGAAAACCAAACCTCCGGGAGCTCAGCAGTTCTTGTATTAAGGGAGTCTGGCGGCTTCAGCCGCCGGCTTTGAACCGCGCCTTCATCGCGCCGAAGTAGTCCTCGGCCTCCGCCGGGGTTACGATTTCCTCCGGGGCGGCTTCTTCGATCAGGTGCGGGGGGATCTCCTCCAGAAAGGGAGAGGGCGTCGCCTCCATCAGGGTCCGCATGACGGTGCGTCGCCGGCAGGCCGAGAGGTAGAGGTGCTTCTTCGCCCGGGTTACCGCGACGTAGAAGAGCCGCCGTTCCTCCTCGAGGTTCTTCTCGTCCTCTTCGATTGCCCGGGCGTGGGGGATTATGCCGTCCTCTACCCCGGCGACGAAAACCACCTCGTGCTCCAGCCCTTTCGCCGCGTGGATGGTCATCAGGTTTACTTTTCCCGTCTTGTCGGTCGACTCGTCGTCGTCCCGGCTCTGGAGCGTTATGCGACCGAGGAACTCAAACAGCGACGGGTCGAGGTTGTCCGGGTCCGACTCGTAGTTGCGAATGGTTTCGACCAGATAGTGCGCGTTTTGGTACTTCCACTTGGCAAGCTGCTCGTTGGCTTGGTTTTCTCCGACGATATGTCCCCAGTAGTCGAGCTCGTCGATAAGCCACTCCGTTGCCTTCGCCATGTTCTTCGGGCGGTAGACGGCCTCCTTAAGCTCGGCAAGAAGCCGGACGAATGCGTCGAAGTCCGCCGCGGCCCGGGAGGAGAGGGTGGGGTGATGCCCTGCGGCGATCGCCTCGACCGCGGAGTAGAGACCGACCCCGGAAGACTCGGCGTACTCGGTAACCGTCTCGAGGCTCCTCTTCCCGATGCCTCGCCGAGGGGTGTTGATTACCCGTAAGAGGCTTACCTCGTCGGCGGGGTTCGCGACGAGCCGAAGGTAGGCTACCAGGTCCCGGACTTCTTTGCGTTCGAAGAAACTGCTCCCCCCGGAGACGCGGTAGGGAATGTTGTTCGCCAGGAGCGCCTCTTCTATCACCCGTGTCAAGGAATTAGTTCGGACCAGAATGCCCACCTCGTCGTACCGGATGCCTTCTTGCTGACTCAGGTTCTTGATCCTCCGGGCGATCTGGTCCGCCTCTTCCCGGTCGTCCTCCGGGAACGAGAGGCTAATGGGGGAGCCCCCGGCGATCCCGGTCCAGAGTCTCTTCCCCTTACGGTTCAGGTTGTTCGCGATCAGACCGTTTGCGGCCTCGAGGATGGTCTCGCTCGAACGGTAGTTCCGTTCGAGCTTTATTTCGAGGCGCTCGGGGAAGTCCTTTTCGAACTGCTCGATGTTGCTGTAGTCGGCGCCGCGCCACGAATAGATCGATTGGTCGTCATCTCCGACGACGGAGACGTTTCGATTGGTCTGCGTCAAGAGCCGGAGTAGGCGGTACTGCTGCTTGGAGGTGTCCTGGAACTCGTCGACCAGGACATAGGCGAAGCGCTCTTCTACTCCCGCGAGGGTCTTCGGGGAGGTCTCGAAAAGCTCTATCGGCAGGGCGATAAGGTCGTCGAAGTCCACGGCGTTGTGGAGCTTTAGATGTTCCCGGTACTCGTCGAAGAGAGGACGATACGGCTCGGTATCGGGTCCCCAGTTATCCATCCCGGTGCGGATCCGGGAGAACTGATGCAGCAACCGGTTTAGCTCTCCGGCGTCCAAGGGGGTCGCCTGCTCTTCGGCGCTCCGACGCAGGAGCGCGAGCTGATCGCTCCGGTCGTAGATGCTGAAGTTCTCCCGGTAGCCCAAGAGCCGGGCGTTTATCCGGAGAAGGTAGGCGCCGAAGGCGTGGAAGGTCGAGACGTGGAGATCCCGAAGCTTCTTGCCGGTGAGAGCTTTAATGCGGTCCTGCATCTCCCGGGCGGCCTTATTGGTAAAGGTGAGAGCCAGTATCGATTTCTGGGGAACGCCGTTCTCCAAAAGGTAGGCGATCCGGTGGGCGATTACCCGGGTCTTCCCGGAACCCGCACCGGCGAGTATAAGAAGCGGGCCGTCGACGGTCGTTACGGCCCGAAGCTGTTCGGGGTTCAGCTGGGATGTTAGGTCTGTGGGCATCGCCCTATGGTAATCACCGGCGCTAGGAATGCAAGCCTTTTCGAAGAAGTGCGTAATAAAGGGGACCGGCTCCGGCGTCGGTGTCCGGGAGAATGTGGCGGCCGTAGGTGGTCGCTGTGCCGACCGGGAGTTGGGCTCGGGGGCCGGTCTCCGGCGTGTCCTCGGAGCTGTCGGGATGAGTCGCCGCCGGGGAAAGCTCCGGGATCTCCGGGGTTGGAATCTCGGCCGGCGGAACCGACGACATCGCGGACCGCCGCCGAAGGACCCGGGCGACCACGGCGTCGTTTTCCTGCTTCGTGAGGGCGCAGGTCGAGTAGAGAACGTACCCCCCGGGCTTGATGGCGTCCGCGGCTGCCGCCAAGAAGGCTACGGCCTGGGACGAAAGGGAGCGGATCCGGTTCGGGCTCCAGCGGCCGAGATGCTCCGGCGCCTGAACAAGGTGCCGCTCGGAGGAACAGGGAACGTCGCAGAGAATAGCCTCGTAGGCTTCCCGTTCGTAGAGCCCCCACTTGGTAGCGTCGTGCCCGGTAATCCGCACCTTCTCCCGGGCCGGGGGCGGTAGATGGTCGTCGAGGACCCGGTGGAGCCTGGCCCGCCTCGCCGAGGATCGCTCGTTCGCCGTCAAGGCGGCACCGGACCCGGTAAGAGCGAGGCGCCGGGCGAGAACCAAGGTCTTCCCACCGGGAGCGGCGCACATGTCGAGAACCGCACCGCCGGAAGGGAGGGGAAGCAGCGAAGCGGCGACAACCGAGGCAACGTCTATGTAGTAGGGTTGAAGCAGGCCCGCGGAGAGGGAGAGATACGATGGGTCACCCTGCATCGCTTCGACAAGGGCCGGCCACCGGTTTCCGAAGAGCTCATGGTAGTAGCTGTGGAACGCCTCTTGACCCTTCATTCGTTCGCCCTCGACTCCTTGGTCCTTGACGGCGCCACGGCGGCCGGGTACCGTCAACGTGTGTTAACCAAGGCGATTCTCTTCGACCTCGACGGCACCTTACTCGACACGATCGAAGATATTCAATCTGCCGCGAACGCGGCTTTGGAACCGGAAGGGTTTTCCCCGATTACCTACGAAGAGACGCGGTCCCGGGTCGGGTGGGGGCTTCGAAGGCTGGTGGAGCAATCCGTCCCTCCGGGCACCCCGGAGGAGGTCATCGACCGGGCCTTCGGGGAGCTTGTACGGGTCTACCAAGCGGACCCCACCGCGAGAAGCCGCATCTACGACGGCATCCCGGAGCTTCTCGACGCCCTTACCGAGGCGGGTATGCCAATGGCCGTTCTCTCAAACAAGACCCACAGCATAACCGAGCTCGTCGTGGCGAAGTTGTTCGGCCGGTGGTCCTTTGCCGTGGTTCACGGGGCAAAGGAGGGGGTTCCCCCGAAACCGGACCCCCGTTCGGCTCTGTCGATTTCCGAAGCGTTGGGCGTCCCCCCGGAGCAGATGATGTTTGCCGGGGACACCGGCGTAGATATGCAGACCGCAAAAAGTGCCGGAATGTTCCCCGTGGGGGTCTCCTGGGGGTTCCGCTCCCTCGACGAGCTCAGATCCAACGGAGCCGGAGCCACCGTCGACGATCCGGCGGAGCTCTTGGCGCTGATCCGTGAGGAGGAGGTAGTATGACAAACGAAGAAGTCCAGAAGCGTGCGGAAGCCTACGTAAACAGGGAGAAGGACGAACTCTTTCGAAAGGAAGTCGAAGAGCTTCTCGCGAATAGAGATTGGGACGAGTTGAGCGACCGTTTCTACACCGACCTGGCCTTCGGCACCGGGGGACTCCGGGGGGTCATAGGTGGCGGATTCAACCGGATGAACAGTCTGACGGTGCAACGGGCGACCCAAGGCTTGGCAAACTATGTCCTTGTCGAAGGGCGCCGGGGTCCCGACGGTATTCCGAGCGCGGTAATCGCCCACGACTCCCGGCGCTATTCCGAGCACTTTGCGCTGCAGACGGCCCTGGTGTTTGCCGCAAACGGGATCCGGGCCTACCTGTTTCCCGAATTACGTCCGACCCCGGAGCTCTCCTTCGCGGTGCGGTTTCTTAAGGCGTCGACGGGTATCGTGATAACCGCGAGCCACAACCCTCCGGAGTACAACGGCTACAAGGTCTACTGGGACGACGGCGCTCAGATTATCCCGCCCCACGACGCGGCCATCATCGAGGAGGTACGCGAGGTAAAGGACAACATCAAACGCACGACGAAGGAAGAAGCCCTCGAGATGGAGCTGCTGGTCTACCTCGACAAGGGTATGGACGACCGCTACCTCGAGGCCGTCAAGCGTGCCGCCTGCCGGTACGACCTCCTCGAGAAGCAAGGCAAGACGCTTTCGGTGGTCTATTCACCTCTTCACGGCACCGGCGCGATGATGGTTGAACGCGTCTTCCGGGAGCTCGGGGTTTCGGTCACGACGGTGCCGGAGCAGCGGGAGCCCGACGGCGAGTTCCCGACGGTAGAGTTCCCGAACCCCGAAGAGGAGGCCGCCCTGGAGATGGCTATCAACCTCGGGAAGAAGGAGCAGGCGGACCTGGTCATGGCGACGGACCCCGATGCCGACCGCCTCGGCATAGCCGTTCCGGAGGGGGACGACTTTCGCCTGATAACCGGAAACCAGCTCGGAACCCTCCTCGTCGACTACGTTCTGTCGGCCCGTAAGGAGCTCGGCACCCTCCCGGACAAACCTGCCTTCGTCAAAACCATCGTTACCACCGAGCTCCAGAGGAGGGTCGCGGAGCACTACGGAGCGACGGTCTACGACACCCTGACCGGCTTTAAGTGGATCGCCTCGGTAATGCGGGACCTCGAGTCGGAAGGGGGGCCAACCTACGTTCTCGGGGGAGAGGAGAGTTACGGCTATCTGATCGGGACCGAAGTCCGGGATAAGGACGCGGTCTCCGCGGCCCTCCTTACCGCCGAGATGGCTCTCTATCACGTAAGCCAAGGGAAGACCGTCCTCGATCGCCTGAACGACATCTACGAAGAGTTCGGCTACTTCGAGGAGCGCACCATCTCGACCTACTTCCCGGGTCAGTCCGGGGCCAAGATTATGGAAGAGATGATGGAAGGGTTACGGGATAATCCTCCGAAAGCACTCGGAGGGATCGACGTCGAGCGCCTCCGGGACGTCCGCACGGGTAAGACTCGTAAGATTCCCGAAGGGACCGCGGTGGAGGATATCGAGCTGCCCAAATCGAACGTCTTGCAGTTCTTTCTTGCCGACGGAACGGTGGTGAGCGCCCGCCCCTCGGGAACCGAGCCGAAGATCAAGTTTTACATATCGGTACCCAGCGACCCCGGGACGCCTCTCGAGAAGGCCCGACCGGACGTCCGAAATCGGCTAAAGAAAATCGAAGAAGACATTCAAAGCTGGATTCCGAAGGAGTAGTCCCCGGGGAGTTATCGGCGGCGGGAAATTCGGGAAGCGCGTATCTCTTCCATGAGAAGATGGATCTTCTCCTCGTCAATCCTGCCGGCATCGAGGTCTTCCTGGGTGCGCTTCAGGAGCTCTTCCTCCATGTTGTGGAGCTCGCTCTCCAGCGTCCCGGACCAGATCAGACGGGCAAGAGCCACCGGCTCGTCGGCGTAGGTCAAGAGCCGTTCTGCTTCGGCGAGGCTCAGATGCCACCGAACGTCGTCGATGGAGATGTCGTACTCTTCCAAATAGTCGGTCAGCCTCATGGCCGGCCCTCCTCGAAGGAAAACCCTAGCCGCCCGCCGGGCCTCTGTCAATCGCGCCTCGCAACCAATCGCGCCTCGCAACCGATTCCGAAAACAGTTCCGGGCTTTACAGGGACGTCTCTGTGTGGTAGTTCTGGGCACCATGGACCCAGGGGTATCAGTACACGAGGTTACCTTCGTTGCCTTGGATTTCGAAACGACGGGTCTCTATCCCGAGCGGGACTCGATCATCGAGTTCGGCGCCGTCCGGTTCAAGGGCCGGGAGCTCCTGGGCACCTTCGAGGCTCTGGTAACGCCGGCGACGGAGTACACCGCGGAGGCAATGGCAATTAGCGGCATTTCCGCCGAAATGCTTCTCGGAAAGCCGGCGATAGACGCCGTCATGCCGGACTTTGTTTCGTTTCTCGGGGATGCGGTTCTGGTGGCCCACAACGCCCCCTTCGACATCGGGTTTTTGCGGGCCACCTGCCAACGGTTGACGATTCCGGCGGTCAGCAACAGGATCGTAGATACCCAGACCTTGGCCCAGAAGGCGCTACCCCGTCAGAAGAGCTACTCCCTCCAGAACCTGGCAGCCGGCCTCGGAATCGAGTCGGGGAACGCTCACCGGGCCCTCGACGATGCCGAGACCTGCATGAGGCTCTTCTGGGCCTGCGTCGACGCTATGAGCTTTATGGGAGAGTTGACCTTATCGGAGGTCCTCTCCTAACGCATTCTTGATTATTATCGTTAGTCTGATACACTTAGCGCCAAGCCGAAAGGCTCCTGCCCCGTTGGGGCGGCAACCTAAAAGAAGGAGACTCTCCATGTCAGACCTAGTCGAAAAAGAAAGTGTGACAGGCAAAACCGTCATTCTCGGATTGCAGCACACCTTCGTTATGTTTGGCGCTACGGTGCTTGTCCCGATTATCACGGGGCTCGACGTTGGTGTCACGCTCTTTGCCGCCGGTATCGGTACCTGGATCTTCCACATCGTAACGAAGTTCAAGGTGCCGGTGTTTTTGGGAAGCTCGTTCGCGTTTATTCCCGCACTGGTGGTAATCGGGGAGAACCAAGGACTACCGTACGCCTTAGGTGGTATCGTTATCGCGGGTCTCATGTACATCGTGGTATCGATCATCTTTACCTTTGTATCCACGGATGTACTCCACCGGATTCTGCCGCCCCACGTAACCGGGCCGGTCATCATTTTGATCGGTATTATCCTGGCGCCGGTCGCCATTCTGAACGCAACCGACGGCTACGTCGGTAACGTCGCCGAGCAGATTGGGGTTCTCGGTTGTTGGGCCGTCGCCTTCTTTACCTTCGCTGCGGGTATCTTCGTAAAAGTCGTCTTCCCCCGATGGAAGCTGGACTTCCTGTCGCTGCTTCCGGTTCTCTTGGCGATTATTGCGGGATACGTGCTGTCGATCATCATCGGCATCGTCGACTTCTCGTCGGTTGCCGACGCCGCGTGGTTCGGTATTCCGAACTTCTCCTTTCCGAAGTTCTCCGCCTCAGCAATCAGCTTTACGGTTCCGATCGCGGTGGTAACCATCGTAGAGCACTTCGGTGACGTCTTGGCCATCGGCAACGTCGCCAAGAAGGACTTCCTCAAGGACCCGGGGATTAACCGCACCCTTCTCGGTGACGGTATCGCTACTTCCGTCTCGGCCCTTATCGGCGGTCCGGCGAATACAACCTACAGCGAGAACACCGGGGCAGTCGCCCTTACCGAGGTCACCAACCCCTGGGTAATGAGGATTGCAGCGGTCTTCGCGATTCTTCTCTCCCTGGTGCCCAAGTTTACCGCGCTAATCGGGACGATTCCCGCGCCGGTTATCGGCGGAATTTCGATTCTGCTCTTCGGTATGATCTCGTCGATCGGTGTCAAGAACATGGTCGACGCAAAGGTCGACCTGAACGACCCGAAGAAGCTGATGGTCGTCGCCGCGATGCTCGTCCTCGGTCTCGGAACCGCTGCCGCGGAAGTCAACCTGGCCTTCGGCGACTTCTCCTTTGGTGGCCTCGGGCTTGCCGCAATCGTCGGCGTTATCCTCAACCTTCTGATCAACTACCGGGAGGCCAAGCCGTAACGCCTTGGACCGTACCGACGTTCTAGAAAGCCCAGAAAAAAGCCCGGAAAAACGACGGGCCTTCTCCTTCCGGGGAAGGCCCTTTTTCGATCGCCATGAGTAACAAGGGTCCGTCGGTGTCGCTTCCCCCGGGGGCGGTTCCTGCCCGGCACGTCGGGGCGCTGGTGCCGGACTCTTTTACCGCGGAGGTCATGAGCGTCCATTCCCGG
The DNA here is from genome assembly GCA_046541715.1 of Spirochaetaceae bacterium. Taxonomy (GTDB): domain Bacteria; phylum Spirochaetota; class Spirochaetia; order DSM-27196; family PWMO01; genus CAYPUT01. Next base: position 8,230 of record JBKHCS010000015.1, read on the forward strand.
GTGGTAAACCTGTTGCTACCCGAGGGGTTCCTCGTGTCCCTAGTCCGGGACCCCGGCGACATGACCGCTCTGGCGATCGAAGTCCCAGGTCTCCCGAACAACGGTTTTGATTGTCGTGTGTTTAGCCGGAGCGGCGCGCTTGTTCGCTCACCGCCTTCAACCTCCGGATCCAAGGGAGAGCTTGTCATTGCCCTCGGCTCAGGCCGGACGTTCTCCGGCGGGCTCTTGCGGGGAAGTCTTGCCGACGGTCTCGGGGCGACGCTCCGCTCGGCGATTCTCCGGTTGTCCGGGGACGACGGTTTCGTGTCCCTTCTTGCAGAACCGCGAAACCAATTCGCCCGGCGGGCCGCGGAGGTTCTCGCCCGGGGGGAGGGGGAGCTCCCGAAGCTTCTGGGGCTGGGAATCGGGTTCACCCCCTCGGGGGACGACTTTCTTACCGGCTATCTGATGGCTTCTGACCTCTGGCGCGCCTCCGGACGCGACGCCGGTGTCGAAGAGGCCGCCGCCGCGCGGCTTCGGAAAAGCATAGACGCCCGCCTCGCCGAAACGACCGCCGGCGGTAGGACGCTTCTCTACCTTGCCCTTCGGAAGAGCTACCCCTGTTACCTCCTCCGATTCTGGCGGAGCATTCGGCTGAATAACGGCGGCCGGCTTCCCGCGAATCGGGTCGTGACGGCGGTGGGAAGAGCGGCCGACCACGGCGAGACTTCGGGCCTCGATGCCCTCACGGGGTTCGCGTGGTTCCTTTTGACAAGGAAAGGGTCAGTGCTATAATGCACTACGCTACCTCGGAAATAGCCTACCTTACAGGAGAGATATCTTGAAAAGAATCGTCGTTGAGAAGGATTCGTACTACGATTCGGTCTTTCTCATGCTTATCAATAAGGACGTAAAGTCCTCCCCCGGCGTCAGCGAAGCGGTTGTGACAATGGGGACCGAAATGAACCGCGATCTCCTTGCCGGTATGGGCCTTTCCAACGACCAGGTGGCAGCCTCCACGGCAAACGACCTAATCATCGCCCTCGAAGGGGAGACGGACGAAGCCTTGGACCGGGCGGAAGCGACCGCCCGGCGGCTTCTTACCCAGAAGAGCGCCTCAGGGAAGGGTGACGCGTACCGTCCGGCGACCCTCGACGCGGCGGTCCGGGCACTCCCGGAGGCGAATATCGCGGTGGTCTCGCTTCCGGGCCCTTTTGCCGGCCGGGAAGTCAGAAAGGCTCTCGAGCGGGGGCTCCACGTCATGCTCTTCTCGGACAACGTTCCGGTCGAAACCGAAATCGCTCTTAAAAAGTTGGCCCGAGAAAAGGGACTTCTTATGATGGGCCCCGACTGCGGAACCGCCATTGTCAACGGGAAGCCCCTGTGCTTCGCGAACGTCGTCCGGGAGGGTGATATCGGATGCGTCGCCGCGTCGGGTACCGGCCTCCAAGAGGTAACCTGCAGCATCCACAAGGCAGGGGGCGGCATCAGCCAAGCTCTCGGCACCGGCGGCCGGGACCTCAAAAACGAGGAAATCGGCGGCACCATGATGCTGATGGGAATCGAAGCCCTCAAGAACGACCCCAAGACCAAGGTGATCGCGATATTCTCGAAGCCGCCGGCGGAGAGCGTCGCGAAAAAGGTAATCCGGGCGCTCAAAGGTTCCGGGAAGCCGGGGGTCGTGCATTTTATCGGGATGGAGAAGGGGGCCGACGAAGGCACGATCCATTACGCCGGGAGCCTCGAAGAGACCGCCCTGATGTCCGTGGCGCTTTCGAAGGGAGAAGCGTACAAGCGCCAGGTGTTTTCGGCGCCGGACTCGGAGATCCAAGGGATAGTCGCGGCGGAGACAAAGAGCATGTCCGCCGACCAGCGTTATATTCGGGGCCTCTTTACCGGAGGAACCCTCGCCGACGAAGCGCTCATCCTTCTAGACGACCTCCTCGGGGGCGTTTATTCGAATAACCAGACGAAGGACGCCTGGCTCCTCGCGGATCCGCATACCTCACAGGAGCACACCATCGTCGATCTCGGGGACGATATGTTTACCGTCGGTCGGCCCCACCCGATGATCGACCCGTCGACCCGGGAAGAGCGGATCGTCGCCGAGACGCAAGATCCGGAAATGGCGGTGATGATGCTCGACATGGTCCTCGGGTACGGCTCCCATCCGGATCCGACCGGAGCCATCCTCGGAAGCCTCAAGAAGGCAAAAGAGAAGGCGGTGGCCCGGGGGGGCTACCTGTCTATTATCGCATCGATAACAGGGACCGACGGCGACTTCCAGAATGTAGAGTCGCAGCGGCGGCAGCTCGAGTCCATCGGTTGCGTCGTCATGCCGTCTAATTACCAGGCGTCTATGCTTGCTGTTCGGATTATGGAAAAGGTGGCACAACGATGAATGTCGAGAAGATAAACGAGCTTTTCGAAGGCGAGCTGAAGGTCGTCAACATGGGGCTCGAAGGCTTTGCCGAGGACCTTGCCGACCAGAAAGTCGACGTGGTCCAGGTCGACTGGCGCCCTCCGGCGGGGGGGGACAGCAAGATGGCGGCGCTTCTCGAGCGTCTCGATGCCTCGACCAAGGCCGATCGCGCCGCAGCAAACGCCGAAGCGGTCTCCCGGCTCCAGAAGGGCCGTCCGACCCTGGTGGATATCGGCGTCGCCGAGACGAGTATTCCAGGGATGCGGAAGAATCTGATTCTGCACGCCGGTCCCCCGGTTAAGTGGGAAGAGATGGCCGGACCCTTGCGGGGCGCCGTAATCGGGGGGCTTATCTACGAAGGGCTCGCGGAGACTCCAGGAGAGGCGGAAAAGCTTGCCGCCTCGGGAGAGATCGACTTTGAGCCGTGCCATCATCACAACAGCGTAGGCCCGATGGCCGGGGTCGTGACGGCCGGCATGCCGGTATGGATCGTGGAAAACACTGCCTTCGGAAACAAAGCCTACTGCACTCTCAACGAGGGGCTCGGTAAGGTGCTCCGATACGGTGCGAACGGTCCCGAGGTAATCGAGAAGCTGAGGTGGATGGAAAAGGAGCTCGCGCCGATTCTCAAGGCGGCGATGAAGCTCCGGGGCCCCATCGACATGAAGAACCTGATCGCCCAGGTCCTGCAGATGGGGGACGAGGGACACAATCGCAACCGTGCCGGCACCTCGCTCTTTATTCGGGAGCTCGCCCCCTACCTGGTCCAACTTGATGAGCCGAAGGATAAGCTCTCGAAGGTCCTGACCTTCATGCACGAGAACGACCATTTCTTTCTGAACCTGACGATGCCTTCCGCGAAGGCGACGGTAGACGCCTGCAGGGACATAGAAGGAAGCTCGATGATCGTTACCATGGCCCGGAACGGAACCGAGTTCGGTATCCGAATAAGCGGACTCGGGGATGAGTGGTTTACCGGACCGGCGAGCATTATCGACGGGCTCTATCTTCCGGGGTACACCGCCGAGGACGCGGCCCGGGACATCGGCGATTCGGTTATCACCGAAACCATCGGCATCGGCGGTTTCGCCATGGCGGCGGCCCCGGCGATCGTCAAGTTTGTCGGGGGAACCCCTCAAGACGCGGTCAACTTTACCACCCAGATGTACGAAATAACCCTCGAGGAGAACGAGACCTATCAGATTCCGGCCCTCGACTTTCGGGGAACGCCGACGGGAATCGACCTGGTGAGGATTGTCGAAACGGGAATTCTCCCGGCTATTAACACGGGGATCGCCCATAAGGACCCGGGTGTCGGCATGGTTGGGGCGGGGCTGGTTAAGCCGCCGCAAAAATGCTTCGACGACGCATTCAAGGCCTTCGTAGAACGCTACGGAGCATAGAAACAGAGAACAAAGATACGAGGAGAACAAAATGAAATTTATCGATCTTACTATTCCCGTTGGTGTAGGTACTCCCCCGTGGCCGACCTACGTAGCCCTGCAGGTTCAGTACTTCAAGCGCTTAGCCCCGAACGGTGCCAACGGACAGGTGGTTACCCATTCGAACCACGTCGGGACCCACCTCGACGGCGAGATTCACTTTCACACCCCGGGGAAGGACATTGCTTCCCTGGACATGGACTTTCTCGTCCACGAGGGCGTTGTCGTCGACCTCTCGGATGCCGTGGAGGACTACAGCATCTACACGTCGAAGATGGTCGAAGACCGGGTCGAGGTAAAAGAGGGTGACATTCTCATTATCAACACCGGGTACCACCGGTATGGATGGGACCAGCCCGGAGCCGATGAGGTCCGGTATATGGTCAAGCACCCGGGACCGGACCGGGAGTTTGCCGAGTGGGCCAAGAAAAAGAAGCTCCGGTGGATTGGTATCGACTGCGGAAGCGCCGACCATCCGATGAACACCAAGATCCGGGATTGGATGCCGGACCATGCGGTGGAATGCGACGCCTACTTCCAGAAGAAATACGGAAAGAAGCTGGAAGAGGTCTTTACCAAAGACAAGTATCAGCTGATGCACCTCGAGATGTTCAACGTCGGTATTATCCACTCCGAATGCGTCGGAGGCGACATCGACTTGCTCTCGAACCAGCGGGCGACCATCGGCTTCTTCCCCTGGCGGTTCGTCGACGGCGAATCGAGCATCGGTCGCTGCGTGGCGATGGTGGAAGACGACCGGTACGAAAAGCTGATGGCCGTCAAGTCCAAGTCGGTCCTCACCAAATTCGGTGACGTTTCCATCGCCGACAACCCGGGACTCGCCGGCCGGATCAAGAAGGCCTAAGAAGGTGGCCCTGCCGTTAGAGGGGATCCGGGTATTGGATTTGACCCGGGTCCTCGCGGGGCCCTACTGCACCATGGTTCTCTCGGACCTCGGGGCAGAGGTTGTAAAGGTCGAGCAACCGGGTAAGGGGGACGACTCCCGGCATTTCGGTCCCTTTAAGAACGACGAGAGTCTCTACTTCGTCAGTATCAACCGGGAAAAGAAGAGCATCTCCCTCAACCTCAAGACCGATAAGGGAAAAGACCTTTTCCGGAAGCTGGTCCCAAAGTTCGACGTTATCGTGGAGAACTTTCGTCCCGGGGTTATGGAAAAACTCGGGCTCGGCTTCGAGGCGCTCAAGAAGATAAACCCGCGCCTCATCTATGCCGCTTCGAGCGGTTTCGGACACTCGGGTCCCGACTCGCTCAAGCCGGCATACGACATCCTCGTCCAGGCGATGGGGGGTATCATGAGTATTACCGGATGGCCCGATTCCCCACCGACCCGGGTCGGTGCCTCGATCGGGGACATTACCGCCGCCCTGTTTACCGCGATCGGGGTCGTTGCGGCGCTCCACGAACGAAACAGCACCGGAAAGGGGCAGAAGATAGACGTCGCGATGCTCGACTGTCAGGTTGCGATTCTCGAAAACGCCCTGGCGCGTTTCCAGGTAACTCGGGAAAACCCGAAACCCCTGGGAAACCGCCACCCGACGATTACTCCCTTCCAGGTCTACTCGACCGCCGACGACTACGTCGTGGTCGCTATCGGTAACGACAGCCTCTGGAAGACCTTCTGCCTGACGGTGGAACGGGAAGAGTTGCTCAACGACCCGCGCTTCGCCGACAACGGTTCCCGGACCGAGAACTTAGAGGAGTTGAACGCCGAGCTCTACCCGCTCTTCGCCGAAAAGACTACCCAGGAGTGGCTCGATCTTCTCGAGAACGCGGGGATACCCCACGCCCGGATCAATGGGATGGACCAGGTTATGCACCATCCCCAGGTGCTCTCCCGGCAGATGATCGTCGATCTCGAAGACCGGAAGCTACCCGAGGTAAAGCTCGCCGGCAATCCGATAAAGATGGACAGCGTCCCGGACCGCTCTTCCCGGCGGAAAGCCCCGGCGATCGGGGAGAACAACGAGGAGATCTTTGGGCTTTCCCGGGAGGAGCTTAAGAAACTCGCGGACGAGGGGGTCGTATGACCGCGGGAGCCGGCTCTCGAATCGCCGATCTCCCCTTAAGAGAGCTGCTCCCGAAACTGCGGGAGGACCGCGTGAGCCTCGAGGAGTACATCGAAGACGTGCTCCTTCGGGTCGAGGAAAGAGAACCGGTTCTCCAGGCGCTTCTCCCGGAGGAGAATCGACGGGAACGGCTTCTTTCCGCCGCCGAAAGTCTCCGGGCCCGCTTTCCGGAAGGCCGGCGTGCCCCTCTCTACGGCGCCCTCTACGGTGTAAAGGACATCTTTAAGGTCGACGGCTTCCCGATGCGGGCCGGTTCCCGACTCCCGGAGGAGGCTTTCGATGGGCCCCAATCGGCGATAGTCGATAGGCTCTCGGAACTCGGGGCCCTGCCCCTTGGGCGTACCGTAACTACCGAGTTCGCCTATTTCTCTCCGGGGCCGACGACCAACCCCCGGAACCCGGAGCACACCCCCGGCGGTTCGAGTAGCGGTTCGGCCGCCGCCGTCGGGGCGGGGTACTGTCGCTTTGCTCTGGGAACCCAGACCATCGGTTCGATCATCCGTCCCGCCTCGTTCTGTGGAGTCTGGGGAGTAAAGCCGAGTTTCGGCACGCTTCCGACGACAGGGGTGTTTCCCTTTTCCGAGTCCGCGGACCACGTTGGTTTCTTGCTAGGGAACGTTTCCGACGCGTCGCTGCTTCTCGGGATACTCCTCGACGGGGCGCCCTGGGAAGAGGCTTCTGAACCGAGAGCGTCCGGCGCCGGAGCTTCCGGCGTGGGAGATTCCTTCGCACTTCCCGACGAGAGCTACCTCTCGCAGGTGGAGCCGGAGACCCTGAAGCACTTCGAAGAAACCATCGGTGCTATCGAAGAGGCCGGGGGTACCATCAAGCGAAGCAGCTCGCTGTCGGATATTGAGGAGATAGCCGTGGCACACCGGGAGATGATAGCCCGGGAGTTTTACGAAAACCACCGAAAGCTCTTTGACCGATACGGAGATCTCTACAGCGAGGCGAGCACGAAGCTCTACCGAGAAGGGCAGGGTGTCACCGAAGCGGAGGCGACGGCTGCGGCGGCCGGGCGGATGCAACTCCGGCGTCTTCTCGACGGAGAGCTCGTCCGCCTCGGTGCCCGGGCGTGGCTCTCTCCGTCGGCGTTTGGGACCGCTCCGAAGGGGATTCTGTCGACCGGAAGCCCGGTGATGAACCTTCCGTGGACCTACGCGGGGCTTCCGGCGGTCAACGTTCCTTCGGGGACCAACGGTAACGGACTGCCCTACGGCCTTCAGGTGGTCGGGCGCTTCGGAGAAGACCGGGAGACTGTGGAAGCCGCGAGACAGGTCGAGCACATTCTCTCGCGGGGGCTATAGACCGGAGAGATCGCGGTAGCTAGCCTTCGGCCGCGACACCGGATTCGAGGAACGTCCTGACTTCGGTACTCGAAAAACCTACCTCTTCGAGAATCTCCCGGGTGTGTTGCCCCAGGGTCGGCGGCGCCACCGGTGGAACGGTCGGGGTTCTCGAGAGCTTTATCGGGTTTCCGAGGGTCCGTATCTCTCCGGCCTTCGGGTGGGCCATCCGCACCACCATCTCCCGGGCGAGAAGCTGGGGGTGCTCGAGTGCCGCCTCGGGAGTCAGTATCGGGCCGCAGGGTATCCCGGCTCCGCCGAAACGGTCGAGCCATTCCTCGACGCTTCCGCCGGCGAGGCGCTTGTTTATCTCCACCTCCAGCCTTTCTCGGTGGGCAACCCGGTCCGCGTTGGTCCGGAAGGCCTGGTCCTGGGCGAGAACCTCTCCGTCGGGAAGAAGCTCGAGAAAGCGGACCCACTGCGCCTCGGTTCCGACCGCAAGAATCAGCCGGCCGTCCTTCGCCCGGAAGGGCTGGTACGGGGCGATGTTCGGGTGGGCGTTCCCCCGTTTCCGGGGCGGGTTTCCCGTCGCGAGGTAGGCCGAGGCTACGTTGGCCAGCCAGGTAGCCTGGCCGTCGAGGAGGGCGATGTCTATGATCTGCCCGGCCCCGCTTTCCCGGCGCTCGTAGAGGGCCGCGAGAACGGCGATCGTCGCGTAGAGGGCGGACGTGATGTCGGCCATCGGCGTAGGGAAGCGCGTGGGTCCGGCATCGGGCTCTCCGGTAAGCGCCATGGTGCCGCTTATCCCCTGGGCGAGGACGTCGTACCCCGGCTTTTCGGCTTCCGGGCCGGTCAAACCGAAACCGCTGATCGACGCCCAAACAAGGGCCGGGTTTATCGCCATTACGGTTTCCGCGTCGATGCCGAGCTTCACCCGGCTCTTGTGCTTTGGAACGTTGTGGACAAGCACGTCTGCACTCTTTAGGAGACGCTCCAACACGCGGCGCGCCCCATCCTTCGAGAGGTCCAGGGCGAGGCTCCGCTTGTTCCGGTTGGTCCCGAGAAAGTAAGCGCTCTCTCCTTCGAGAAACGGAGGGCCCCACCCCCGGGATTGGTCGCCGCTTCCAGGGCGCTCGATCTTGATAATGTCGGCCCCGAAATCGGCTAAGAGTTGGGTGCAATAGGGTCCGGCGAGGGCCTGGGTAAGGTCGATCACTCGAACACCCGTGAGTATTCCACTATTCATACCGGTTGCAAGAATAGCACGGGAGGGGGCCTCTGCGGCACCACCTAAAGCGCCGGCTCGGGAGCGCTTTCTCCTCCTTACATTTGTTGATACTATGCTCCCACTTAAGGAAGGAGGCGGCTTATGCGCTTTCCCGGCATCGTGGTCGGAGACAGCATTACCGTGGGAAAAACGGTAAGCGAAGAGGACGCTGCAGGCAATTTCTGGACAACCGACTTCGAGAAGCTCTTATCAACACCGGCTCTTGCGGCGTATATGATCGAAGCTTCCAGCAAGCTTCTCGAGCACAAGCTCCCGGACGGATTTATCTCCGTCGGGAAGAGCTCGGAGATCGTCCACGAGCATCCGAGCGTCGTCGGGGCCCATGTTACCGTAAAGGTCGAGATCAAGGCCTTCGACGGCTACCATATCGTCCTCCATATGACGGCCTACGACGAATCCGGCATCATTGCCCGGGGCACCCACGTAAGGTCGATCGTAAATCAGCGGTGGATGACCCTCAAGGTTAGCAAGCGCGTTGCGAGCCTCAAGTAGACCCGACAGAGGAAGGAGATTGAATGACTAACAAAGAGGCCCTCTCCCGTTTCTACGAAGTCCGGGAGAAAATGATCCTCGGTGGTGGCGAGGAGCGCATAGAGGCGCAACACGCCAAGGGCAAAAAGACCGCCCGGGAACGGATCGACCTTCTCGTCGATAAGGGTTCCTTTATCGAGCACCAGGGCTACATCCAAGGGCGGGCCCGGGACTTCGGCCTCGATACAAAGCACTTCATGGGGGACGGTGTCGTCACAGGCTCCGGGATGGTCGAAGGGCGCCAGGTATTCGTCGCTGCCCAGGATTTTACGGTGCTCGGCGGCTCTCTCGGGGAGATGCAGGCCGGACGGATCGCCGAGGCCCAAGCATTGGCGCTGAAGACCGGCTGCCCTTTTATCCAGATTAACGACTCCGGGGGTGCCCGTATCCAGGAAGGGGTTCTCTCCCTCGACGGTTACGCCAAGATCTTTCGAAACAATACCCTCGCCAGCGGGGTAATCCCTCAGTTCTCGATTATTCTCGGTCCCTGTGCCGGCGGCGCCGTATACAGCCCGGCGATTACCGACTTTGTCTTTATGGTCGACGGCGTCAGTAACATGTATATCACGGGCCCCGACGTCATTCGGGCGGTTACCGGGGAAGAGATTTCCCACGAAGACCTAGGAGGCGCCGTCGCCCACGCTTCGGTAAGTGGAGTAGCCCACTTTCGTTTCGAAGACGAAGCCGGCTGTATGGCCTTTCTGCGGCGACTTCTGACCTACCTTCCGCAGAACAACCGGGAACGCCCCCCGCTTTCCGAGGCGAAGGATTCCCCGGACCGGGAAACACCGGAGCTTTTCGAGGTGCTCCCGGACGACGAGAAGAAGTCCTACGACGTAAAGGAGGTAATCTCCGCTCTCGCCGACATCGGCAGCTTTCTCGAGGTCCAGCCGGACTACGCGCAGAACGTCGTGGTCGGCTTTGCAAAGCTTGCGGGCCGTACGGTGGGCATCTTTGCGAACCAACCGAAGGTCTACGCCGCGGCTCTCAATATCGACGCGAGCGACAAGGGGGCCCGATTTATTCGCTTCTGCGACGCCTTCAGTATCCCGATCGTCACCCTGGTCGACGTACCGGGGTTTCTGCCGGGAGTATCTCAGGAACACGGAGGGATCATCCGTCACGGCGCCAAAATTCTCTACGCGATCGCCGAGGCAACCGTTCCCAAGGTCGCACTGATCCTTCGGAAAGCCTACGGAGGCGCCTTTATCGCGATGGCCTCGAAGTCCCTCGGGTACGACCGGGTTATTTCGTTTCCGACGTCTCAGGTGGCCGTCCTCGGTCCCGAGGGGGCGGCAAATATCGTGTTCCGCCGGGACATCGAGGCTGCGGAGGACCCGGAGAGGGCACGCCAAGAGAAGATCGAGGAGTTCAAGGACAGCGTCATGAACCCCTTTATCGCCGCGGGGTACGGCTTTGTGGACGACATCATCGACCCGCGGTACGCCCGGAGCGAGGTTATCCGTTCGATGGAGATGTTCGCCGGCAAGCAGGAAGAGCGTCCGTACAAAAAACACGGGAATATTCCCCTTTAGAAGGTGCTGAGTAATGGGTGACGGAATCCTATATACGGTCCTTGTAGCCGTCGTCGGCATGCTCATCGTGTTTTCCTTTCTCTTGCTCTTGAGCATGTTGATGATCGGGATAAAACGGGTCCTCGGGGATCGTGAGCAGGAGTCGGCAACCGTTTCGGACGTATCCGCGCTCCGGACTAAAGGTGGGGGAGGGGGTCCACCGTCCCCGGGATCCGTCCCTGGGGGTAAAGCCTCCGCCTCTCCGGGCGACACTCCCGGCGGGGCGCCGCCGTGGCTTTTTGCCGCCGTGGCGGCTTTCGTCTTTGCAGAGCAGGAAGCACATTCCGCTCAACCGTGGATTAGAGGAAGGAAACAATGAAACGCAAGATAGCCTTTACCTTCGAAGGAGAGTCGATCGAGGTTGTCGCGGAGCGCATCGGGAACCTGTTGACGGTGCGGCACGGTGACCAGGTGTACCACGTGGAGCTCGAGCCGGAGCGCTCCTCCTCCGAGGAGAGCGTCTCCGAAGCGCCTAGGTCTCCTCAGGCCGGGGAACCCGCTTCGCCGCTTCCGGACCGGCCGTCGGGGCAAGTCGTCGCGACCGGAGGCCCCGGAGCGGTCACGGCTCCGATGACCGGGACCATCAAGGAGGTTCTCGTCCACCTCGGGGATACCGTCCAGGAAAACGAGCAGATTATCATGATGGAAGCGATGAAGATGGATATCGAGGTGGTAGCCCCTCGAGCCGGCAAGGTTGCCGAGATCATGGTGGCCCCCGGAGACAATGTAAAAGAGAACCAGACGGTTCTGCGCATCGAGTAGGGTCGGCATGTCACAGATTCTGCTTCAGTTTCTCCGGTCGACCGCGATATCCTCCCTCACCTGGCAACATCTACTGATGATTGTTATCGGATGTCTGCTTGTTTACCTCGGGGTCGCAAAGCGCTACGAGCCGCTCCTCTTGGTACCCATCGGTTTCGGTGCGGTTCTGGCAAACATCCCCCTCGCGGGGCTCACCGAACCCGGTGGGCTCCTGACCTACTTCTACTTCGGTATCGAGACGGGCCTCTTTCCTCCGCTCATTTTTCTCGGAATCGGCGCGATGACGGACTTTGGTCCGCTTCTGGCGAAGCCCCACACGTTTCTTCTCGGAGCCGCAGCGCAATTCGGAATTTTCGGGACGCTTCTCGGGGCCCGGGCTCTGGGGTTCCCCTTTCCCGAAGCCGCTTCGATCGCAATTATCGGCGGTGCCGACGGGCCGACGGCCATCTTCTTGACCTCCCGGCTCGCGCCGCATCTTCTCGGCCCCATCGCGGTTGCGGCCTACTCCTACATGGCTTTGGTGCCGTTTATCCAGCCGCCGATCATCCGGGCGTTGACAAGCAAGAAGGAGCGGGCCGTCGTAATGACCGAGGTCCGTCCGGTCTCACAGAGGGTCAAGATTGTCTTTCCGATCGCGACGACCATTATCTCTGCCCTTGTCATTCCGGCGTCTACCCCGCTGATCGGCATGCTGATGCTCGGCAACCTCTTCCGGGAGGCCGGCGTGGTGGAACGGCTCTCGAAGACCGCCCAGAACGAGCTGATCAACATCGTCACTATTTTCTTAGCGGTAGCCGTCGGCTCCAAGATGTCCGCCGAAGAGTTTCTCTCGGTGAGCACCTTGCTGATCATCGTTCTCGGACTGGTGGCCTTCTCGATAGGAACCGCCTCCGGGGTTCTCCTGGGGAAGCTGATGTACATCCTCTCGGGAAGACGGGTCAATCCGATGATCGGCGCCGCCGGTGTTTCGGCTGTCCCGATGGCGGCCCGGGTCGTCCAGAAGGTCGGCCAGAAAGAGAATCCCCGCAACTTTCTGTTGATGAACGCCATGGGCCCCAACGTCGCCGGGGTTATCGGTTCGGCCATCGCGGCAGGGGTACTCCTTTCGCTGGCGGGATAGAGCCGGGAGCGGGGCCGCCTTGTCGAGAGGGTCCCGAGAGCGCGACATTAATGGGGTAGTAACGGAGTAAGACTTTATGAGCTCGACTTCCTATCGCTATATCGGGAAGAGCATCACCCGGACCGACGCCCGGGACAAAGTTTACGGTCGGACGCGGTACACCGACGATTTGTGGTTGCCGGGGATGCTCCACGCGGCCGTTGTCCCGAGTGTCCACGCCCACGCCGAAATCGCATCGATCGACGCCGAAGCAGCCCGAAAGATGCCGGGTGTCCGGGGTGTCTTTACCGGAGCGGACTTCCCGGTCTTGGTCGGTCTCTACCTCGGCGACAAGCCGCCTTTGGCCCAGGGGCGGGTGCGCTACTTCGGTGAACCGGTCGCGGTCGTGGTGGCCGACTCCGAGCGGCAGGCCCTCGCCGCGTCGAGGAAGATCGCCGTAGACTACCGGGCCCTCCCGGTGCTCCATTCACCGAAAGAGGCGATATCTCCGGAGGCTCCGGTTCTCCACCCGCAGATGGAGGATTACGTTCGTATTCCAGCGATTCTCCCGGAGCCCGGGAGCAACGTCGCAAACCGCACCAAGATCCGCAAGGGAAACGTCGACGTGGCCTTTAACGAAGCGGAAGTAATCGTCGAAGGGGAGTTCGAGTTTCCCCCGGCGGACCACGCGGCCATGGAGCCCCGGATTACCATCGCCGAGATTCAGAAAAGCGGTCAGGTCATTATCCGGACATCCACCCAGTCTCCCTACGGTGTGCGAATTATCATGAGCCGCTGCCTGGGCATCCCGATACACAAGATTACCGTCGTCGCAGGTGCCGTGGGAGGCGGCTTTGGGGGGAAGGCCGGAATCCAGCTGGAGCCCTTGGCGTATCTTCTCTCCCGGGAGTTGGAAGGGCGGCCGGTGCGCCTGGCGAACACACGGGAGCAGGATCTGGTCGGCTCCCCGGGTGCCCCGGGGTTGAGCTCCAGGGTCAAGCTCGGGGCACGAGCCGACGGTACACTCTTGGCTGCGGAAATCGAATACCTCTTCGACTCCGGCGGATATGCGGACTACGCGGTAAACGTCAGCCGGGCTGCCGCATATTCCTGCAGCGGTCCTTACCGGATTCCGAATATCCGAACCGATTCCCTCTGCGTATACACCAACCATCCCTTCGCGACGGCATATCGTGGTTTCGGGCACATCGAAATGAGTTACACCATCGAGCGGGGGATGGACCTCTTAGCCGAGAAGCTCGGGATGGACCCCTTGGAGCTCCGACTAAGGAACGCCATTCAGCCGGGGGACCGGACGCCGAGCAACAACGTTCTCGACGGCAACACGGGGGACCTCAAAGAGTGTCTCCGCCGGGCGGCGGCGGCCGTAGATTGGGCGAAGGGAACTCAAACTCGCGTAGACGAGCATCTGGTACGGGCAAAGGGCGTTAGCGCCTTCTGGAAGGCTCCGGCTATTCCGACCTTTACCGACGCCTCGGCGGTTCTCTCCTTTAACGAAGACGGCAGTTGTAACCTTGTAACCGGTGCGATGGAAATCGGGCAGGGAACCCTGACCGGACTCGCCCAAATCGTCGCCGAGGCCCTCAAGATGGACCCGGAGATGGTATACGTCGTCCCGGAGGTAATGACCGACCGGTCTACCCACGACTGGACGACCGCCGCGAGCCGTACCCTCTTTATGGTAGGCCGGGCGGCCCTCGGCGCCGTGGAGGACGCGGTGGCCCAGATAAAGCAGGTTGCCTCGGGGCCCCTCCGTTGCCCCGTAGAGGACCTAAGAGTAGCCGACGGTAGGGTCTTCCTAACCGACGACCCGGATATCGGACTTTCCCTGTCGGAGGTCTGCCTGGGATACGTCTACCCGAATGGGAACGCCGTCGGGGGGCCGGTCATCGGACGGGGACGCTACATCGCCCGGCATTTGAGCCACCTGGATCCGGAAACCGGAGAGGGGCGGCCCGGCCTCGAATGGACCCTCGGGGCGGAGGCGGTCGAGGTAGAGGTGGACCTTCGGGATGGAACGTATCGGATACTCAAGAGCGCCTGCGCCATGGACGTCGGGAAGGTCATAAACCCGGCCCTGGCTCGGGGGCAAATCGTCGGAGCGATGGCCATGGGGATCGGGTACACGACTCGGGAGGCCTTCGACTTTGACGGCCGTGGTAGGGTTCTGAACGGTAAGCTGCGGGATTTCAAGATCCTGAGGTACGGGGAGCACCCGGAGTACGTCGTAGACTTCGTCGAGACACCCCAACAGGACGGACCCTTCGGTGCCCGGGGTCTCGGAGAACAGGGGATAATCGGTATGCCCGGGGCTCTTGCGTCGGCATTTTCCCGGGCCGTCGGCACCCAGCTGCACCGCCTTCCGATTACGCCGGAGTACCTCTGGTCCGAAGGGGGCCGGAAATGATCTTTCAGGAGATCGAGTTTATCCGACCGCAGAGCATCGCCGAGGCGGTCTCGGTATATCGGGAATGTTCCGAAGCGGGACTGAAACCGGAATACTTCGCCGGGGGCACCGAGCTCGTCACGATGGCCCGGGACGGAAAGCTCTCCGCCGGTGCGTTTGTCGATCTTAAGACGATACCGGATACACACCGGCTCGAATCTGAGGACGGAGAGCTCACCATAGGGACGAGCGTTCGACTCAACGATCTCTCTCAAAGACTCGACACTCCGCTTATGACCCGATGCATCGATAATCTGGCGGATCATACGGTGCGCAACTCGATTACCCTCGGTGGAAATATCGCCGGCCGTCTGCCCTACCGGGAGGCGATGCTTCCGCTTGTTCTCGCCGGTGCGGATGCCTTTGTCGCCGGATCGGCCGATACCGCATCGGCCGATACTAGGCGCGTTCCGCTTCGGGAGCTCTTCGACAAGCGGTTGCGTCTGGCCTCCGGGGAGTTCGTGGTGGCCTTTGCCCTGCCGAGGGAGGCCGCCGAGTCTCCGTTTTGGTACGGGCGCTGGGTTCGAAGCACCCGGGTCGACTACCCGATCGTAACGCTTGCGTGTACCGCTTCCGAGGATTCGCTTCTCTTCGCAACCTCCGGAAGCTTTGCGTACCCCGTCTGGGGCTCGATTTTCTTCGATGAGCTAAAAGAGAACCAAGCGGAACGGGTGGTCCACGGAGTTCTCGATGGCCTCGGGAGCTTCCGGACCGATTTTCGGGCGTCGGCGGAGTACCGCCGGGCGTTGATGGCGCTGGGGCTAAACAAAGCCCTCGGGAGTCTGTGGAAGAAGAGCGGATAGAAAGGACGTCTATGGAACGATACAAGGATCTGGTGGAAATCGAACTCTCGATAAACGGCCGGACGCGAAAGGTAATTCTCCGGCCCTCGGACACGCTCCTGCGGACCCTCCGGGAAAACCTGGGTCTTACCGGCACCAAGATGGGGTGCGAAAACGGAGACTGTGGGGCCTGTACCGTAATGGTCGACGATAAGGCGGTAAAGTCGTGCTACACCCTCACCCTCGACGTTCTGGGGAGGGAGATCACCACCATCGAAGGGCTCACGGACACCAGCCTCCAGGAGGCCTTTGTCCGGGAGAACGGGTTTCAGTGCGGCTTCTGCACGCCGGGGATGATCGTCAAGGCCGAAACGCTCTTGAGATCTTTGGAGCCTTCGGCAGAAGCCCCGGAGGACGAAACCATCCGCCTTTGGATGGAAGGAAATCTCTGCCGGTGCACCGGCTACGAAGGCATCGAGAAGGCGATAAAAGGCGCCGCCGGAAACCGGTAGACCCGGAGATCAGTAGGCTACGATCCGAGTCCCCTCGTCGCCGTGGATCGCCGCCGCGAGGTTCTCCACGTCGGTTATGATTACCCGGTTCTTGGGGTTCGCCTGGACGAACTCTATAGCAGCGAGCATCTTCGGTCCCATCGACCCCGGGGGAAAGTGCCCTTCCTGGTAGTAGTGCCTCGCCTGAGCGAGGGTCATTCGGGAAAGAGACTGCTCGTCGGGCTTCCCGAAGTTGATGGTTACCCGGGGTACCCCGGTGATGATAATAAGCGTCCGAGCGCCAACGGCGAGGGCGATCTTCATGCTCGCGAGGTCCTTGTCGATAACGCAGTCGACCCCCTCGATCGTGCCGTCCTCCTCAAAGCAGACCGGAATGCCGCCGCCGCCGCCGGTAATCAGGATGTAGTGCTGTTTCAGGAGCAGGTTAATCGCGTCTTTCTCTATGATGTCGATCGGATAGGGCGATGCCACGTATCGCCGGAAGCCGCGGTTGGCATCTTCCTTGACTACCCAGCCTCGCTCCTCCCGGAGTCTGGAGGCCTCTTCCTCGGTGTAGAAGGGCCCGATCGGTTTAGTCGGGTTGTCCATCGCCGGATCGCTCTTGTCCACGAGGACCTGTGCCGGGACGGTTACCACGTTCCGCCAAACACCCTTGCGGAGCATAATGTTCTGGAGACACTGCTCGATCATGTAACCCATAGAGCCGCAGGTCATCGCGTCGGCGACACCGAGGGGCGTCTCCGGAACCTCGTCCTTGGCCCGCTCCACCTGAAGCATGATGTTTCCGACCTGGGGTCCGTTGCCGTGGGTCAGAATAAAGTTGTACCCCTCCTTGAGGAGCTCGACGACCGGTTCCATCGACCGACGCGTGTTTGCGAACTGTTCGTGGATAGTGCCCTTTTCCCCCTTTTGAATAATCGCGTTTCCCCCGAGGGCGATCACCGCCAATTTCTCACTATCCCACTGTTCTTTGATCATCCGTTTCTCCTTGGATCGGTATTGTAGGCAGAGTTACCTCCCCTGTCGATGCCAGAGGACAACCGGTTCCCCGTCGAGGATCCGAACATCCAAGGAAACTCCGTAGGTTCTTTGAAGGTTTGCCGGTGTCAAAATTTCGAGGGGAGCGCCGGCGGCAAAGGCCCGGCCCCCCTCCAAGAGGCAGACCTTCGAAGCGAGGGCCGAGGCAAAGTGCGGGTCGTGGGAGGTCAACACCGCGGAAAGGCCCCGCCGGAGTCGTTCCTTCAGGATTTCGAGGAGGCGCCGCTTGTTGGCGAGGTCCAGGTGACTCGAAGGCTCGTCGAGGAGAAGGATCTTGGGTTTCTGCGCCAGAGCCCTCGCAAGCAGGAGTAGTTGCCGTTCACCGGCGCTCAATTCGGTTACCGAGCGCTCTCGAAGGTGGAGTATCCCAACTTCGTCGAGGACGGAGCGGACAACCTCGATGTCCTGTTGCTTCGGGAGTTCGAGGGGCCTCAAGTAAGGCGCCCTGCCGAGGAGGGCGTATTCGGCGACGGTGAACTCGAAGGGAATGTATTCCGACTGGGGAACAAGCGCTACGGTCCGCCCGAGGCGGCTTCGGGTCAAGCCCGAAATCGGCTCTCCGAAGAGCGATACGCTACCCTTCTCGGGGCGGAGCCACCCGAGGGCGAGGCCTAGGAGGGTTGTCTTGCCGACGCCGTTGGGTCCGAGAAGGGCAGTAATGCACCCCGCCGGGGCGGACAAAGAGAGCCCTCTTAGCACCGGTGAATTACCACCGCCGGGGTAGGCAAATACCACATCGTCGAAGAGGATTGCGTCACTCATGCGCGTTGGAGGGTAACCCGTCGAGTCGTCAGCAGATAGAGAAAGAGGCCGGCGCCGACAAGGGAGGTTACGATACCGAGGGGAATCTCCCCCGGAAGGAGCGTCCGGGCGAGGGCGTCGCAAAGCTCTACCAGGATCGCGCCGAGAAGCATCGAGGCCGGTACCGAGTGCCGGGAGTCGACGGAAACAATGCGCCGGGCGATGTGGGGAACCAAAAGGCCGACCCAGGCGACGATGCCGCTAATCGCCACGACCGAAGAGACGGCTGCGGTGGCGGCCAACAGCACAACCATCCGCTCCCGGCCCGCCGGAACGCCGAGGGAGAAGGAGACCCGCTGGGGAAGGGAAAGGAGATTGATCCGCCACCGAAAGGCGTAGAGGATCCCGAGGGAAGGAAGCAAGAGGGCGGACACCGTTCCGATATCGCCCCAGGTTACCGACCAGAGTCCCCCGAGAAGCCAGAAGGTCAGCGCCGGCAGCTGGGTTATCGGGTCGGCGACCAGCTTCAGAAGGCCGACACCCGCAGAGAAGAGGGCGCTTACCGCGATTCCGGCGAGGACCATACGAAGGACCCACCCGCCGAAGCGTATCCGCTTCGCCACGGTGTATGCGGCCATAAGACCTGCAAACCCGCCGAGGGTGCTCAAGAGCTGTTGAACCCACGGGGCACCCCAGGAGCCGACCCCGAGGAGAACCAAAGCCGCCGCGGCTCCGAAGGCGGCTCCCTGGGAGACGCCGACGAGACCCGGTTCTACCAAGGGGTTCCCGAAGAGCATCTGAAGAACGGCCCCGGCGCCTCCGAGGGCCAACCCCAGAAACGCCCCGGCGACCACCCGGGGAAGCCGGAGCGAAAGAAGAAGGCTCCGCCCCAGGTCGTCCTCTAGTAGGTGAAGCGGCCAGCTAATTCCCGGGGAGGGGTAGCGCCCAACCGAAAGCACGACCCCCGTCGTGAGGATCCACGCAAGAAAGAGGAGAAGGACGCGCGACCCGGAAGAACGGCGCGAGGTCAGTTTGAACGCTCCGGGAGAAGGTCCCCTTCGAGTATGGAAAAGATAATCCTGTCCGTCTCTTCCCGGGAGAGAGCGTAGAAGCGTTCGTAGAAGGTGTAGACCCTCTCCCGGATCGAGAGGTTGGGGAAACGGTCGGGATGGAGGGCGTAGGCGGTCCACTCGAGCCCGAGAATCCACCTGATATCCGGCTGGTCCCAGCTGTAGAAGTCGACGGGAACTGCCCAGGCCCTTCCGTTTCGGACCGCGGTAAGGTTCCGCCAGACCGGGTCGCTTCGGAGTCTTTCCGCGACCTCCGATGCATCCTGTCGGTAGGCGACAAACAAGACATTCTCCGGGTCCCAACGGGCAATCTGCTCCATGGTAACGGTGCTCCAGCCGCTTCCGAGGGGGATGCCGGTCCACACGGGTTCTCCACCGGCCTCCCGGACCAACGTGGTCTGAATCCATCCGTCGGGAGGCACATTGAAAGCGCGGTCCCCGCCGCGGTTATCGACGTAGAGGAAGAGCACCGACGGACGCTCGTCGGGAGGCAGGGCCTGCGTTACCCCGAGGACTTCGGACCGTCTACCCTCGAGGTACCGGGTTATCTCCCGGGCCCGCTCCTGTTCGCCGAGGAGGCGTCCCATGGTGGAAATGTCCCGCTGATACTGCTCCGGCGTTTCAAAGTCGAAATAGACGACCGGCAGACCGAGGCTCTCCAACCGGACCCCGAGGCGGGCCCTGAGTTGGGTCTTTAACAAAACGGCATCCGGTCGCAAGGCGGCTATCTGCTCGGGACCGACCTGCCGCTCGAGAATGGTTTTTCGGCCGTAGTCGGGATCTATGCTCCGAAGAAAGTTGCCCTTGCCCTGATCGATCCGGGTCACCCCGACGAGGCGCTCGGCACCGGTTTCGAAGAGGTAGAGGGCGTCGGCGATCATCAGCGTTGCCGGTCCGGCGATGACGATACGCTCCGGTGGCGCATCGAAGAGAATCTCCCGGCCGAGAGCGTCTACGACAGCCAATGAGTTTTGGGCATCGAGAGCAGCCGAAACGGACAAAAGAAGAAAAACGAGGCTCAATGTTGCTCGGGATATCCTGTACATGGGCTAGAAGAATGGGAGATGAGCCTGCGGTAGTCAAGCTCGGTATCGACATCCGTTACGACGGCGATATCGTTGGTCGGAACGCCGACGACGTCGTACAAACTTAGCACGTCGGGCATACGTCCCCGGAGCGGAAAGGACAACGCGCGGGTCAGAACCCGGGGAGCAAGATAGACCGGGTGACCCGGACGGCCCTCGTAGGTCGGACGGAGAACGTCGGACCGGGTCCGGAGTTGCAGCAGCCGGAAATGCTCGGGTCTCAAGAGCGGCATGTCCGGGAGGAGCACGTAAGCACCGTCGCCCCGTACCCTCGGGATAGCCGAGAGCAACGACGAAAAAAGACCATAGGGGTACCACGGATTGTACACCAGGGTGACTCCCGACACCGAACGCGCGATAGCCTCGGCTTCGTCCCGGCGGTTTCCCAGGACCAGGATAACCTCATCGGAGACTTCCCGGGCCAGGTGGAGAGCCCTCCTCAACAGCGGCTCGCCGCAGTAGGGAAGGCCTAGTTTCCACCGGGAGAATCGTTTCGAGAGTCCCGCCGCGGGAACAATGGTCGTAGGTGCATAAGTATGAACATTCACCATATTGTCATAATTTTAGATGATTCACTTTTCCTTGACAGCGAAAAAAGGCTACCGATACAATACACCTTTATAGGAGCCACAATGCTACACGAATTCTCTTACGTAGCGCCAACGTCGCGGGAAGAGCTTCTTGCCTTTCTCGAAACGCACGGCGGCGAGTCAACGGTTTTTTCCGGAGGCACCGACCTCTTCGTCAATATGCGGGCGGATCTCGTTCGACCGACCTTCGTCGTCGACCTGAAAAAGGTCGAAGAGTTTCATTCCCTGGCTTACGACCAGGAGGGCCTTCACATCGGCTGCTGTGTTACGGTCAACGAGGTTATCGACGACGAGAGGGTAAAGGAACACTATCCGATATTACACATCGCGGGGAACGAACTTGCGACCTACCAGCTTCGCAACCGTGCGACGGTGGTGGGCAACGTCGTCACGGCGTCCCCCTGCGGCGACATGTCGTCCCCCTTGCTTGTTCTTGGGGCCGAAGTGGTTATCTCTTCGAAGGACGGAACCCGTCGGGTTCCGATCGGCGAGTTCATTACCGGGGTCAAGAAGACCGTGCTCCAACCGAACGAGATCGTCGAGGCAATCGTCGTTCCCAAGCGGTACGAGAATGCACCGGGGGGATACAAGAAGCTGAAGCGGATTAAGGGGCACGATCTCGGTCTGGTCAGCGTGACGTTGGTGCGCCCCCCGGGAATCCTCCGGTTTGCCGTCAGCTCGGCGGCGCCGACTCCGGTCATGCTTCCGGAGTTTACCGCCGATACCCCCGCCGAAGAGGTGCGGAAGGTGGCCCACGAAGCGATTAGCCCCATCGACGACGTTCGATGCACCAAGGACTACCGCGACTTCATGGTCGGGGTCTACATCGAACGGCTACTGGACGAGGTATCGGAATAATGAAGCGGATATCATTCGAAGTAAACGGCAACCGGTTCGTCCGGGATGTCGCCGAAAACATCACCCTCCTGCACTTTCTCCGGAACGACCTCGGGTTTACCGGTACTAAAGAGGGATGTGGCTCCGGGGAATGCGGTGCCTGTACGGTGTTTCTTAACGGAAAGTCGGTTAATTCCTGTCTGGTACTCGCGGTCGAGATCGACGGCGGGCAGGTGGAGACCATCGAAGGTGAAGCGCGGAACGGTGAGCTTTCTGATATTCAGGAGGCCTTCAACCGGAACCACGCGGTTCAGTGCGGTTTTTGTACCCCCGGCATGATTCTGACCGTCCGGGATCTCCTCCGCCGGAACCCGAAACCGACGAGGGAGGAGATTGTCCACGGGATCGAGAGCAACTTCTGCAGGTGCACCGGGTACGAGCAGATCGTCGAAGCGGTATTGGACGTATCGGGACAGGCAGGGAGTTAGGTATGCTGGATACAATAAAGAACGAATCGCTAACGTACGTCGGCAAGCCGACGGAGCGAATAGACGTAAAGGAAAAGGTAACCGGACAGGCGGTCTACGTCAGCGACATGGTACTCCCCGGGATGCTCTACGCCCGGGTCAAGCAGAGCCCCCACGCCAGGGCCCGGATTAAGTCGATCGATACCTCGAAGGCCGCGGCGCTCCCGGGAGTCCGGGCCATCGTTACCGGGGACGAACTGGACTACACCCTCGGACTCTACGTTGTCGACAAGGCCATTCTCGCAAAGGGCGAGGTACGTCATTACGGAGAAGGAGTTGCTGCTGTCGCCGCGGACACCTTGGCAACGGCCCAGAAGGCGGTAGACCTAATCGAGGTCGACTACGAAGTCCTGGAGCCGGTTCTGCATCCGTTAAAAGCCCTCGAGAAGGATGCCCCCTTGGTTCACCCGAAGCTCGGGGAATACGACTACATGAAGAGCTCCTTCACGCCGATACCGGGGACCAACATCGCCAACCACACCAAGCTCCGCAAGGGGGACGTCGAGAAAGCCTTCGACGAGGCGGAATGGGTCCTCGAGCGGGAGTACACGAATCCGTCGGTTCAGCACGTTCCGATGGAGACCCACGTAGCGATCGTCAGCTGGAAACACGGCGACGAGGTAACCATCTGGAGCTCCGCCCAGTCTCCCTTTACGGTGAGAAACCTTTTCTGCGTCGCCTTTGGACTTCCTCACCGGAACGTCCGGGTTATCGTTCCCTACGTCGGGGGTGGTTTCGGAGGCAAGGCAGGGATCGGGATCGAGCCCTTGGTCGCGGTTCTTTCGAAGAAGGCCGCCGGGCGCCCGGTTAAGCTTCAGGCTACCCGGGAACAAGAGTTCAACATGCTTCCCTGCCGGAGCCAGCTGACCTACAAGATCAAGACCGGCGTTTCGAAGGAAGGGAAGATTCTGGGTCAGGAGATGACCATGTACTGGGACTCCGGGGCATACGCGGACTACGCCGTAAACGTGACGCGGGCCTCCGGATACTCGGCGGCGGGTCCCTACGAAATTCCCAACGCAAAGGTCGACGCCTACACGGTCTACACGAACAAGGTCTACGGTACCGCGTACCGGGGTTTCGGGCACGTGGAGTTCCATTGGGGCCTCGAGCGCCACATGGATCTGGTCGCCCGGGCAATCGGGATGGATCCTCTGGAGTTTCGAAAGCGAAACGCTCTCCGTCCCGGTTCGATAACCCTGACGGGGGAACACATCTCGGAGAACCATGGGAACGTCTTGGCGTGCATCGATAAGGCCGCCGAATCGATCGGCTACGGAACCCTCACCGAGGAAGAAAAGGCCCGGGAAGCCCGGACCGGTATGAAGATCGGAAAGTCGGTTGCCGCCCTCCACAAGGCTCCGGCGATGCCCTCCTTTACCGCGACGGTGGTTATCCTCAAGATCAACGAAGACGGGACAGTCATCGCCAACCTCTCCCTCGTGGACTATGGGCAGGGAACCTACACCTCGATCGCACAGATAATCGCCGAGCGACTCCGGTTCCCGATCGAACGGGTCAAGGTCGCCTTCGAATCCGACACGGACCGGGACCCCTACGATTGGCAGACCGTCGCGTCGAAGGGGCTCCTCCTAAGCGGAAACGCGGCGATTCTCGCGGCGGAGGACCTTCTCAAGAATGCCTACGACGTTGCCTCCCGGGTCTTGCGTTGCCAGGAGGTTGACCTGGACCACGACGCGGACAAGGTCTTCCTTAGGCATCATCCCGACTCCTTTGTAACCTTCAAGCAAATGGCGATGGGGTACGCCTTTCCCAACGGCAACGCCATCGGCGGCCCCCTTGTCGGGGTCGGCCGGTACATCGCCCAGGGCCTTACCTTTCTCGACAAGGAGACGGGGCAGGGACTACCGGCCATCGATTGGACCTACGGTGCCCACGGGATGACGGTGGAGGTCCACCCCGAAACCGGAGAGTACAACGTTCTCAAGGTGGCCTCGGTGTTCGACGTCGGCCATGTCATCAACCCGGACGAGGTCCGGGGGCAGGCGATCGGCGGGATGATTCAGGGCCTCGGAACGGCGGTCTGCGAAGGGTACATCTACGACGAGAGGGGGCGCCTCTTGAACCCCTCCTTTACCGACAACAAGATCCCGACGGCGGCAGACATGCCGCTGGAAATCGAGGCCCACACGGTCGAAACGCCCCAGATCGACGGGCCCTTCGGCGCCCGGGGCGTCGCCGAGCATTCGATGATCTCGGTGGCTGCGGCGCTGGGGAACGCAATCCAGCAAGCCACCGGGGCCGAGCTTACGCACATGCCGATCCGCTACGAGGATGTCTGGCGGGCCCTCCGGAAGAAGGAGCCGATCGACAACTGGATTACCAAGAGTCCCTTCGGCAGCTGTAAGTCGGCCCCGGAGATCGCGAAAGAAGAGTGTTGAGACGAGCGTGCTAAGAGAGGGCTTCCCCGGCGCGCCGGAGAAGCCGCTGCAACTCGGGGCCGTCGTCGACGGCTCCCGGTTCGACCTCAATCACGGTGGTAGCGCCCACCCGCCCCGCAAGGGCGCTGAGAAGACCCGGACGAACGACGACTACCCCTCGGTGGAGCCCCGGAAGGCGGGAAAGAATCTGGGAGTAGCCTCGACCGAGCTTCAGCTCCAGGGGACCGACCTCGTCCAATATAAAGAGCCCTTCCTTCTTTAGGTTGACAAAGGCCTCTTCAAACCGGCTCTCCGCGAGGCGGAACGCCGCGCCGGAAAAGACCCAAGGTCCGAGGGCGTCGCCTGTCCAATCCGGAGCGGCGTCCCTTCGGCGCGCGAGGGGCAGGCCCCGGCTTACAATCAGACCCCCGGCCGCGGAGTCATGCGGCGGCGGAGTCTGCAAGATCTCCAGGTCGTAACCTGTGTCGTCGGGTAGACGGCGTGACAAAAAGGCGAGGCTTCTTTCGAAGGAGCGGCAAACCGGCGCGTCGGCGGTCAACGAGCGGAGGAGCAACCCGGCGAAAGTCGTCTTTCCGGCTCCCCGGGGACCCGTTACGAAGACGAGCACGGCCGGAAGCTACTGTTTACCTAGGACGGTAATCATGTAGAGCTCGAGATAGCGGCGAAGAGGTTCTTTTTGCCGGACTTCGCTAAAAGCGTCGTTCTGGGCAAGTTTAGCCGATAGCTCTCGGATCCGTTCCCGATCGGGAGGGACCAGCCGGGCGCCCACCCTCATTCGACGCAAAAAATCCCTCACGAGAGAATTAACATCCTCGACGAGATTCTGCCGGGCCAGGGGATCCAAGAGAGGATTCCATTTTTCGGCGAGCTCCTCGAGGGTCGCCTTAACAGTTCGCCCGGGGGCAACGTACTCTTCCTGGAGTTTCTGAACCGTTTCCCGGAACGCGATCGACTGGGCCTTCCGCGTGTTGGTCGACGGACTCGCCGGAGCGGCGACGCCGCCTCCGGTACTCCCTGCGGCGGGACGGGAGCCGAACTGCATGGTTCCTTCCTCGAACTGATCGATCGGAGGAGCGCCCGAAGCATCGCCGGCCGCCGGGGATCCGGATTCCGACCGTTGCTTCCGACGCTTCTTCTGTGCCTTCGGGTCGCCGATCATCAACGCAATAAAGAACTTGACGATTCCTCGGAAGAGCGGAAACGCCTGCCAGAAGGGCAGCAGAATCTTCGCCTGCCGGTAGAGCTCCCTTCGGTCGAGCTTCAGCACCTCGAAGGCGGGTCGGACGCCACGGTTCTTCGGATCGAGAATCCGGGTTATCTCGTCGGCTGCAGCTTTCTGCGGTTTCTGCTCCCGGACACAGACCGACAGAAGGTCGTAGCTCAAAAGACCCGAGACGATCGGTTCCTGGGCCCTTAGCCTGCTACTCACCTCGTCGGCGAAGGGCTGGTCTTCGAGCATGATTTTGGGCTTTTCGTCGTTTTCCAGTGCCTTCTTAAAGAGGCCGACGTAGTAATCCTGAAACTCGCGGGAGATCTCGTACAGCGCTTCGATGAGATACCGTAAGACAGACTCTTTCCGGATGTAGTAGTCCTTGTCGTCGGTTCCCTTAAAACGAATGAGCTCCGGAAGTGTCTCGTCCTCCTTCGGCGTTAGCCGCTTCCGGAGATGCTCGTTCATTTCTTCGACGGTACAATGCTTGGCAAGGGGGATACCCTTGGAGTCGGTAAACCCGTAGATGTCGCTGGTGCTAAAGACGTAGGGAGGCTTCTTGAGGTTGTTGTCTATGCCCCGGAGCGCCGTTTCCGTTTCCCGCTTCTTCTGGACAATCGCTTTGTGAAAGACGTTGTAGTAGCCGAGGAGATAGGCGGCCTGCTCGTAGTCGTAATCCTCCTGAAGCTTGTCTTTCTTCTTACTGAACTCCTTTACGACAACGCTGCACATGGTCGTCCACACGTGAAAGGTAAAGTCGTTAGGGAAGAGTACGGAGTTGAGAGCCTCACTTGGGTTCGTTTGGATCTTGTCGAGAAACTCCTTGAGAGCCATGTCCCGGTTACGGAAGACGCCGAGGAGGCGACTTCGCATGTAACCGGCGTTCTTTTCTATCCGGAGATAGTTTCTCATCTTGTGCACCGCCAACTCCGGCAGGAAACGGGCAAGGAGCTCATTGGTGCAGATGATGCTCCGAATTCCCTCGGGAAATATCAGACGGAGAACCTTCGTCGGCTTCTGGTCGGTCTTAGCCAGCCAATCGACAAATTGCTCCTTAATGTTTACCGCGGTAATGCGTTGTTCCGGAAGAGAGAGGGGAAGGGACTCCTCGGTGGGAAAGGGCATATGCGTCTGAGCCTTGATCTTGCTATACGCTGCGTTAATGACCAATGGATAGAACTCGAGGTAGTCTATTTCGACGATACGGCCGCCCCGATACTCGAGGCTGCAGCGCCCCTCCTTCTCGAGGGACATAAGATGGGCCGCGAGAAGATCGGAGGTGTTGTCGTCCAAATCCGCGAGGTCCGGGAACTCCTCCGCGTACTTGGAAAGGTACTTATCCGTAAAATCGAGAAGATCTTGGAAGGCAATGACCGCCTTTCGGGTCCTTTTCGTGTAGCTCTGGAGAATCCGAACTACATCTTGTGGCGTAGACATACGATACATTGAATAGTACACGGCGTAAATGGAGAGGACAAGTAAGAAAAATTGACATCTTTGGTGCCTGAGAGTAGAATGCGGTGATGACAAAAACCCGACCGATTCTTCTCCTTGTGACAACACTGGCATTGGCTATAGGATGTTCTACGGCGCCGGAGCCGCAACCGGAGCCCGCCGAAGAACCTGCTGAATCCCCGGAGGCAGAGGAGCCCGGCGTCGAAGAATTGACCCCGGAGCCCGACGAGGAGGCGGCTCCCGGAGACCATGAGATCGAAGTCTCGGTCGAGGTCTACGAGCGCACCTTTTCCGAAATAGAAGAGACGATCGCAGAGCTCAACCGAGTAATACAGGCCCGGGATTTTCGGCGTTGGCAGGAGAACCTGACGAAGAAGTACGTCGATACCTATTCGGATCCCGGGATGCTCCGGCAGGTCTCGGAGACACCGATTCTCGAACGGAACAATATCGAGCTGAACAGTCTTCGTGACTATTTCGATTGGGTTGTCGTTCCCAGCAGGGCCAACGCTCGACTCGACGACCTCCGGTTTATCCAGGACGACCAAGTCGAGGCCATCATGGAAGTCCGGGGCCGACAAGTCATTCTCTACCAACTGACTAAGGTCGACGATGATTGGAAAGTCGACGTATTTTAGGCTATACTCTGACACGAGCTTCGTCTAGGAGACCGACCATGAAACTTGTTCTTGTTGTTATAGTTGTTTTGTCGCTGTTCCTCGGAGGCAATGTCTTTGGACAGTCGGGTGACGGTTCCCAAAGAGAAGAGCAGACTATCGAAGAGCTCTACCTCAGCCAGGACATCGAGCTCCAGATTATTCGTGGCCAGGCGCTGTCGAACGATAGAGATTTAAAGTTTCTGGCTCTCCAGAGTATCCGTTCAAGCGTCGAAGACGGGACCCTTACCGAGGAAAACCCCGGGCTCTTCGTGATCCTCCAGGCCCTCGCAACCGAGGGGACCGCGCGTCAGGTTCGCTCGGAAGGTGCGGTAATCAATAACTATCCGGAGATTCGACGCCAGTCGGCTCAGCTTCTCGGGGAAATCGGCGGAGAACGGTCCCAACAGGTTCTTCTAACCATACTCCAGGAAGACCCGGAACCGATGGTTCTCGCGGAAGCGGTCTATGCCTTGGGTACCATCGGTATCAACGATGACAACGAGACACTGGAAAACATCGTGTTTATGCTCCGCCGGGAAAACGCCCGGGAGGCTCCGGACAACAATCTCGCCTTTGCCTCTCTTCTCGCCTTGGAAAAGATCGCGGAAAGCCAAGGCGGAATCTCGGATCCGGAAGCCATCAACGTTGTCCTCGAGGTTGCTGCGGGAGCTTACGTCCGCGACGTGCGGCTGAAGGCCATCGACGTTATCAACAAGCTGCGGGGAAGGGGGTAGGCGCGCCTCGCAGCTCGTTAACAGCAAGATGTCTCGGTTCCTTGAACACGGTTTCCTACTTGCTCTACCGGTGGCGGCCATCGTTTCGGTGGGGATCATCGTTTTTGCGAATGCTTCGGTCTCCCGGTTTGCTCAGGGGTCCCTCTATTCGGATGCGAAAGAGATTCCGTACAACCAGGTCGGCCTCTTGTTGGGAACAAGCCGGTATCTCGGAAGCGGGCGGCCGAACCCCTACTTCGACAATCGGATTGACGCGGCCGGGGACCTCTACGCCGCTGGAAAGATCAAGATAATCGTCGCAAGCGGAGACAACGCTCATCACTCGTACAACGAACCGGTTCTCATGAAGCAGGAGCTTCTAAGGCGAGGAGTTCCGGAAGGGGCGATTCTGCTCGATTACGCCGGCTTCTCGACGCTGGATTCCGTTATCCGGGTTCATCGGATCTTCGGCCAGGAACGCTTTACGGTTATCAGCCAGGAGTTTCACAACGAGCGAGCGCTCTATATCGCCCGTCATCATTCGCTTGAAGCTGTAGGCTACAACGCGCGTCCGATTTCGGGCCCCTTGGGAATCCGAACGAGCGTCCGGGAGTACCTTGCCCGGGTAAAGGCGGTCCTCGACGTCCACGTCTTGGGATCCGAGCCGCGTTTTCTCGGGGACCCGATTCCCATTCCGTCGGAGAGTTGACCGGTCCGGGGGGGCGGTCTATACTCTGGCGCGATTCGTTTCTCGGGATGTAGCCTAGTGGCTAAGGCGCCTGCTTTGGGAGCAGGAGATCGCTGGTTCGAGTCCAGTCATCCCGACGCACCGGCGTCCATAGCTCAGTAGGATAGAGCAGCGGCCTTCTAAGCCGCGGGTCGGGGGTTCGAATCCCTCTGGACGCGACTACTTTTCGGTCATATTCCAGACACCATCCCAATCGCCCGGGGTGGATTCCACAAGAGGGCGGCACTTGACGGCGTACTTCTCCGCCGGCGGGTCCACGTCGGCTATCTCCTGGAAGGCGGCGAGCGCTTCGGCGAAGTTGCCCCGGTAGAAGGCGTTCCGGCCCCGATCGAATACTTCGAGGTGCCCGCGTCGCCGAGCGAACTCCTCTCGGGTCATCGGCTCGTAGACGACCACCGGAAGGTTCTTTCCGACGACCCGGACCCGGGAGATCTCCCGGCAGGCAAAGGCGTCACCCGCGAGGGTCCGGGTAGCCTCGGAGATCATCGTATAGGTGCCGAACTGCTTGTTGATGCCTTCGAGGCGGGCCGCAAGGTTAACAGCGTCCCCGAGCATTGTGTAGTCGAACCGGACCCGGGAGCCCATGTTGCCCACGACCGCCGGACCGGAGTTCATGCCGATGCGCATGTGGAGCTCTTTGCCCGAGCGCCGGGCAAACTCCGGCCGGAGCTCCGCAAGCTTCTGTTGGCAGCGGACCGCCGCCCGAACACCCCGAACCCCGTGATCCTCGAGCAAGAGCGGCGCATTCCAGAAGGCGATAATCGCGTCCCCCTCGTACTTGTCGATCGTTCCGCCTTCTTCCTGAATGATGTCGGTCATCGCCGAGAGGTAATCGTTCAGGAGCGTCGTGAGCTCTTCCGGGGAAAGACTCTCGGATATGCTCGTGAACCCCTGGAGGTCGGAAAAGAAGATCGAGAGCTCCCGGCGCTCTCCCCCGAGCTGAAGCCGCTCGGGGTGGGAAATGAGTTGGTCGATCACCGCGGGACTCAAGTACTGGCTGAAGGCCCCTTTGATAAATCGCTTCTGCCGGCCTTCGGTGGCGTAGTTGACGACGTTAGAGCCGATCAACGACAACACGGCACCGAGCTCTATCGCCACGAGGGGAAGCCAGAGTCCCGCGGCATAGGCTCCGAAGGAAGCGAACACCGGGAGGGGAATCACAATACCGTAGAGCAGAGCCGTCATTCCGGCTCCGGTAACGACCGACCCGACGATGCCGACCATGACTGCTACCAGAAAAATTGCCGTAGCAACGGCAGGGGGTTTTATCAACCTCATCCCGTCCCCGGTCAAGAGGTTATCGAGGAGGTTCGCGTGCACCTCGACACCGGGTGTCGTTGGGTTGAGGGGAGTAGGACGCAGATCGAGAAGGCCCGGGGCGCTGAAGCCGAAGAAGACGTACTTGCCTGCGAAGTTGGCCGGGTCGATGTCCGGCGTTCCGCCTTCCCGCAGCTGAAGCTCGCTGTTTAGCACCGCGGCGGCGCCGTAGGTTCGGGACTCACCGCGATCCTTAAACCGAAGAACCAGGTTTCCCTCTTTGTCCAACGGGACGACTTGATTTCCGACGTTCAGTTCCCCGGGAACCACCGACAGGTTGTCGGCAAGATCATTTCCCATAAGATACGTGGCAAGTCCAAGACCCGGGACCACAACCTCGTCGAAGAGTGAAAAGACAGGCCCCCGGCGGAAGACCCCATCCGAGTCCTGGGGATTCTGCACGTTAGCTAAGAACGAAGCATTCTCCGCTATCTCGGGTATCGGAAAGAGCCCCCGGGGATAGCTCAGGGCCTCTCGGGTCGATTCCGGAAGCTCGGCGAGGCCGTCGATCGCAATTTCCGGTTGCGGTACGCTTTCCGGCCAGGCGGTCGCGTTGCCGGTTTCCTCTCCCAAGAAGAGGGCAAAAACGTCGTTCGGTAAGGTTGAGAGGGCGTTTCCGAGCTGCTCGTCGTCGTAGACGCCGTAGACCGACGGGTCGACGAAGAGAACGTCCATCGCAAGGGCCTTGATTCCCGCTCGTTCCAGATAACCGACGATGTAGGCGTAGATTTCCCTGGGCCAGGGAAAAGAGAATCCGAAGTTTTCCTCCGTCCAGTCGAGGCTGTCTTGATCTAGGAGAATCATGGCGATGTCTTCGTGCTGCTCGGCCTTCTCGGCAAAAAAACGGACACGGGAGTCCCAGGTGCGGTACTCGATTGTTTCGAGCGCACCGAGGGCCCAGGCCGCGACGCCCAAGGCCCCGGCGCATACACCGACGGCGAGGCCCCGGAGAACACGGTGGCGGAAGCGCCCGTCGCCGTCGGCGGTTTTGTTCTTCAGCGTCGCACTCCTCACTTTTTTAGGTGCCGGCGTCTACATGCCGGCTATATGCGTCCGAGGGCTGTCTCAAAACGGGCCTGCCGTACCGCCGGTGGAGCAGAAGCAAAGCCCCCCAAATCCAGCTCCTTTTCGATATCTTCGATCCGGTCTTCGGGGTCCGGATGGGTCTTGGCAAAATCCAGTCCTCCCGGTTCTAGCTCCCGGTCCATGGCTTCGAGAACCCGGATAAGCGACCGGGGATCGTATCCGAGCCGCCGGAGAATCGCGACGGCCTGGGCGTCGGCCTCCCGTTCGGCGCCCCGGGAGTAACCGGAATTAACCAGGGTGGAAGTTACGTCTTGGACGGAGTCTTCGAAGGCTGCAGTCAGCTCGGCGACATCTTCGTTGGAGGCAAACTGGGCCGACGTAAGCGCTGCGCTTGTAAGCGCCGTATTTATCCGGGAGGTCTTGATGGCCTTGAGGCCGTGCTGCTCGACGATGTGTCCGACCTCGTGGGCGATAATCGCGGCGACGTCGTCTTCGCTCTGCGCAAGCCGGAGCATTCCCCGGGTAAGAAAGATCAAACCGCTCGGGGTTGCAAAGGCGTTTATCTCACCGGATTCGAGAATCTGGAAGCGGTAGCCGCCGAAGAGCTCCGGGCGGTCGGAGGCGAGGGCGATACTCTGTCCGAGAATGTTGAGGTATTCGTTTGCCGCCGGGTCGTCGTAGGTGTCGTACTGGTTGAGGATAACCGCACCGACAGAGCGGCCGATGTAGTACTCCTGCTCCGGAGTGATGTCTTCGAAACTCTTCTGAACCGCCTCTGCGGTTCCGGCCAAAGAGTCCGCCTGTTCCTGAGTTACGAGCCCACCGGCCGCGGCAACGCCGGTAACCGTCTCGCAGGAGAGGAGAGTAAAGGCTGAGAGAATTCCCACTGAGAGAACAGCGATGGTGTTCGTCGACTTCATTCTGCTCCTCCCTCGGGAATCTCGAGGCCGCCTTCTTGGAGGAAGGCAAGCAAGACCTCCGGCGGATACTCGTATCCCTCCATCGCATCGACGTAAGTGAAGTCCAGACCTTGTTCGTCCTTGTAGCGGTTCTCGACCTCTTGATTGAAGCCGCGCCCGGCAAGAGCGACTTCGGTTCCCGAAGCGCCGGTCGAGCCCTCGGTCGTTCCGGACTCCAAGACGATACGCTTGGTCGTAAGCGCCGAGGAAT